>JAEEXY010000031.1 GCA_016288005.1 Lachnospiraceae bacterium
CGGAAGCCGGATCGCCGTCGTTCAGGTAATCCATGCGGTTGATGATGCCGCGCAGATCGCCGATATCGTTGCCGTCCGAATCCGAAAACGAACCCACGAATATGTGATAGAAAACGCGGGAGTTGTCGGATGAGCTGAGCGCGGTGTAATTGCTCAGGTCGACGTCATTGATCAGGACCTCGCCCGAAGCGTCGACCGGATAGCTGTCGGTATCAGGGGTCAAAAGCCCGTGTGATGAGCTGTCTCCGGTACCGGTGCCCGTATCGCTCCCCGCGTCGGGTGTGGGCGCGGCGGTCGGCTCCGCGGTGGGAGTAACGTCCGGATCGGAGGTCTTCTGCTTACAGCCTGCCAGGGACATGAGCATGGACACGATCAGGAGGATACAAAAAATACGCTTAAATGATGAAAAATTCTTCATAATTCCGCCCTCTTGTTGTATAATCAAAAATGACAAAATGGGTAATTGTTTTTTGGAAACGTTTCCACGAAAAGTATAGCACCAAAGGCCCGTTTTTTCAATATTTTCACGCATTCATTTAGCGGGGGTTTGCAAATGTCCAGGATATTTACCAGAGATCTTGTGCCGGGAATGATCACCGACGAGGATGTTTACTCGGTCAATGACCAGCTGATCATTGCCAGGGGGCAAAAACTGACGGACAACTACATAAACAGGCTGGTTTTCTACTCGATCGGCAGCGTCAGGATAAGGGACGACTCCGAGGAGGTCGAACTGCCGGAAAAGCCGCATGAGGATACCTACTCCGAGAAAATTCTGGCGAGCGAAGAATATAAGGTATTCAAGGCCAGCTTTGAGGTCGCGGTCAAGCACATCAAGGGCTTTATAAACGACGTCATCGAGAAGAGGATCAAGATCGACGAGGAGTATCTGCTGAACGAGATCCAGTCCCTGATCGTGCACAACGACAACAGCATTCACCTGTTTGACATGCTCCACAACATGCATGTTTACGACGATCCCACCTACGCGCACAGCGTGAATGTTGCGCTGATCTGCAATATTTTCGCGAAGTGGCTCGGGTTCGAAAAGGAGGAGCTGGACATAGTCACGATGGCCGGTCTGCTCCACGATATCGGCAAGACCAAGCTTCCCGAGGGCATCATCACAAAGCCGGGCAAGCTGACCGACGACGAGTATAATCTGGTCAAGACACACCCGACCGAGGGCTACAAGATCCTCAAGGAGACGACACTTAATCCGCATATAATCAACTCGGCGCTGATGCACCACGAGCGCATGGACGGCTCGGGGTATCCAATGGGACTTGAGGGCGACCAGATCGACCCCTGCGCCCGTATTGTTGCGATCGCGGACGTATATGACGCGATGACTTCCAGGCGCGTGTACCGCGGCCCGCTCTGTCCGTTCAAGGTCATCACGATATTTGAGAGCGAGGGCTACCACAAATACGACTCGCAGTACATTTATGTATTCCTCGAATACATCATCAATACATACATCAATAACCGCGTCCGCTTAAGTGACGGCCGGGAAGGCACGATCGTCCTGATCAACAAGTTCGATCTGGCTCATCCCGTAGTGATCACCGATGACGGCTGGATCGACCTGTCGAGGGATCACAGCCTGTCGGTGGAGGAGATTATCTAGAATTTGGCTCTTTGGGGCCGGCAGTTCTGCAAGCAGAACTGCCGGCCCTTGTTGGTTTCAAGCCTAGTGACGGTTCGGGCGGCGACGAGTAAAACTTCCGGAGACACGCTCTCGCTTCGATTACGGACGCAGCGCCACTAGGCACGCAGAATACGCGTGCTGAGTGTCGGCGTCCTTTACGAGTCCCGGAAGTTTTCTCTGCAGCGCCCGAACTTGTAATCGGATTATAAAAGACGTGGGCAGTCAGTTGGAAGACATGGGGACGGTTCTTCTGTCTGCGCAGTTCGCAGACAGAAGAACCGTCCCCATGTCTTATCATTAACCTTATGATTTCCTCCTTGACAGTACACATTAGAGGTGGTAGGATTTTAGTAGTTGGACAATCGGTTGCGCAAATGACTCAGTTATGCGTCGGAAGCGCGAATTTTCAAGGAGATAAGTGTATGGAAAACAGATTTATAGTCAATATCATTCACCGCCCCGAGATGGTACCCGAGTACGCCGAGAAGGTGACCGGACAGGGCAAGGCCGAGGATATCGGGCGCAAAGCGCTGCTGACCGAGTCGCTCGACATTTTCAAGACACAGCAGAGACTCGCGCACGAGAACGGCCTGAAGACCACGATCCAGATGACTTACGCCAGCCTTTTTAACGACGAGGCGGTAGCAATTGCGAAGGAGCATCACGAGAAGTACGGCGATGAGATCGCGCTCACGCTGCTCGGACTTCCCTGCAAGGAGTTCCGCGAGAAGTATAAGACCAAGGATTTCTGTATTTGGATGTTCTCGATGGAGGACAAGATCAGCATTGTCAACGATGTATTTGAGAAGTTCCACGAGCGCTTCGGCTTCTACCCTGAGTCGACGGGGTCGTACTATATGGACGCAGAGCTTACGAACTACATCAAAGAGACGTATCCTTCGGTAAAATGCGCAGTTGCGACCTGCTGGGAGGAAGGCCCGAAGGCTTACCATACCTGCAATAACAGCTGGTACACGCTGATGGACGGCGGTCCGTGGGCACCCTGGATCCCTTCGAAGGTCAATACCCATGCACCCGCGGCCAATGAGGCCGAGGACAGCGGTATCGTGGCCATTCCTCATCTTTCGCGCGACCTGCTCGCATGCTATGACGGCAACGGCTCGAATTTCGGAACCCATCCGCAGAACGTTCTGCGCGGCATGAGCTATTACAAAGAGGACGGCGAGTACAAGTACCCTTACTTCTACAATCTTGTCGACCAGTACAGGGTTCTCGGCGATTACAACAACGGCATTGCTTACAACATGATGTTCGTCGGACCCGGCTGGATGAACAAGATGGGCCGATGGGAGGCGCCTTACGAGCTGCTCTACCAGAGCTATTCCGACGGAATGAAGTATTACGGCGACCTCAAGAAGCAGGGAGAGCTCGAGGATCTCACGATGGCCGAGTGGGCCGATTTCTACCGTGAGCACAAGAATTACACCGAGCCCGAATGCGCGCTCTGGAAAGACATCCTCTACGGTTCGGACAAGCAGCTTTTCTGGTACAACGATCCGTTCATGCGTGTCTGCGTGAACATGGACCAGGGCGGCGCGATCGTCGATCTGCGTCCTTACGCGGCGAAGCTTGAGTGGCCGGTGGGCATCGGAACGCCTCATGTTCAGGACTGCTCGTATCCATTCCTGATCCAGGAAAAGTACAGGGCCGGATATTTCACTCATTACGCGGGCGAAGGAACAGTGCGCAGCGCGAAGCTGATCCACGGCGGCGAGGAGGTCGACCTCTGCCTTTGCAGGACCAAGGCGAAGTTCTCAGAAGAAGTGATGAAGGACGAAAAAGGCAGGACCGTCGAGCTCGCTAAATGCGATATGAACGACAAAAAGGGAAAACTCGTTTCGCCGAAGACAAAGACCTCCGCGGGCAAGATCAGGAAGCTGACTCTCGAACCCGTAGACATAGAGTTTTCGGATCTTAAGGTTAAGCTGCAGACCGAGATCATTTTCAAGGAAGGCAGCAGCGATATCAAGATAAAGAGAAACATCCTTGAGATGAGCGATCCGAAGGCGGAGCTTAAGATCAACGAATACATGGTGGCTTGCTACGGAACGACCGAATATCCCGAGGACATGACCTGCGTTACCCTTCGTGCGATGGGAGCGCTCGACTCCTACGAAAAGGGCCTCGAGAGCGGCAGGATCACAGGCATCGACGGAGGCAATATGTCTTCCGCGTCCCGCTCGATCGATTACGCATACAAATGCCGCGAGGAGTATGTTCAGGACGCATCCGCGGTCAACGCTTCGATCCGCGCGATAAAGACGCTTGTTACTATGACCGGCGAAGGCGGAAAGAACAATGTCGGCTACATCAGGGAAGGCTATGCGTTCTCGCCGATGTTCACGCTCGGATACATGGCGGAACTGACACAGGGCGATGTTTATACGACGAGCCTGAGGCTGGAGAGGGAGGATTGATCATGGCACAGTTAGGAAAAGGACGGCTTAATTACAGATGCCCTTCGTGCTTCATGCGCGACCTGGACATCGATATGTTCTACGATAAGGAAAAGGACGAATATTGCTGCATCCGCTGCCAGTACCGCGGAAATGAGGCCGACGTGCTCGCGAAGAACGAGATGGCGCGTTTCAGGTATAAGAGCATGAAGAAGCGCTACACAATGGAAGAGCTGAGACAGTAATACATCCGGAGAATGCACTATAAATTGTGCATTCTCTTTTTTTATATCCGATTGACATAATGCCCGAATGTACCTATACTTTGGGATGTAATCATGCTTGTCCGCGCATCGGTTTTTTGCCGTGCATGGAGTAAAATGCACGATTATGCACAATTACGTGTCAAACTACAAGACGGAGCGGCGGGATACCGTCCCTAATTAGGGCCTTGTACGTAAGTGACGTGGAGGGCAGGGAATCAGATGCGGTTAAGACCGCATCTAAAGAAGAGAAGGATTGAATTATGGACAGACAGCAGATTTCAAAGGAGTTTTACGATCATCTTACCCGGAAGATCATACCGTTCTGGGCGGAGCTGCGCGACGACAGGTTCGGGGGCTTCTGCGGGTATGTGGACTACGACCTGAAAAAGGACCCGGCAGCGGCGAAGGGCTGCATCCTCAACAGCCGCATACTCTGGTTTTTCTCAAATGCGTACATGCTCTTTAAGGGCAAGGAGGTCAAGGCACTCGCGGATGATGGCGAAAATGCCAAATTCGCCGCGATCTGTCTGGACAACGCAAAGCACGCATATAAATTCATGTCGGACTACTGCATAGACAACGCTTACGGCGGAGTGCTCTGGGCGGTGCGCTACGACGGCAGCATCGCCGACGATACAAAGCACACCTACAATCAGGCATTCGCCATCTACGCGCTGGCTTCGTATTATGACGCGACGGGCGATCTGTCGGCGTTTTTCAAGGCGATCGAGATCATGGACGTGATCGAGAGCAGGTGCGTGGACAATGTCGGGTATCTCGAGGCGTTCAACCGCGATTTCACGCCTGCGGGCAACGATAAGCTCTCCGAGAACGGCGTCGAGGCCGAAAAGACCATGAACACGCTGCTGCACGTGTTCGAGGCATATACAGAGCTGCTGCGCGTTGCGAGAAAGCACAGCGACAACGGCTGCGGAGGCCTGGCTGCGCGTCTGGCCGGCAGACTGCGCTTTATGCTGAATATCATCGAAGGCAAGATCTATAATCCTGCGCTCAGGCGTCAGGAGGTATTCTTTGACAAAGACTATAATTCGCTGATCGACCTGCATTCCTACGGGCATGACATTGAGACCTCATGGCTCGTCGACCGCGGGCTCGAAGTGCTCGACGACGAGGATTTCACGGCCAGGATCGCGCCGATCACGAAGGCGCTGGCCGAGCGCATCTATGAGAGGGCGTATGTGAACCATTCGCTCCTGAACGAGTGCGAGAGAGGCACCGACAATACGCACAGGATCTGGTGGGTGCAGGCCGAGGCGGTGCTCGGTTTCATGAACGCCTCGCAGAAGTTCGAATGCGATCCCGCCAATACCAATCATAAATTCTTCGCGGCCGCGCTCGACATCTGGAAGTTCATCCGCGAAAAGCTGACGGATCACAGAGAGGGCTCAGAGTGGTTCTGGGAGCTGGATGCAAATCTTGAGCCGATCGCGGGCCGCCCGATAGTCGAGCCCTGGAAGTGCCCGTATCACAATGGCAGGATGTGCATCGAGATGATCAGGAGACTGGCCGTGACCGATATCGAGATCCCCGAGCTCCATCCCGAGTATTACCGCGCGCTGGCGGCATACGATGCGGCGCTCGCAAAGAAAAACAGCATTGATACGGCATTTTATAACGGAATATACGACCGCTGGGTAAATCCGGTGATCACACGCGACAATATCCCCGTTTTCTGGCGTTACGACCTCAATCCGCAGACGAATCCTTTCTTTGAGGAGCGTCTCGGCATCAATGCGACGATGAATTCCGGCGCGATCAAGCTTAACGGCAAATACTGCCTCGTGGTGCGCGTCGAGGGCAATGACCGCAAGAGCTTTTTTGCGGTGGCAGAATCGGACAACGGCGTGGACGGCTTTAAGTTCCGCGATTATCCCGTTGTTCTGCCCGACACCTGTCCCGAGGAGACCAATGTTTACGACATGCGCCTGACACAGCATGAAGACGGCTGGATATACGGCGTTTTCTGCTCGGAGTCGCATGACGATTCCTCGAACGATCTGTCCGCGGCGGTGGCTGCGGCGGGCATCGTGCGCACAAAGGATCTCGATCACTGGGAGAGGCTCGACAACCTCAAAACGCTCAATTCTCCCCAGCAGAGAAATGTCGTGCTCCACCCCGAGTTTGTAAACGGCAAATATGCTTTCTATACCAGACCGATGGATGATTTCATCGACACCGGTTCGGGCGGAGGCATCGGCTTCGGACTGTGCGACGATATCGAGCATGCGGTGATAGATGAGGAGATCATCACGAGCCGCCGCAAATATCATACGATCACCGAAGTCAAGAACGGTGCGGGTGCCGTGCCGATCAAGACCGACCGCGGCTGGATCCACATCGCGCACGGCGTGCGCAATACCGCTGCGGGCCTGCGTTACGTGATCTACGCGTTCGCGACCTCGCTCGACGATCCCGCAAAGGTGATCGCGGAGCCTTCGGGACTTCTCATCGGACCGCGCGGGGGCGAGAGGGTCGGCGATGTTTCGAACGTTACGTTTACAAACGGCGCGATCGTTGACGATGACGGAAAGGTATTCATTTACTACGCATCGAGCGACACGAGGATGCATGTGGCAACTACAACCGTAGAAAGACTTGTCGATTACGTGTTCAATACCCCTGAGGATCCGCTGCGCTCGGCGGACTGCGTAAAGCAGCGCTGCGAGCTGATCACGAAGAACCTCGAGTATCTTAAACGGAAATGATCTGCAGGTAAGGAGCAAATATGGCTAAAAAATATCTTACTTCAAAAATGATCGGGCGTTCGGTTGCGTACGAAGGCAGCCCCGAGGCGCTGGTCACTCTCATGAAACGCGCGAAAAAAGGAGAGAAGCTGACACTGTGCTTTCTCGGCGGGTCCATCACCCAGGGTTCGCTCTCCTCGACGCCCGAAACATGCTACGCATATCTTGTGTACAGCTGGTTTGTACAGCGTTTCCCGAAGGCAAAGTTCACATATGTGAACGCGGGCATCGGAGGCACGAGCTCGCAGTTCGGCATCACGAGACTCACCGAGAATGTGACGCCTTATAAGCCCGATTTCTGCATGGTCGAGTTTTCGGTAAACGACCCTGCCAATCCGCTGTTTGAGGAGAACTACGAGGGCCTTATCAGGCGCCTTCGCAGACTTCCGAGCCACCCGGCTCTGCTCATCATGAACAACCTGTTCTACGATACCGGTGTAAATACCCAGGCCGAGCACGATGAGATCGGCGAAGCCTACGATATTACCTGCATCAGCGTGAGGGACGCGGTGCGCCCCGAGATCGAGGCCGGACGCATTAAGCGCGAGGAGCTCTCGCCCGACGGACTGCATCCGAATGATGCGGGACACGCGGTGCTGGCGGGCCTCGTGACTGATCATCTGGAGCGGATCTGCGCGGAATACGTCGAGGGAAAGGCTAAGCCCGCGGCTCCCGTGGTCACGATCGATCCCGTGACGGTCAACGCTATGGAAAAGCTCAAGCGGACGCAGTATCGTTCTAAAGCTGTAGAATGCAAGGGTTTCAAACCCGACTATTCAAAGAAAAAGGATCTGCACGACCTGTTCAAACACGGCTGGAAGGCGTGGAACAAGGGTGATTCGATCACATTTACATTTACAGGCTCGGAGCTGGCGCTCCAGTACAGAAAGACGATCCACCGCCCCACGCCGATAGCTGAGGCGATAATCGACGGCGATACGGCGCATCCCGTGATCCTCGACGGCAACTTCGATCAGGACTGGGGCGATCATCTCTACATCGGCACGCTGATGTACCACGGAGAGCGCATCGAGACCGCGCTGGCAGATACCGGGCGGGTGCAGTTTGCCAAGCCCACAAAGGCGGAGGCCGCAGCCGAGGCTAAGCTCGCCGCGATCGCACAGAAACAGCCCGAAAAGAAAAAACATACGGTAACGATCAGGATAATCGAGACGCATAAGGACGACAAAGTGCCGTTCTATCTGGTTTCGTTTATCACGGCGTAAAATCATATTATTGCCGGTCTGAGGAAAGGCCGGTGAGGGGATCAGAAATGGATATTATAAGACTTAAGCCTGTATTCAAGCAGATGATATGGGGCGGCAGCAGGATGAGAGGCGAGTTCGGGTATGATATCCCGGGCGACGATACGGGTGAGTGCTGGGCGGTCTCGGCGCATAAAAACGGCGACTGTGAGATCGACGGCGGCGAATTCGGAGGAATGACGCTTTCCAAACTTTGGGAGACCCGTCAGGATGTTTTCGGCAATGCGGGTCAGATCTTAAAAGACCGGCTCGGCGCGGAAGGCATCGTCACGGACGGCCTGCCCGTTTTCCCGCTGCTCACCAAGATAATCGACGCGCGGCAGGACCTCAGCATCCAGGTGCATCCGGACGATGCGTACGCGATGGAGCATGAGAACGGGTCGCTCGGCAAGACCGAATGCTGGTACGTACTGGATGCGGAGCCCGGGAGCACGATCGTTATCGGGCACAACGCGAAAACACGTGAGGAGCTGGCCGATATGATAGAGAACGGCCGCTGGGGCGAGTTTATCCGCGAGATCCCGGTGCATAAGGGCGATTTCTTCCAGATTTATCCCGGCACGCTCCATGCGATCAAGGGCGGCACGATGATCCTCGAGACGCAGCAGAACAGCGACATTACCTACCGCGTTTACGACTACGGGAGGCTGCAGAACGGCAAACCGAGACAGCTGCACGTGCAGCAGAGCATCGACGTGATAAAGGTGCCTTTTACGGGGAGCGACGCTTCTGACAAAGGCCGTCCCATGTCGGCGCCGGACGGGTGCGGCAGCAGCTGCACGCCGCTCGTTCACTGCAAATACTACAATGTCCGCAGACTTGACATTGAGGGCAAAGACTCGTATATTCAAGACGAACCGTTTTTGATCTGTTCGGTGATCGGAGGAGAAGGCCGCATCACGCGCACGGGTGAAACAGACGGTGAGGTTATTCGCAAAGGCGACCATTTCATACTTCCTGCAGGCTTTGGCGGTTTCACTCTCGAAGGAGGGCTGCGGCTGATCTGTTCATCGATCTGACGGACGGAGGAGCTGCCCCGATCGTACTCGCGAACATGGTTTCCCGGATTGGGAGACTTTTTAGAGAGGAGATACTTCAAATGAAGAAATGCATTGCACTTTTACTTGTGCTGAGCCTGGCTGCGGCAGTGCTTGCCGGATGCTCGAAAAAGCCCGTACTGCCCGAAGAGGACGTTAAGGTAGCGGTTCTCAAAGGACCCACAGCCATTGCGATGGTAAACCTTATGTCCAAGTCGGACAAAGGCGAAGCAGGACTTAAATACAGCTTTCAGATCGCAGGTGCCGCGGATGAGATCACAGCAGACCTGATCAAGGGCAACATCAAGATCGCGGCGGTTCCCGCAAACCTCGCATCGGTTCTCTACAACAAGACCGAAGGCGGCATTAAGGTGGCGGCGATCAACAATCTCGGCGTGCTCTACGTAGTTGAGCTCGGCAATGAGATCAATTCGGTCGCAGACCTCAAGGGCAAGACCATTTATTCCACAGGAAAGGGCGCTACACCCGAGTACACCTTAAGATACCTGCTCACGATGGCGGGCATCGATCCCGACAACGACGTGACCATAGAGTTCAAATCGGAGGCGACTGAAGTTGCGGCACTCATGAGCGCTGCGGGCGAGGGCGAGAATGTCATCGCGATGCTTCCCCAGCCCTATGTAACAGCGGTTACGACACAGAATGAGAGAGCCAGAGTCGCGCTCGATGTCAATACCGAGTGGAACGCGCTCGCAGGTGCGGATTCGGCGATCGTAACAGGTGTTATCGTAGTGAATAAGGATTTTGCCGAGAGCTACCCCGATGCGGTCAAGGTATTCATCGATGAGTTTAAGGCTTCGGCCGATACGGCAAACAGTGATATCGAAGGAACGGCGGCTCTGCTCGAGAGCTATGATATCTTCAAGGCAGCCATTGCCAAGAAGGCCATTCCTTTCTGCAATATCGTTAATTACACGGGCGATGAGATGAAGAAGAACGTTGAGGCATATCTTCAGGTTCTCTTCGATCAGAATCCCGCTTCGGTGGGAGGCAAGCTTCCCGCGGAAGATTTCTATCTCAGTGTAAAATGACAACATTTTCCACAGCCCCCGGGGACACTTCTCTCCGGGGGATTTTTGTGCGATAAGCGAATGCCCTCAACGGGAAGCTTGTTTGCCGGTTGAGGGCTGAGCGAACGGTCATCGAGCGGACTATGTACGCGAGATGGCATTCCGGAATAGGAGGAGCGCATGGCAGAACTTACCGTAAAAGCATACGCAAAGATCAACCTGGGGCTGGATATAGTAGGCCGCAGGGCAGACGGCTATCATCTGGTAAGGATGATCATGCAGACCGTCGGACTGTCGGATGTGCTGGAGTTTACACGCACGGATGACGGGCAGATCACGATCGATTCGGATGTGGCTCTGGGCGCGCCTTCGGATAATCTGATCTATAAGGCGATCGACCTGCTCCGCAGGGAAAAGGGCGTCGCTCACGGCATGCACGTTAAGCTCACAAAGCGTATCCCGGTGGCAGCCGGACTCGCCGGAGGCAGCAGTGACTGCGCGGCGTCGCTTAAGGCGGCAAATGAGCTGTACGGACTGGGGCTTTCTCCCGAACGGCTGGCGGAATACGGCGTGCGGCTCGGAGCCGATGTGCCGTACTGCCTGATGGGCGGGACCGCAATATCCGAGGGTATAGGAGAAAAACTGACACCTCTGCCCGCTGCACCGCAGGCGCATGTATTGCTCGTAAAGCCGGCGTTCGGTATTTCGACGAAGGAAGCATACGGCGGGTATGACAGGGAAGAGCACCACGATCATCCCGATATCGACGGCCTGATCCGCGCGACAGAGGCGGGGGACCTGCACGCGATGTGCGCATCGATGGGCAATGTGCTCGAGCCGGTCTCGATCGCGATGCATCCGGAAATAGAGACTATTAAACACAAGATGCTCGCTCTCGGCGCCGCAGGCAGCATGATGAGCGGCAGCGGCCCCACTGTTTTTGGGCTGTTTGATGATGAAGAAGCGGCAAAGCGGGCTTACATAGAGTTCGCGGATGCGGGTGACGGGACGCAGGTATGCCTGACGGAGTTTGTCGGATAAAAGGACCGGGCAGCCGGTTGTCTTGAAAAATCGGGAGAAACGGGCTATAATAAAAAGTTAGGAGTGCATCTGCGGCCGGATCGGTCCGGTGCCGCCTTAATCTATGAGGGAGCAGACATACCGTGGAAGATAATTATAAGGACCTGGAAGCGGCAAAGCGTGACGAAGCCGCAATAGAAGAGGCTATCAAAAAGGCGGTCGAAGAGGACGAGAATTACCTTTCCGACGCAGCCAAAAAGAGCGAAGAGAAGGCAGAGGGCGAGAAAAAGGTCAATATCCGCCGCGAGATATTCAGCTGGATACTGGTAATTGTTGTGGCTTATATCCTGGCGTTCTGCATTACCCATTTTGTTATAATCAAGACCGAGGTCATCTCGAGCTCGATGGTGCATACGCTTGAGGTCGGGGACCGCGTCATCGGCAACAGGCTCGCGTATCTGTTCAAGGAGCCCGTGCGCGGAGACATCATTTTCTTCGCTTATCCCGGCGATGAGAGAGAGACCTATGTAAAGCGCGTGATCGGCTGTCCCGGAGATACCGTTGTGATCGCTGACGGAAAGGTATTCGTAAACGGCTCGGCAGAGGCGCTTAACGAGCCTTATGTCAACGGACAGAAGACAAAGATCAACGGCGGATTCATTACCGAACACGAAGGTACCGTGGTCGTGCCCGACGGGTGCTTTTTCGTGCTGGGCGACAACCGCTCGGTTTCACAGGATTCGAGAGAATGGGGCTTTGTTTCAAAGGACGAGATCTATGCGAAGGCATGGCTGCGCTATAAGCCCACAATCGATGTGATAAAGTCCGCAACTTATGACTGATATTCACAGAAAAAACATATTTGCGTGATAATGTGGGTAAGACATCATTAAACGAGACATACAGCGCAGTGCGCGGAACGGAGTAAAATGGACGAGTTAAACAAGGAAAACACAGAGGTTTCCGGGGACATCACCGAAAAGACCGAAGAGACGGCCGGTGAAGTCATCGAGAGTACCGAAGAGAATATCGAAGAAAGTATCGGTGAGGTAACGGAAAAGGCCGCGGACGATACCGACGGCAGCGATAAGGATTACTACGACATCCCTGTATTTGACGAGCACGAAGAGGCTACGATCAAGGCCTCGAAGCGTACCACGGCGGTACTGCTGAGCATCATTCTGGTGCTCGTGGCCGTGATCGTTGTGTTTGTTGTGCTGTTCCTTAAGGAATATAAAAAGAACGCGGCGGAGCGCGGTTCCGACGGCGGATTTTTCTCAACGATCACATCCCTTTTCTCAAAGGATAAGGACAAGCAGGATGACGCGGATGAGCCCGACGTGACCGTAACGGACGTGCCCACGGGCACGGTTGACGCTGAGCCCACGGACATCCCCGTTGTTGTGGATCCCGGCTCCAAGGAGTATAACGTAACCGTAACCCTCGGACAGTACAAGGGCATCGAGGTTGATTACGAGTACACGCCTGTGACCGACGAGGATGTGGATGCCCAGATCGACGCATTCATGGAGGACAGCTCCGAGGAGATAGAGATTACCGACAGACCCGCGGAGATGGGTGACGTTGTGCTGATCGATTACACCGGATATATGGACGGCGAAGCATTCGAAGGCGGAGCCGACACCGATTTCGAGCTGGAGCTCGGTTCCGGCAGGTTCATCCCCGGATTTGAAGAGGGACTCGTGGGAGCGAACGCGGGCGATACCGTGGATGTGAATGTCACATTCCCCGATCCTTATCCGAACAATGAGGCATATTCGGGCAAGCCGGCCAAGTTCGTTGTTACGGTCAATGCGATCTACACGCTCGAGGTTCCCGAGCTTAACGATGAGTTTATCGCGGAGAATACCGAGTATTCCACAGTTGAGGAGTACAGGAATTCGATAAGGGAAGAGCTCGAGACCGAGGCAACTGCGGAGGCCGACGACCTCGCGAAGAACGCGATAGCCCAGAAGGTCATCGAAAACTGTACCTTCGAGGGTGACATCGACGAGGAGATCGCCGATACTGTAGCATACTGGAAGGACTACTACGACAATATGTACAAGTCCTACTACGGCATGGACGCGGCTACGCTTTTCGCGATGTACTACGGATGGACCCCCGCCGAATACGATCAGTTCATGCAGGACCAGTACACATTCACCATCAAGTACAGCCGCACTCTGGACAAGATCGCTGAGATCGAGGGCTTCGATGTATCCGAAGAGGAGTTCGAGGCCAAGTTCGAGGAGTATTTCTTCGACTACTACGGATTTGAGACCAGGGAAGAGGTTCTTGAGGCCATTTCCCAGGAGGAGATCGACAAGATGGTCAACAACGCGGTACGTCAGGAAAAGGCCGAGAAAGTGATAATGGACAGCGCAGTCATTAATAAATAACATAAACGGGAATCCTGCCGCGAGGCGGGATTCTTGACTTTTGGGGAAAGCCGTGCTACTATAATTCGCAAATTAATTGCATTTTAGAGCGGGCGTGCCCGCGAGATGGTTTTTATAGAAACGGAGCAGACATGGCAGATAAGAAGTCATACAGGACGGCGGCCAGGACACAGATCGCCGACTATCTGAAGAATAACGCGGACCGGGCACTGACGGTCAATGATATCATGAAGCACCTCGAAGAGAAGTCGGTGGACGTGAATATCTCGACCGTTTACAGGTATCTGGGGAGACTTTCCGAGGAGGGCATGGTCAACAAGTATTCCGCGGATTCGGGAGACGTGGCGCTGTATCAGTTCGCGGAGCCGGCCAGAAACTGCGACTCGCACCTGCACCTGCAGTGCGTCAAATGCGGCAAGGTCATACACCTTGACTGTCATTTTATGGATGAGATAAACGAACATATCGAGGAACATCACGGTTTCTCGATAATCTGCAAGGGCTCGATACTTTACGGAACCTGCGAGAAGTGCAGGAATGAGGAATAAAAATGTCGATACTAACATGCAATCATGTAACGCTGGGCTATGACGGAGTGCCGATACTCAGCGATATCAATTTCTCGGTCGGGCAGGATACGTACCTCTGCGTGATCGGTGAGAACGGAGCGGGCAAATCGACTCTGGTAAAGGGCATCTTAGGGCTCATCAAGCCCATGTCGGGCAGGATCGAGACCGGTGACGGCCTGAAGCCCAACGAGATCGGTTATCTGCCGCAGCAGACGCAGATACAGAAGGATTTCCCTGCGAGCGTCAGGGAGGTCGTGGTCTCGGGACGCATAAACAGCATGGGCTGGCGCCCGTTCATGAATAAAAAGGATTACGCCGAGGCCGATAAGAATATGGAGCTGCTGGGCATCACGAACCTCAGGGATCACTGCTATCAGGACCTGTCGGGCGGACAGCAGCAGAGAGTCCTGCTGGCGCGTGCGCTTTGCGCAACGAAGAAGCTGCTGCTCCTGGACGAGCCCGTTTCGGGACTCGATCCCGTCGCCGCGCGCGACATGTACGAGCTCACCTCGAAGATCAATAAGGAGCAGGGGATCGCGATAATCATGGTATCGCATGATCTGGACGAGGCGATGAGGTATTCGAACCATATCCTGCATCTGTCCCACAAGCAGCTGTTCTTCGGAAAAACAAGGGATTACATCGCGGGAGAGGACGGCGGAGTGGTCAACCCGATCGAGCGCTACTTAAAGCGCGACGCGGCCAATCACGCGCGCAGGACGGAGCCTGCGGCACCGGCCCCTTACGACGCTTCCGCGAAGATAAACAGGAAAGAGAGTTGATACTATGGGTGAAGATCTGACAAAGAGCGATGTCGACAAGATACGCGAGGAAATAGAATACAGGAAACTGGTGGTCCGCAAGGACGCGATAGAGGCGGTCAAGGAGGCCCGCGCGCAGGGAGACCTGAGCGAGAACTTTGAGTATTATGCCGCGAAAAGGGACAAAAACCAGAACGAGTCGAGGATCAGGTACCTCGAGAGGATGCTGAAGAACGCGACCGTTATCGACGACAGCTCGAAGGCGGACGAGATGGGCATCAACAATACCGCCGAGGTATTTTTCGAGGAGGAAGGCGAGACGGATACGTTCCGTCTGGTGACTTCCATCCGCGGCGACGTGCTGAACAATCTGATCAGCATCGAATCGCCCCTGGGCAAGGCAATCCTCGGTAAGCACGAGGGCGACAGGGTCTTTGTTGAGGTCTCTCCGGGAAACGGGTATTACGTCGTGCTCAGGAAAATCATAAAAACGAATGACGATTCTCATGATAAGATAAGAAGGTATTGAAAACGAGAAAAAACCTTGAAAATGTGCGGTTTTTTATCATTTTTTCTTGACAAAGACCACGCCAACGTTTATAAATAAATTGACGGTCCGATACGGCATTTCGCGCAAGCGGGCACGACTCGGATTTCATTTCATTTATTTTTTTAAAATCGAGGAGGAATTATTATGAACAAGGCTGATTTAGTTGCAGCTATCGCTGAGAAGGCTGAGTTATCAAAGAAGGATTCGGAGAAGGCTCTCAAGGCTGCTATCGAGGCTATTACCGCAGAGCTTAAGGCTGGCAAGAAGGTTCAGCTCGTTGGTTTCGGTACTTTCGAAGTTACCAAGAGACCCGCTAGAACAGGACGTAACCCTCAGACCAAGAAGGCTATCAAGATCCCTGCTTCCAAGGCTCCTAAGTTCAAGGCTGGTAAGGCTTTAAAGGATGCTGTTAACAAGTAATTTCTTTAAACACTGGGCCCGCGGCCGATAGGTCGCGGGCTTTTTAATGGGAATATGAGACTGGACAAATATCTTAAGGTGTCGCGTCTGATAAAGAGGCGCACCGTTGCCAACGAAGCCTGCGACGCGGGCAGGGTTTCGATAAACGGCAAGCCCGCGAAGGCCTCCGCCGAGGTTAAGGTCGGAGACGTGATAGAGATAGGATTCGGCACAAAGACCGTTAAGGTCGAGGTCCTGGGTATCGCGGATACGCAAAAAAAGGAAGAGGCTGCCGAACTTTATAAGTATCTTTGAAGTTTTTTGCGCTGAAGGACTAAAGTTTTTCCCGCAGATAACCGATATATAAAACGAGCAGCGTGCAGTGTCCCGTTTTTTCGGGCATTGATCCGCAGATTACTAAATAAGGCTATGCAGTCGGGAGGCAAGTGTCATGCGCAGAAAAGGCAGAAGTTCAAGAGCGGCGATGGGGATCATTGTCATCATCGTTATGTTCATTTGCGTACTTATTCTGGTAAAGACCGAGAAGCTTACGAGCGATCTTAACGCCAAGAACGATATCATAAAGCAGCTGGATGCGAGCATCGCAGCTGCCAACGAAAAGACAAAGACTATCGAGAACGAGATCAAGTATCGGGAAACCGATGACTATATAGAGGATCAGGCCAGGGAAGCGCTGGGGCTGAGATACCCCGACGAGATCATCCTCGTGCCTAAGGAAGGCTCCGAGTGACCGGATGGAACAAAAAGTAATCGATTACATCAAGCTTAATAACATGCTGTCCTGCGGGGATGGCGCAGCAGTGGGCGTATCGGGTGGAGCAGACTCGATGTGCCTTCTTAATATTCTTTTTTCTTTAAAGGACCGCCTGGGTCTCAGACTCGTCGCGGTTCATGTTAACCACGGTATCAGGGGAGCTTCGGCAGATGCGGACGAGCATTTTGTCGAAGCTTTTTGTCGCGAAAAGGGGATTGGATTCAGGGTATTTCACGCGGATATCCCGGCACTTGCCAAAGAAAAGGGCCTGACCGAGGAGGAAGCCGGACGGCAGTACCGATACGAGTGCTTCGCAAAGGTCTGCAAAGACGAGGGACTTAACTGCATCGCGGTCGCGCATAACCGTGACGACAATGCGGAGACCGTGCTGTTCAATATCGCCAGAGGCAGCGGCATCTCGGGGCTGCGCGGGATCGCTCCGGTGAGGGAGTTTGGCGGATTCCGCATCATCAGACCGCTGCTCGACTGCAGCAGGGCGATGATAGAAGAGTATCTCGCCGCCAGGGGCATCGCCTACAGGACCGACGAGACGAATCTGACTGAGGATTACAGCAGGAACAGGATCAGGAACACGGTGCTCCCGATCCTGAAAGAGTCGATAAACAGCGAGGCTGCGGCCCATATTGCGGGCGCGGCGAAAAGAGCGGGTGAGCTCGAGGACTACGTGGCCCTGGCGGCGCGGGAGCGCGTTGAGGCGCTGAAAGCCGATGGCAGGTATATCGAGGAGACGGACGGTGATCAGACCGTTTCCGTCAGGATCGACGCGGACGCGCTCGCGGGCATGCATATCGCGCTTAGGTCTGTGATACTGCGCGGCGCTTTGGGGAGGCTTGCCGGTAAACTGAAGGATATCGAAGAGATACACGTGAGGATCGCGGAAGGGCTGATCGCGAACACCGTCGGAAAAAGCGCCGATCTGCCTTACGGCCTTCGAGCCAGACGCGATTACGGGGCTCTGGTGCTGGAAAGGCAGAAGGAGACTGCGGACACGGCATTTTTACACGAAGTGGGAGAGATCGGCGAAGAGGGTCTGCGCATTGCCCTGCCGGACGGGAAATGTCTGTATCTGCGATTAATTCCCTGTGAAAAAAATCTAAACATTCCCCGAAACGACTATACGAAATTTTTTGATTATGATAAGATAAATGGCAGTATAGCTGTAAGAACGCGCCGTGAGGGGGACTATCTCCTCGTAAAAGGCAGCGGCAAGACCGGTGAGCTCTGCCGCAAGAGTCTGAAGACCTGGTTCATCGACAACAAGGTCCCCGGACCCGACAGAGACGGCACGATACTCCTGGCCGAGGGTCCGCACGTGCTCTGGGTTGTTGGCGGCAGACGGGACGACTCGTGTTATGTAACCGGTGACACGTGCCGGATACTGGCTGCGGAGCTAACGGAGTGAGCGCCGGGCCTGCGGTGATGCGGATTTTATGAAAGGGTGGCGGATTTATGAACAATATCGATGACAAGATCAAGATCATGATAGGACAGGAAGAGCTGGAGAAAAGGATCGCCGAGATGGGTGAAGAAATCAGCCGTGATTACGCCGGCAAAGAGCTGCATCTGATCTGTATCCTTAAGGGCGGAGTCATGTTTATGACCGAGCTGTCAAAGCATATCACCTGCCATGTTTCGATGGATTTCATGTCGGTTTCGAGCTACGGCAACGAGCGCAAGTCTTCGGGCCGCATCAGGATATTGAAGGACCTCGATGAGCCGATCGAGGGCAGGGATGTGCTCATTGTTGAGGATATCATTGATTCGGGCAAGACACTGGCGCATCTGATCGAGGTGCTCGGCGTCCGCAAGCCCAATTCCATCAAGCTCTGCACGATGCTTGACAAGCCCGACCGCCGTGAGGTGGATGTGAAGGTTGATTATGTCGGATTCCAGATCCCCGACAAATTCGTCCTCGGCTACGGGCTCGATTATGACCAGTTCTATCGCAATATTCCTTATATCGCGGTGGTTGAATAAAGAGTGATACAGGAGGTTTATTCCTTTGAAGAACAGCAGATACAAAGGCCTGGTTTTTTATCTCGTAGTGCTGGCTGTGGTGATGCTCGCGCTCTATCTCTCCGAGAGTCTTGCGGGGAACGGGACGAGAGCGTACAGCTATCAGGAGTTCGACTCGGACGCGCATAAGGCACAGGTCTACAGTGTTACCATTGAACCCAATGAGGAGGTTCCGACAGGTACCGTAACGGTGACTCTGGTTTCGGGGCAGAAGTGCAGATTCTACTGCTCGGACGTTACCGAGATCGAGGCGGTCGCCAGAGAATGCGACATCCCGTATACGATGTCCAAGATAGCAAAGCCCAACTGGTTCCTGACACAGGTGCTTCCCTACATCATACTGCTCGTCGTATTTGTGGTGATGTTCACGATGATCACCGGACAGGCGGGCGGCGGCAACAATTCCAAGATGATGAACTTCGGCAAGTCCAGGGCAAAGCTCGCCAAGGACATGTCAAAGCGTTTCAATTTCGGTTCCGTTGCGGGACTTAAGGAGGAAAAGGAGGATCTCGAGGAGCTCGTTGATTTCCTCAGAGACCCCGCAAAATACACCAGACTCGGAGCGCGCATCCCTAAGGGCGTACTGCTCGAGGGCCCTCCCGGAACCGGTAAGACTCTGCTCGCAAAGGCAGTCGCGGGAGAAGCGGGAGTACCGTTCTTCTCGATATCGGGTTCCGATTTCGTTGAGATGTTCGTCGGTGTCGGCGCATCGCGTGTGCGTGACCTTTTCGACGACGCCAAAAAGAACTCACCCTGCATCGTTTTCATCGATGAGATAGACGCCGTAGCGCGCAGGCGCGGTACCGGTATGGGCGGCGGCCACGATGAGAGAGAACAGACACTGAACCAGCTGCTCGTGGAGATGGACGGTTTCGGTGTCAACGAAGGCATCATCGTTCTCGCGGCCACGAACCGCGTGGATATTCTCGATCCCGCGATCATGAGACCCGGACGTTTCGACCGTAAGATCGTAGTCGGCAGACCCGATGTAAAGGGCCGTGAGGAGATCCTCAAGATCCACGTTAAGGACAAGCCTCTCGGCGAGGATGTTGATCTGAAGCAGGTAGCGCAGACCACTGCCGGATTTACCGGAGCGGATCTCGAGAACCTGATGAATGAGGCCGCGATCGCCGCGGCAAAGGATAACCGCAAGTACATTTGCGCAGAGGATGTTAAAAAGAGCTTTATCAAGGTCGGAATCGGTACCGAGCGCAAGAGCCGCGTGATCTCTGACAAGGAAAAGAAGATAACCGCGTACCATGAGGCGGGACATGCGATATTGTTCCACGTGCTTCCCGATGTCGGACCCGTTTACACGGTTTCGATCATTCCTACCGGACAGGGCGCAGCGGGCTATACGATGCCGCTGCCCGATAAGGACGAGATGTTCAATACCAAGGGACGCATGAGGCAGGATATCATCGTCGACCTGGGCGGACGTGCGGCAGAGTCGATCATATTTGACGATATCACGACCGGCGCGTCGCAGGATATCAAGGTGGCTACCAAGATAGCGCGCAGCATGGTCACAAAGTACGGCTTCTCGGACAACATGGGTCTGGTCAACTATGACAATGAGGACGATGAGGTATTCATCGGACGCGACCTGGCTCACACACGCAGCTACAGTGAGAATGTGGCGAACCTTATCGACGAGGAAGTAAAGGCTATAATCGACGAGTGCTACGCCGAGGCGAAGAGGATACTCAACGAGCATCTTGACGTGCTCCACGCCTGCGCAGCCCTGCTTGTCGAAAAGGAGCGCATTACAAAGGACGAGTTTGAGGCATTATTCACACAGGCAGAGGGATGACCATTGTGCAATGTGCACAAAAGAGAATAGTAAGTTTTGTTAAGTTTGTGCACACTTAATCGCGGACTCTGCTATAATAATACTCGTAAACCCCAATACATTATATAGTTTTTGCTACACCCCATAAGTAACAAAAATACCTTCTCCAAAAAAGGACAGTCGCAGGATTGTCCTTTTTTACTTTCTCATTTTATGTTTGGGAAAAATGTGATATAATTGATTGTGCAAGCGATTGCACAGCCCATTATATCGTTTATCATAAAAGGCATCAGGTATGGAATATTATCCCAGCAGTGAACAACAACAGAACAGAGTCGTAAACGAATACTACGCTCCTGTGGAGACGATGTCGAATTCGAATATCGGATTCATGACCACGCAGTTTATCCGCAGAGCCGTATTCAGCGACGGCACAGCCGAATACCGCTGTCCCATGGAGCCCGGGCAGAATGAGCCGGTAAAGCTCAGGATCAGGGTGGCCAAGGGTAATGCGTCGGCGGTTGTATGCGTAGTCGGGGACCGGAGACTCCCCATGAGTATC
Source organism: Lachnospiraceae bacterium (assembly GCA_016288005.1). Classification (GTDB taxonomy): domain Bacteria; phylum Bacillota; class Clostridia; order Lachnospirales; family Lachnospiraceae; genus RUG11977. The sequence goes on from JAEEXY010000031.1 coordinate 21,300, forward strand.
TCGAGCAGCGACCAGCTGTTTGATTATTATGAGTGCACATATACTACAGGAGTAGAAAACGTTCCGTATTATTTCATCATCTGGTGCGGTGAAAAATATTATTTCTATAATGCGGTAGGCGTTACGGAGAGTCATGACGAGACGTATGATTTCTGGCTGATGCCGGGCTTTAAGACGCCGGACTGGGCAAAGGGCGCGGTCATGTACCAGATATTTACCGACCGTTTTGCCGATGGAGCCAATGACAACCGCACTCTGACCAACGAGTATTTTTACATCGACTGCTATTCGCGCGAGGTGCTCGACTGGAACAAGACCCCCGAGAACAATGACGTAGGCATTTTCTACGGCGGCGACCTGAGCGGCGTGCTGCGAAAGCTCGATTATCTGCAGGATCTCGGGATCGAAGTCATCTATTTCAATCCTCTGTTCGTGTCCCCTTCCAACCATAAATACGATACGCAGGATTACGATCACATCGATCCTCATTTTACCGTTATCCCGCATGATTACGGCAATGTGCTGACAGACGGAGATACGGACAACCGCCATTCCGCGCGCTATATCACGAGAGTTACCGATCTGACGAATCTCGAGGCGAGCAACGCGTTTTTCGCCAATTTCGTCGGGGAATGTCATAAGCGCGGGATCAGGGTCATCTTAGACGGCGTATTCAATCACTGCGGTTCCTTCAACAAATGGCTCGACGGACAGCATATATACGAGGATGCGATAGGCTTTGAAAAGGGCGCGTACGGACATGCTGACAGCCCTTACCGCAGTTTCTTTAAGTTTAATGATGACAGCTGGCCCGACAATTACAGCTACGAGGGCTGGTGGGGACACAAAACCCTGCCCAAGCTCAATTACGAGGGCTCGCCCGAGCTGGTCGAATACATACTTAATATAGCGCGCAAATGGGTGTCCCCGCCTTTCAACTGCGACGGCTGGAGACTCGATGTGGCGGCGGACCTCGGCTATTCCGAGGAGTTCAACCACAAGTTCTGGCGTATGTTCCGCGCGGCGGTCAAGGAGGCAAATCCCGAGGCCATCATCATTGCCGAGAATTACGAGAATTCCGGCAAGTGGCTGCAGGGCGGCGAATGGGACAGCATCATGAACTACGAGGCATTTATGGAGCCCGTGACCTGGTTCCTGACCGGCATGGAGAAGCACAGCGATTTCTTCCGCGAGGACATGTTCCGCAACAATGACGCGTTCTTCGGAGCGATGCTGTATCACATGAGCAGGATGAACTCCCAGAGCCTGCTGACCGCGATGAACCAGCTCTCAAACCACGATCATTCGAGATTCATGACCAGGACGAGCAGGAGGATAGGCAGACTCGCGACCTGCGGTCCCGAGGAGGCTTCGTGGGATATCAGGCCCTGGTGCATGCGTGAGGCCATCGTTATCCAGATGACCTGGCCGGGCGCTCCGTGCCTGTATTACGGTGACGAGGCCGGTGTCTGCGGCTGGACCGATCCCGACAGCAGAAGGACTTATCCGTGGGGGCGTGAGGACCGCGACCTGCTGAATTTCTACCGCGAGATGATCAGGATACACCGCTCGTACGACGCGCTGAAGACCGGTTCGGTCAAGTTCCTGGCCGGCGACCACGCGGTCATCGTCTACGGCCGTTTTAACCGCAGCGAGCGTATCGTGACCGTTGTCAACAACGACGATGTTCCGAGAAATATAGATATTCCCGTCTGGGAGCTGGGTATCGACGACAACGAGACCATGGTTCGTCTGGTCGAGACCTATGACAGCGGGTATAATTTCTTTGCCGAGATGTATCATGCAGAGCGCGGCGTTATCGGGATGCACCTGGAGCCGCACAGCGCGATGGTACTCAAGAATCTTATGAGGTATCTGCAGTGACGAAAGCCAAACTGAAACAGATCCTTGCGCTGCTGGATGAGCATTACCCCCCGCAGCCCTGTTTTCTGGAATATAAGGAGCCGTGGCAGCTGCTGTTCGCGACGATCCTGTCCGCGCAGTGCACCGACGCGCGGGTAAATATGGTGACGAGAGACCTGTATGTAAAGTACCCTGACCTGCAGGCCTTTGCGGGCGCAGAGCTTTCCGGGCTCGAGGAGGATATCCGCTCGACGGGGTTCTATCATAATAAGGCGCTCCATATCAAAGCGGCGGCGATAGAGCTGCTGAGCCGTTTCGGAGGAGAGCTGCCGTCGGACATCGAGTCGCTGACTTCGCTTCCCGGAGTAGGCCGCAAAACGGCCAATGTTGTGCGCACGCATATATTCGGGATACCTAGCATAGTGGTCGATACGCATGTCAAACGCGTCTCAAAACTCCTCGGCATCACGCATACAGATGACCCGGTAAAGGCCGAGTTCGAGCTGATGGACATTTTGCCCAAGGATCACTGGAGCGCATGGAACCAGCAGATCATCACACACGGCAGACAGCTCTGCATCAGCGGCAGGCCGAAGTGCGGGGAATGCTTCCTTAACGGTATGTGTGAGAATTGTGCAAAGAAAAAATAGAACAATGTCGTTTTGTTACATATAAACAAAAAAGATACAGATTGAACGCCGATTTGTATCTTTTTTGTATCTTTTCGGGTTTATACTTGATCCATCGAAAGCGATAACGAATGTATCGATAACAGATACCGCGTTTGAGCGGCGTATAATCAGGAGGAAGTTATGAAGAAATTAATGACAAGGATCTTAACATTAGTACTTACCGCAGCACTCGTGCTCGGAGCCGGTGGCGTAAGAGCATACGCAGCTACGAGTTCACCCGATTACGTTGACCAGCTGATCGATATGGTATTCAGCGTAAAGAAACCTACCATTAACACCAATGACAAGACTATCAACGGCAACGGTTTTGACGGCAAGCCTTTACAGGACTACTATCAGATCCATGATTATGATAATCTGTCAAAGACCGGTGATCCCGGAAGATTTTTTGTACCGGTTTCGGGTCCGGCAGTTTCGGCAGCGATCGATGATGTATTAAACGCATACACCGGAACAGAGAATTACAGCGGCACCCACAATATCAATGAGACCGATGTACTCAGCGGAACCGGCGATCAGAGCAAGCTGGCCGAGGAAGTACTTAAGGCGGTTCTCGTTGAAGGACCTTATGATTATAAGTATGTTTGTGATCTTGCAAAAGAGTATATCAAAACCCAGTTACAGATCAGTGTAAAGCAGAACCAGAGCGCTATCGTTGACATCGACTGGTACGTTGTAAAGCATCAGTCCGACAACAGAGTAGGCGGCAGATACCACGTAGACGGCAATGTTACCGTTACCATCAAGGAGTATGAGGACTGGACCGTTGTTTACAACTTCCAGAAGGAATATGGCAGCGAAGAGTATGACAGCGTAGCACTTGAAAAGAAGATTACGGTTGAGAAGGATACAACACCTGTATTCCCCGATAACAATAATACAATCCTTAATCCTTCAGCAGTAGACCAGAAGTATGAGGACGGAAAGTACACTCTTAGAGTAACCGAAGACGGAATCGCAGCTATCGAGTTTACCGAGAATAACACCATCGAGATCTACTATGATGTAGCAGAGCCCGAGATCGAGTATGTTGATTGGACCGTTACCTACACTTTCGTAAACGGTGAGGAGAGCAACAGCATCACACTGGAAGACAAGATCGAAAAGGTTATTAAGGGCGAGAGACCTGCATTTGACGCTGGAAACGATATTAAGACTCCCAATGATGTTGATAATGAGCTCAAGAATGCTGAGTGGACTCTTAAGAAAGAAAATGATGTACCCGTTATTGTTTTCCATGATAATGACAGAGACATCGAGATCACATATGTGAAGGTTGAGCCTGAGAAAGAGCCCGAGCAGCCTGCTGATCCTGTAGATCCTCAGGAGCCTTCCGAGCCTCAGAATCCTTCTGACGAGCCTAAGGACGAGCCTAAGGATGAGCCCAAGCAGAATGAAACACCCGTTGTTCCCTTCATCATCATCCCTCCCGTGATCACCGAAACACCCGAGGAGCCCGTTGTTGAGGAGATCCCTGTAGCAGAGCCCGAGACTCCTGAGGGAACACCCGCTGAGGAAGAGACTGTTGAAGAGATCCCCGTAGCAGAGCCCGAGACACCCGAAGGCGCACCCGTTGAGGAAGAGGAGATCCCCGTAGAGATCCCCACCACTCCCGAGGGAGCACCCGAGGAGGAAGAGGACATCGACGTTGAGATCCCCGAGATCCCCGAGGGCGATGTACTTCCCCAGACCGGCGTAGCAAGCGCAGCAACATTCTTCGGATTCGGCGCAGCTTTCATCGGACTTGGCGCTGCAGTTATCCGCAAGGGCATCCGCAGAGAAGAGATCTGAAATTAAATGTTCCGACAGAGGAATAAAATAAAGGTAAACGAAGACCCCCGCTCGTATGAGCAGGGGTCTTTTCGGTGCGGCATTACATTGACAAAGACGGCCGCAGATGATACGATTAAAAGACGTATAGATATAAGTCCGATGCGGATTTCACAGATATGCGGCACCTGCTCAGCGCAGGTTTCTGATCTTGCCCGAGGTGATCGAATTTGCATCACAGAAATCGAGGATGCGTTCAGCCTCTTCATCCATTCCGGCCTCACGCAGTGAGCTCACCAGTGTGGGTATCAGCTGGACCAGACGGGTGTAGTTCGTATCGGCGGTCGAGAGCATCGTAAAGTTCGGAGTACCGTATTTGAGCCTCAGATCGGTGTTCGTGTATTCGGACAGATCTGCTATCTTGACCTTTGAGAGTGAGCGCAGCTCCGCGGACAGCGTGTTTATACGCTCGTAGGCGGTGGCTAAGGTATCCTCTTCTTCCTCGTCATCCTCATCGTAATCGTCGGGATCGGGGGGCGCGGGATCGTCGGATGCGTCATCCGGCAGGTCGCGTTCGGGAGGATTGTAGACGACCTTTTTCGGGATTATTTCCTTCGGGATCGTGATAAATACCACATCGTCGATGCTTTTGCGCGGGGTCATCAGCGCTTCGTGCTCGCGGGCCCAGAAGTCCGCAGAGTCCTTGGCGTCCGCGCGTGAGCTCTTTTTGATCTCATAGCCGAGCCAGGCGGTGAAGATCAGTACACAGACCAAAATGTAAGGAAAATGCATATATTATATCCTTTCGGGAGAACGGAGGCAAACATGAACTTTTTTAACGCAAAGACCAGAAAAACCATTACCATCGTGATCGTCGGAGTGCTCGTACTTGCGATGCTCGCGGCACTTGTGGCATCTCTGGTGTAAGCTTCTTACACATCAAGTATAAACCATTTCCGTCAAACATCAAGCGGAGTTCGGAGTATTATGGATATCATTCTGATCGGGAGAGTGGCCGAAGCATGGACTCTGGAGACTGCGGAGCGTGAGCGCGGCAGTCTGGAGGCGCGCTACGGTCTGCGTTATCTGATGCAGGGAGTCGCAGGGCTGGAAGCGGAGTTCGCGGATGACAGGTGTATGCGCGAGCTGACGCTGGGCGGCTGCGATGTATTTGTCGTAGGGAGACAGGGTATCTACAAGGCGCTCTGGGCTCTCGGCGAGACGCTTTCGTGCGGGCTCAGGGTCAGACTGGAGGATATACCGATCAGCCAGTTCGCGATCGAGATATCGGAATACGCGGATGAGAACCCTTATCTGGTGAACAGCCTCGGCTGCATTCTCGCGTGCTGCGAGGAGGGCAGGGCACTGACGGAGAAGCTGAACGGGCTCGGGTATCCCGCAGCAGTCATCGGATATACGACCGATGACAATACCCGCGGGGTGATCAATCATGATACCGTTACGTATCTTACGCCGTGACCGGGCCGTCGGACGGCTGCGCGCGGATAAGGGAAAGCAATAGAAGAGGGGACAGAACCATGGAACTGAAGGAACAGATTTTAAGGACGATCGACAGGAATTCAAAGATCAGCATGTCTGAGCTCGCGATGATGCTCGGACGCGAAGAGGCCGAGGTTACGGCGGCAGTCGCCGAGATGGAAGCGGATAAGATCATCTGCGGCTATCCCACACTGATCAACTGGGACAAGGTCTCGAATGAGAAGATCACAGCGCTCATCGAGGTTAAGGTTACTCCTCAGAGAGGACAGGGCTTTGACAGGATCGCGGAGCGTATCTATAAGTTCTCGGAGGTAGAGACGGTCTATCTGATGTCGGGCGGCTTTGACCTTACCGTTATCATCAAAGGAAAGAGCATGCGCGAGGTCGCGAGCTTTGTATCGGAAAAGCTTGCTCCGATGGAGGCGATCTTAAGCACCGCCACGCATTTTGTGCTCAAGAAATACAAGGAGCACGGCATCATAATGGAGCAGGAAGAGGAAGATGAAAGGATGATCGTTTCACCATGAGGGATCCGTTAAATAAAGCTATTGTCGATATCAAACCTTCCGGTATCCGTAAGTTTTTCGATATCGTCACCGAAATGAAAGATGCCATATCGCTCGGTGTGGGCGAGCCCGATTTTGACACGCCCTGGCATATCCGCGAGGAGGGCATCTACTCTCTCGAGAGAGGAAGAGGACATTACACGTCTAACGCAGGTCTTAAGGAGCTGCGCATCGAGATATGCAATTATCTCGAGAGACGTTTTAATCTGCATTACAGCTGGGATAAGGAGACGCTGGTAACGATCGGCGGCAGCGAGGCGATAGATGTTGCCTTAAGAGTCATGCTCGATCGCGGCGATGAGGTGCTCCTGCCCCAGCCGAGCTACGTGTCGTACGAGCCCTGCATCCTGATGGCGGGCGGCAAACCCGTTGTCATAGAGCTCAAAGAAGAGGACGATTTCAAGCTTACCGCGGAGGAGATCAGGAACGCGTGCACCGACAGGACCAAGATCCTCGTTCTGCCTTTCCCGAACAATCCGACCGGCTCGATCATGACGCGCGAGGAGCTCGCGCCGATAGCCGAGATCGTAAAGGAAAAGGACCTCTTCGTTATTTCCGATGAGATCTACGCGGAGCTGACCTACGGCGGAAAGCACGTTTCCATCGCCGAGTTTGACGGGATGAGGGAAAGGACAGTTGTGATCAACGGCTTCTCGAAGTCCTATGCGATGACCGGCTGGAGACTCGGCTATGCCTGCGGCCCCGAGAATATCATCAGGCAGATGACAAAGCTCCACCAGTTCGCGATCATGTGCGCGCCGACCACGAGCCAGTACGCCGCGATCGAAGCATTGAAGAACGGCGACGCGGATGTCGAGATGATGTGCGACGCCTATGAAAAACGCAGGAGATTCCTGCTGCACGAGCTCAGACGCATGGGTCTGCCCTGCTTTGAGGCGAGGGGCGCGTTTTACGTATTCCCGTGCATCAAGAGTCTCGGCATGACCTCCGAGGAGTTTGCGACAAAGCTTCTGATGGAAGAAAAGGTCGCAGTTGTTCCGGGAACCGCATTCGGGGACTGCGGCGAAGGTTTCTTAAGGGTTTCATATGCGTATTCGATCGAAAAGATCAAAGTGGCGCTCGAGCGTATAGAGCGCTTTGTAAATAATCACAAGGTGGGATAAAAGGGAATGGCAACGATCAACGTTAATTACATCAATCCGCTGTTAAAGGCGTCGGTTTCCGTCATAGAGCAGGCATGCGGACTCAATGTCACGATCGGAAAGCCCGCATTGAAGGACGCGCAGTTCACCAGTGACGAACTGCTGATCCTGATGGGCATCACCGGCGAGATGAAAGGACAGGCTATCCTTGACTTTCCGATGCCTGCGGCGCTTCAGATCGCGTCGAAGATGTGCATGATGGAGGTCACCGAGCTTTCGGATCTCGCGCAGAGCGCGATCTGCGAGCTTTGCAACATGATCATGGGCAATACCGCTACGCTTTTCTATCAGAGCGGCACACAGATAGATATCACACCGCCCACGATCTGCAAGGGAAATGTATCCTTTGGCAATAACTACGCGGCCAATATCTGTATTCCTTTTAACTATGAGGATAAGTACTTTTTCGCGATCAATATCTCGATCAAAGAAGATTAAAGGATCACATGCCGCTTTTTCGGGCGGCATGTTTTAGGTTTTGCGCATGAATATAGTATTGTTGGAGCCGGAGATCCCGGCAAATACCGGGAATATCGGAAGGACCTGCGTCGCTACCGGTTCGACGCTGCATCTTATCAAGCCTCTGGGTTTTTCGCTCGCTGAAAAGGAGCTGAAGCGCGCCGGGCTCGACTACTGGCCCAAGCTGAAGTATAAGGTCTACGAGAACTACGCCGATTTTCTCGAGCAGAATCCGGGAGCGAGGATACATTTCGCTACCACAAAGGCGAAAAAGGTCTATACCGCCGCAGACTTCGGGCAGGATGACTATATCATGTTCGGCAAGGAAAGCGCCGGAATACCCGAAGAAATACTGCTTGAAAACCAGGAAATGTGCATAAGGATACCGATGATAGGGGATATCAGGTCCCTTAACCTCGGCAATTCCGTTGCCATAGTTTTATATGAGGCCCTGAGACAGAATGGTTTCGAAGGGATGAACTGTGAAGGAGAGCTGCACAGACTCCGCTGGAAATAGGGCCTCCGCGCCCGCAGTCTGTTTAAGGGCGTAAACGGAGAACGCTATGAATGAAAGAGCATTAAAAACACTTGAATATTTTAAGATAGTCGACAGGCTGACGGACCTCGCGGGGTCCGAGCTCGGCAAAGAGAAATGCCGCGCGATCAGGCCTATCTCAGACACCGAAAAGATCAGGGAGCTGCAGAAGGAGACTTCCGACGCGCTCACGAGAGTATACCGCAAGGGCTCACTCTCGTTTTCGGGCATACATGACATCAGACCTTCGATCATGAGACTGGAGGTCAGCTCGTGCCTGGGCGCGGGCGAGCTGCTGCATATCAGTTCGGTACTTACCGCGGTGCTCAGGGTAAAGTCCTACGGCAGGACGGAGGAGGGCGCGGAGCCCGATTCGCTGACCGAGAGATTTGAGCTGTTAGAGCCGCTTTCGGTGATCAGCAGCGAGATCATACGCTGCATCATTTCCGAGGAGGAGATCGCGGACGATGCGAGCCCCGGACTCAAATCCGTAAGGCGCAGGATCAAATCGACGAACGACAAGATACGCGACCAGCTGAATCAGATCGTCAATTCAAAAGACACGCAGATCGTGCTTCAGGACAATCTGATCACGATGCGCGACGGCAGATACTGCCTGCCCGTCAAATCCGAATACAAGAACCAGTTCGCGGGCATGATACACGACCAGAGCTCGAGCGGTTCCACGACCTTTATCGAGCCGATGGCGGTCGTTAAACTGAACAATGAACTCAGAGAACTGGCCATCCTCGAAAAAGAGGAGATCGAAAAGGTCCTCGAGAACCTGAGCGGCATGCTCTTCCCCGAGACTGAGAAGCTCAAATACGATATAAAGACTCTCGCGGAGTTTGACTATATCTTCGCCAGAGCGATGCTCGCAAAGGACATGAAGGCGAGCGAGCCCGTATTCAACGACAGGGGCTATATCAACATCAAAAAGGGCCGTCACCCGCTGATCGACCCGAGAAAGGTCGTGCCGATAGACATCTGGCTCGGCGGCGATTTCTCGATGCTCGTGATCACGGGCCCCAACACCGGCGGTAAGACGGTTTCTCTAAAGACCGTCGGACTCTTTGCGATGCTCGGACAGTCGGGACTGCATATTCCCGCGTTCGAGGGCTCGGAACTCTGCGCGTTCACAGAGATCTACGCGGATATCGGTGATGAGCAGAGCATAGAACAGAGCCTCTCGACATTTTCATCGCACATGACCAATACCGTATCGATCCTCTCGCAGGCGGACGAGCATTCGCTCGTGCTGTTCGACGAGCTCGGCGCGGGAACCGACCCCACCGAAGGCGCGGCGCTCGCGCAGGCGATACTTACCTATCTGCACAACAGGCGCGTGCACGTGATCGCGACCACCCATTATGCCGAGCTGAAGCTGTTCGCGCTCTCGACGCCCGGTGTCAGCAACGCGTGCTGCGAGTTCAATGTGGAGACACTGAGCCCCACCTACAGGCTGCTGATCGGCATGCCCGGAAAATCAAACGCTTTCGCGATCTCTAAAAAGCTCGGACTGAACGACGAGATCATCGATATGGCCAACAGCTTTATCGGCACGCGCGACAGGAGCTTTGAGGATATCATCAGCGAGCTCGACAGGGCCAGACTCGAACTCGAGGAAAAGAACGAGACCGCCGCAAAGGCCATGGTCGATGCCCAGGTACTGCGCGATAAGCTCGAAGCCAAGAACGAGCGCCTGGACGCTGCAAAGGATAAAGTCCTGCGCCGCGCGAACGAAGAGGCGCGCGATATACTCCAGAAGGCCAAGGATTACGCCGACGAGACGATCCGCAAGGTAAACCGCTTAGGTGCCGCCGGAATGTCCGTAAAGGAGCTTGAGGCCGAAAGAGCGGGCCTGCGCGAGAAGCTCGGCGCCGCCGACGAAAAGCTGGCGATAAAGGCGCCCAAGCCTAAGAAACAGAGTGATGACAGCCGCAGCATAGAGGACCTCAAGATCGGAGACACCGTGCTCGTGCGCACGATGAACCTGAAGGGTAAGGTCTGCTCGCTCCTGAACGCGAAGGGAGAGCTCGCGGTCCAGCTCGGCGCGATGCGCACTCAGGTCAATATCAAAGATATCGAATTTGCCGAGGCTGAGCCCGAGGTTGTTGAAAGAAAGAAAACAGGCGCGGGACAGATAGCGGTTTCGAAGTCCATGACCGTAGGCATTGACTGCAACATCGTCGGCATGCGCGTGGACGAGGCGCTGCCGGTGATCGATAAGTATCTCGACGACGCGTATCTTGCGCATCTTCCGCAGGTTTCCATCATTCACGGAAGGGGCACGGGAGCGCTCCGCGACGCGGTGCACAGGCATCTGCGCAGCCTCAAATACGTCAAGTCCTTCCGGCTCGGAGAGTTCGGCGAGGGCGACAGGGGCGTTACGATCGTAACTTTTAAGGAATAAGCACAGAACGGAGTTTACATGTCTGACAAACAGAGGATCATGATAGTTGATGACGACGCGAACATCGCGGAGCTGATCTCATTGTACCTGATGAAGGAATGCTTCGATACCGAGATCGTGCCGGACGGTGAGACAGCTGTAGAAAGATACGGGACATACAAGCCCGATCTGATACTGCTGGATATCATGCTGCCCGGGATCGACGGCTACGAGGTATTGCGCAGGATACGCAAGCTCGGAGACTGCTCGGTCATCATGCTCTCGGCGAAGGGCGAGACCTTTGACAAGGTTTTGGGCCTCGAGCTCGGAGCCGACGATTACATGGTAAAGCCTTTCGATTCAAAGGAACTCGTGGCGCGCGTCAAGGCGGTGCTGCGCAGGAACAGGACGCAGGAAAAGGCCGAAGAGGCCGCTGCCGACAAGGATTCGGTGAGCTATCCCGACCTCGTGATCAGCCTTACGAACTATCAGGTGACATATATGGGCCATGTGGTCGATATGCCGCCCAAAGAGCTGGAGCTCCTGTATTTCCTGGCTTCGCATCCCAATCAGGTATTTTCGAGGGACAAGCTGCTCGAGCTGATCTGGGATTACGATTACGTGGGCGATTCAAGGACCATCGACGTCCATATCAAGCGACTCAGGGAAAAGATACACGATCATGACAACTGGGCTATCGGAACCGTATGGGGACGCGGTTACAGGTTCGAAACAAGATGAGACCCGGTGACGGGGTTACAGGTTCAGCATGCTGACATTCTTAAGAGAGGGTAAGCCGTGAAATTACCGTTAAAGGTAACAATCTGCTTCCTTGTCACCATTCTGGTCATTTTCGTTCTGGTCAATCTGTTCGGAAACCGGATGGTCGAGGAAGCAGTTTACGAGAAAATGAAGCCGCAGTATTCCGAGCATGTGCGAAGGATCGCGGACGAATACAGCGAATACTATTTTTCTTCTTATGTCGATCTGGGCGACATACAAAGGCAGCTTGAGCTGATCGACAGGCTGATCGATGCCAGGATATGGCTCGTCAACAGTAAAGCCGCGGTGCTAGCGGATACACGCAGCAAAGCCCTGCTCAATGTCAGCGATCAGGCGGACATGCTGTTTGCCTCGTCATTTAACGACGGGGTGGAGATATCCGGGGTATTCGCGGAGCCGATGATGTGCTTCTGCGAGCCGGTTATCTATGATTACGCGGTCAAAGGCTATGTCTGCATTTTCGTGCCGCAGTCGAAGGTGGACAGGGATGCCGTCATTTACATGGACGTCATCAATATGGGTCTGCTGATCATAGCCGGCGTACTGTTCATCGCGTTCGTCGGGATCTATTTCCTGGCCGTTTACCCTACCAGAAAGATCAGGAACGCCGCTATCGAGTACGCCAAGGGCAATTATGACTATCCGATGAACGTCAAGAGCCACGACGAGATACGAAGTCTGGCCGATTCGATCAGCTACATGGTCGGAGAGGTCAAAAACGTCGACGATTACCAGAAAAAATTCATTGCGAACATATCTCACGATTTCAGGTCGCCGCTGACCTCGATCAAGGGCTACGCGGAGGCGATGAAGGACGGAACGATACCGTATGAGCTGCAGGGCAAATATCTTGATATCATCCTTTTCGAGGCGGACCGTTTAACAAAGCTCACCTCGAACCTGCTCGATCTGAACAGGATGGACAACAAGGGCCTGATGCTCGATATAACGAGCTTCGACATCAATAAGGTCATCAGGAATGTCGCGGCCGCTTTTGAGGGCATCTGCCGCAGCAGGAAGATCGTGATAGAGCTGGAGTTCGCAGCGATGGAGACCTTTGTCGATGCGGATATGAGCCGCATCCAGCAGGTTCTCTACAATCTTACCGACAATGCGATCAAGTTTTCCAATTCCGACTCGAGGATCGAGATCGAGACGGAGGAAAAAGGCAATAAGGTGCTGATAAGAGTCAGGGACCACGGGATCGGTATTCCGAAGGACAGCGTAAAGCGCATATGGGAGCGGTTTTACAAAGCCGATTCCTCGCGCGGAAAGGACAAGAAGGGAACGGGCCTCGGCCTGTCCATCGTCAAAGAGGTCATATCCGCGCATGATGAGAATATCAGCGTTATAAGTACCGAGGGAGTGGGAACGGAATTTACGTTTTCACTGACTCTGAGCGAGACATAAGGTAATCCGGGGTTCACATAAGGGGCGGGCAGATCGGTTTGCCCGGACGGAGAAGAGATGGACAATAACGACAAAGATTTCAATTACGTTGAGCAGAAGATCAAACCGAAGAACAGGAAAAAGGCCAAGAAGGTCATAGCGATAATAGCGCTGACTGTCGTGGCCGCGGTACTGTTCGGTTTTTTGTCGAGGCTGGTGTTTGTCGCGTCCGAGGGCGCGGTAAACAAGATACTCGGCATTACACCGACACCGACGCCTACGCCTGTTGAGAGCTCAAACGGCAGGAGCCCAGTCACATTCGGCGGCACGCCTACGCCTACGTCGCCGGTGACACAGTCACCGACACCTACGCCGTCGCCCACGCCTACCGTGATCCCGGTTGTGCTGGACCCGACCGAAGAGCCGTCACCCACGCCGACCGAGCCTCCGACACCGACGCCTGCGCCCGATACCGGGACAGAGCCCAGTCCTACGGATATACCCGCGGCGGATCCGATCGCGGATTATCTGAAGATGATCTCGCAGATGCGGACGATCGCGGGCAAGGCCGGAGAGTCGCTCGTAAGGGTCTATGCCGTAACCAGCGGCGTAAACTGGATGGATGAGAGCATCGAGACCAGGACCGAGAGGACCGGCATACTCGTCGCGGACAACGGAGTCGAGCTGCTGATCCTGGCCGAATACAACGTATTTTCATCAGCGGACAGGATAGAGATAGAATTCCGCAACGGAGCGGTCGCGGAAGGGCAGATATACATGGCGGATCCCGATTCGGGACTGGCGGTGATCGCGGTCGAGCTGACCGATATCAGCGCTTCGACACTGGCGACCTGCGAATATGTATCGCTCGGAGATTCGGACAATGTGACCGAAGGCGAGCCGGTTATCGCGCTCGGCCGGCCCAACGGCTACTACGGTGCGGTGGAGTTCGGCTTTGTCGCTCATACGGGCATTACAAAGTATTTCGTCGACGGCGTGCAGTTCGGATTCACGACGGATATCGTTTCCGGCGCGGGCTCGGACGGCATCGTGATCGACCTCGCGGGCAAGCTTGTCGGGCTTATCGTCCCCGACTCCGAGGGTGAGCGCATCACGGTCAGCGCTATCTATATCAACAGCGTAAAGACTCTGCTCTTAAAGCTCCTGAACGGCAATCCCCTGCCGTATTTCGGAGTCCGCGCTGAGAACGTTCCTAAGGACATCCTCGTCGGCATGGGACTTGAGAACGGTATCTATGTAAAC
>JAEEXY010000104.1 GCA_016288005.1 Lachnospiraceae bacterium
TCCGTATAACCGTCGAGAGTGGGATGTATCGGATCGGCCATAAAACGGGCATAGTTTTGACGGCCGGTCTCGTTAAAGCTCTCATCATCCCAGAGATCGATGATCCCTATGGCATGTATCGCCGCGATCTCTTTTAACAGAGCTACCATGTCCGCGTATTCTTTTGAATCATAACGCGGGTTCGTGTAAAAGAGTACGGGGCATCCCCATTTCTCTTTCGCGTAAGTGATAATATACTCTATCGCGCCCGCCACGGTTTTTGTATCGTAAGTCTTCGCATCCTGCTGAGCACATATGCTCCCGAGCGGCTTTTTCAGTGTCGCATCGTTGGTTGAGAGCTGGCAGATGAACAGGTCAACGGGATCCGCATCGATCGTCTTTAATCTGGCGATGTATGAGTCAGGACCTTCGTCAACCAGCGTTGTGCCGGAGACCGCCTCTTTGATCATATTATAACCGTTATTTCGGCAGATAACGTCCGCAAACGAAACACCGCCGGAGGCTGCGCCGTAGGTAACGGATGATCCTAAAAAGATAATTGTTTTCATAACTCTCTCCGTGATTCATTTTATGCTTCGTTTACGAGCTTTCCGGTCATGTGCTCGGGGATGAGTTCGAGGCATTTTACGTTTTTGAACGAACCCGCGAGTTCCCTCTGCAGATATTCATCATCGTCGGTAAACTTTTGTGTCAGCAAAGTGCATATCTCGCGCATCTTTTCTTCGTCGGTTACCTCGCGGATCCTGCCGAATATAACCACACTGTTGATATTGAGCGCCCATTCGCCGTCTTTGCGGTAGCCCTGATCATATACGCAGTAACTTACTTTATCGCATTTCGCGATGGCGTCGATCTTATGGCCGTGCTTTCCGCAGTGAAAATAAATATGGCCGTCATCCATATACAGATGATTCAGCGGGATTCCGTAAGGATACCCTTCGTCACCGATCATGGAAAGTACGCCGCGCGGCTGTTCCTTCAGCACCCTGATGCATTCCTCCCTGCTTATCTGCTGCTTAATTCGTCCCATTGCTCTGAACATATTATTTCTCCTATTCTCCCAGCATCTTTCTGAGTGTCGCGATATCATCCGCGGATACGCCGACCGAGATCAGGTAGTTTTCGATCTGCTCTGCGAGAGTCCTGCCGCCCGCCATTTCCACGGTTTCGATATAGGTCTCGATAATCGACTGCGTCCGCATACTGCCGATATTTCCGAAATTCGAGAACAGGAAATCGCGGATCAGATCGTCCTTTGATACGCCGAGCAGGCCGTTTATCAGGAACGCCGCCATACCGGTCCTGTCGGTGCCTATGCTGCAGTGGAATACCAGCGGGTAATTTGCTTCATCGCCGAGGACCGCAAACAGGTCCTTTAAGCTGTCCTTATTGAGTAAAATGATATTTCCGCCCGATTTCAGAGGTATCGATACATATCTCACATCGTTCCCGAGAGGACTCTCGGTGATATTTCCGTTCTCGGCGTCATCGGTCGTTCTGAGGTCTATCTCGGTCCTGATCCCGAGCTCTCTGACAGCCTGCAGCCCCTGTTCGGTAATAACTTTTTCCGATGACTCGTCGGCGTTAAACTTGCCCGATCTGTAGACCATGCCCTGCTTTACCGCCTGTCCCGAGGCTGTTTTCCAGCCGCCGATATCCCTGACATTTGTGACGCCGTCGATATAGAGGTTGCGCGGAGCGATGTCCGCGGTCTCAAACGAGATCACATCCGTTTTCTTATCCCCCGACGCCGCATAGCAGTAATACTTTGTGCCGATCTTAAGGTTGTATATCCTTGCAAGGTCGGTGTCCGACGCGAGCTCCCGCGCGTCGCTCATGTCTTCATGCTCCGAAATATATACGGTATAAGGCGCGGTAATGCCCTTAAACTTAAGCTCCGCAGGCTCCGGGATACTCAGTTCTTCCGTACCCTTCGCATATTTGTTGACGCTCGTTACGGGGCCGCTTAAGTACTGCCCCTGCGCCTCTGTGTGTATGTCCTGTACCGCCGCGGTGTTTCCGCCCCTGCCGCACGCGCAGAGCGCGATCACTGCGGCCAGCAACACTGTCGTTATTATTTTCTTTCCGCTCATGTTCTCTGCCTTTTCTTTAATTCGAATTCAACTGCCCGGTCTGCCCTGATTCGCGTATTTGCAGCTTTGCCCTGATCTCTTCGAGTTCCGTTATACCGAACTCTACGGGCACCGCATTTTCCACGGAGATCCTGTATGATGAGAACGGCGGCTCCTGCTGCATGGCGATCAATGTCAGTATCACCGCGCCGTGGGATATGATCAGCAGATTCTCATCCGATGAGGTATCATGCTGCGCGAGAATATGCCCCAGTGCCTTAAACAGTCTCTCCAGCACCATCTGGTAAGATTCTCCGTTGGGACTCCTGTGATAGCGCCTGTCCTCATTCCAGTATTCCAGTTCCTTCGGGAAGAGAGAGCGTATCTCGTCCCAGGTATGCCCCTCGAAATCGCCCAGGCACATCTCCTGCAGTCCGTCGACCGTCTCATAATCCGTGCCGAAATGCCCAGCGACTATCTGCGCTGTCTTCGCCGCCCTCTGCTGATAACTGGAATATACTTTTCTTACGGCAATGCCCCGTTTTTCCAGTTCCTCACATAATTGCCGCGCCTGCGCGATGCCGGTCTCATTTAGCGGGATGTCGGTAGCTCCCTGCGCCTTTCCCTGTATATTCCAGTCGGTCTGTCCGTGTCTGGCAAAATATATCTTCACTGCATAAAATTCCCTTCTGTCTAATAAATCCGTTGCGGACGGCAGTATAAAGTCTCCTTGCCTGCCGCTATCGGTCGTCATCCCTTCGCCCGTACGGACGCTGCGAGCCTTTCCTTCAGCACCTCATACCGCTGCCTCTTTTCTTCCTTTGCGAAATGTTTTTCGCGCAGCTGCTCCGGGCAATCCGTATAATCAAGCCTTTTATCGCCGAACTGCTCGCTGGTCAGGTCGAAAACACAGCCGCCCACGTCGTTGAAGCAGTGATAATTCCCATCGGGCAGCGCGACTCCCAGGACTTTCCCGCCGTATATATCCTGCATAAGGAACGCTGTGATCGAGCACTGTCCAAACGTTTTATTCTCCGCGCTCCAGTCGCCTCTCATCCTGGGCGCGCAGGTATCGGCGCACCAGATATCCGATAGCAGATCGTAATAATCCCTCGGCGTCAGCCCCTTAGCATCCGTAATATCGGCCGTCTCCCAGCCGTAAAATCCGTACTTTTTCATACTGCCTCCCGCATAAAAGAAAAGAGCCCGGAAGACCGGTTAAGTCCTCCTGACTCTATTATGTATGCCACGGCACATAATGTAAAGCGTTCATTATCGATCCGCGTTCTGACAGAACTCGGCGTCCTCGGGTACGCAGGCGGCGAGCTCCTCGCGCGGGATCATCAGGAAATACCCGACAATCTCGGCATC
Organism: Lachnospiraceae bacterium; assembly: GCA_016288005.1. GTDB lineage: Bacteria > Bacillota > Clostridia > Lachnospirales > Lachnospiraceae > RUG11977. The sequence goes on from JAEEXY010000104.1 coordinate 3,444, forward strand.
CAGCTGGGTTCCGGCCACATCCCTGATTATCGCGATCGCCTCTTCATGACTGCGTTTATCCTTATACGAACGCTTCATCGTTATCGCCGAATATGTATCGCAGACAGCTATGACACGCGCCGCAAAAGGTATGTCCTCACCCGCGACACTGTAATAACCCTTGCCGTCCATCCTCTCGTGATGGTACAGTATCCAGTCTTTGATCTCCGTAAATGACGGGATGGGCTTTAACAGCTCGAGCGCGATCTTCGGATGCTGCCTCATGATGCCCCATTCTTCGGGATCGAGCGCACCGGGCTTGTTAAGGATCGCTTCGGGAACGCCGAGTTTTCCGACATCGTGCAGCAGCGCCGCGTATTCAAAGCTGACGGGACTGATGCCTTTTTTACGCTCTTCGGGCAGATAGTCGTACAGGCACATGCACAGGCGCTGCACGTTCCTGCTGTGTCCTTTGAGGTTGGGGTCCCTGGCGTCTATGACACCTATCAGGGTTTCGGTTATCTCTATGCTCCTGTCCTTCATCGAATCCACCAGATGGTACAGCAGATGCATGACCAGCAGCACAAATATCGCTCCGAAAAACAGTATCAAAGCCATCAACAGGTCTGGTTTGCCGATTATGGCTACTCCGATATAGGCCAAAAGAAAAAACATCAGCAATATCAGCCCGATCCTCTCCCATATCGGCTCTCCGTATTTTCCGGACAGTATGACATCGGTCGACGATCTGATGAAACGGATATATGCAATGATGTTTACCAGCATTACTATGCTTGCGGCAGCAATTATCAGCGTGATCATACAGTTCCCTCTGCTCTTTAAAAGGCTCTCATCTTCATCCTTGAAAAACGACCTGTCCCTCTGCGGGAAGGTCGTTATTATTATCGTCCGGATCGTTTTTTTTCTTAACACGGCAGAACGCGATATATTTTAAAAAATCACAGAATCATTCCTACTGCCTTATTCTTTTTACCATAGAGTACTCGTTTAGCAGCGTGCCGTCCTTGAGCCTGATCGCGTCGGGCTTGACTCCGGTTATCCTGAAGCCCATTTTCTCATACAGAGCGCGGGCGCGGGAGTTTCCTTCCACAAAATCGAGCTCCATCTGTATGATATCGGGATTCTCCATTGCTATCCGCGTCATTTCCTCAAACATGCGCGTACCTATCCCCAGGTTCCAGAACTCTTTAATGAGCGCTATGGCCACCATCGCCCTGTGCCTCATTTTTATGTTCGTGCTCCAGCTGACCTGGCAGTTTCCGGCTATCCTGCCGTCAACAATGCATGTGAGCATGGCCTCGTGATCGGAAGCGTTCATCCTGTCAAACAATGCCTTCTCGCCCTCGGGCGTGTATTTCGCGCACTCCTCGGGATAACGCAGTATGAAGTCGGTCTCTCCCGATGATATATACAGATAGTCGAGCATGCCCTGTATATCCTCGTCACGGGGGCTGCGCAAAACGGCTGTCCTGCCGTCCTTTAACTTAAATTCGGTGTCCTTTATTATCATAGAATAATCCTCCTCATCTTATTTTTTCTTGCACAGATATATCAGATGGTTTGTATATCCGAGCAGTTCCCTTTTCTCCGCGCATGCCAGATACCATTTCTTGTAGGCTTCGAAGTCCTCATCGGTGATCGAAAAATCCTCTCTCGGCTGCATTGACTCAAGTATGGCATCGGTCCCGGCCGTGGTTATCCATTCGGTGGGCTTATCCTTAAACAGCTCCTCGAACTCGACGATATCGTATCCGGTAAACAGCTGCTCCTTAAAATGCTTCGTCTTATAGTCCTTCGTAAAGTTCTCCTCTTCGCCGAACGCCCAGTTTCCCTGCATATAGTTTGCGTACATTATCGCGTATACCGAAATGAACGCAAATATCATCACCCCTCCGGACTTTGTTACACGGATCGCCTCATCGATCGCCCTGCTTACATCCGCCGCCTCGTACAGATGATACATGGGTCCGAAGACCAGCGTCACATCAAACTCATCGTCCGCCAGCATATCGAGCTTCAATGCATCGCCCTGATAGGCCCTTAGGTTATCGATACCTTCGGCGTTCCTTCGCAGGACGTCCAGATTGCTCTTAGTCAGCTCCACCGCGGTCACGTCCATGCCTTCCTTTGCCAGAGCCACGGAATACCGGCCTGTCCCCGCGCCGACCTCCAGGACTTTCGTGCCCTTCCCCGCATAGCGGTGGATATACTCCATCGTCGTGAAATACTCCATCTGTCCCTTCCTGCTGCGCTCCAGCCTTGTTTCCTCGTCATACTTTCCGTAGAAATCAGTGACGATCTCCTCTCTGGTGCTCATTTTACTCCCTCCTTTTTGTATAAAAAATGACCTTATCGGGTGATCCCTGATAAGGTCTTATTACCGCAGTCTCTATATTTCCTCTGTCAATGAGTGCACTGCCCTGATGACCTTACCACGCATAACGAATCAAGTCCCTGATTGGATTTCACGGACAGTTCGGGGACGATATTATCGTTAATGCGAGCGATCATCATAGACAGGTTTTCCTCCTTGCTGAAAATTATTAGACATTAATATACTCTTGCAAAAGATGTCTGTCAACTGTTTTTTCTAAAAGTGTTAAAAAAATCGAAATACATCTCCCATTGTCAATTCATATTCGCTCATTAGCGCAGGTTTTCGCGCAAAAAAACAAGATAAGACAGGTACTTTACATTTTGTTTGGTGTAAAATCATATATATCATGAATCCTGTTTTACGGATGCAGCTGTTATGGAGGTGGACAATGAAAAAAGTACCGGAGAGGGTATTACAGACGCGTGCCGCATGGGCGGCCAATGACGCACGAAGAGATGCCGGACTTACGGAGCCGGACGGGCTTGAGAAATACAGAGATATAAGCTACGGTCCGCACGGAGACCAGAACCTGATGGATATCTATACGCCTCGCCGGACAGGCGGTGAGTCATTCCCGACGATCGTAAATATCCACGGCGGCGGTTTCTTTTACGGAGATAAGGAGCTGTACAGGTTCTACTGCATGCACCTGGCCGAACTCGGTTTTGCCGTGGTCAATTTCAACTACAGGCTCGCTCCCGAGAATACATTCCCGGCACCTCTCGAGGATACGCTGGCTGTCTTTGGGTTCATCTCGAAGAATGCCGATAAGTATGGCCTCGATGTGTCGCATGTATTCCTGACAGGCGATTCCGCGGGCGCACAGCTGGCGAGCCAGTTTGCCTGCATCTGCTCCAACAGCGCATACGCAAAGCTTTTCGGATTCGAACTTCCCTCAAACGTCAAACTGCGGGCAGTCTCGCTCGCATGCGGCATGTACAGCCTGCGCGACCGCGCGCGCACCGGCGACGGCAGCGAGATAATAATGGACTATTTTCAGGATGACGCCCTGTTCGACGATCCGAGGACTGAGATCCTCGAAAACATCACTGCGGATTATCCTCCGGCATTTGTTTTTACCGCGCAGAACGATTTCCTCGTAAATGCCTGCGAGCCCATGGCCGAGTACCTGCGCTCAAAGGGCGTCCATGCTGAAAGCCGTATCTACGGACAAAAAAACGACCCGCTCGCGTGCCATGTATTCCACTGCAACCTCCGTTACGAGGTCGGAATACTGGCCAATCGCGATCAGGCCGAATTCTTTAGAAAGTTTCTCTGATACTCCGGAATTCGAGCTGAAGGTTGACACCTTTCATGCTGCCTTATTTATCAGATCATTCGTTGGGATTTCCTCCGTTTCCGTCGACTATCCCGGAGTATGATGCACCCTCATCCAGATCGAATATCTCTGCTATTCCCGCTTTAAGTTCGGACGCTTTCAGTCTTCCGTGGGGATAACAGAGATTTTTTTCCGTATCACAGCCGAGCACGCGCCACTGTATCGCCCATGTAAAGGGTCCCCATGCGTAAAAATCGATCTCCCGGAAATCCTCAAACCAGTCTGTCCTTCCGTAGTCAAAGGCCGTTCCGAACCCGAGCAGATCCGCGTATCTGTGTGCCATGAGTGCAAAATCCTGCCTGCTGATAAGTTCATCCGGACAGAAAGTATCCGAGCTGATCCGTGGAAATCCAAAACAGATTTTGTTGTCCTCGGCCCACTTCACGGCTTTGGCATACGATGCGCCTTTGGATACATCCTTAAAGTGCGAACGGCCTTTCACGGCCGGGCTCCCCGCTGCTTCATACAGTGCCTGAACAGCCTCCGCCCTGGTGACAAAGATCTCCGTATCCGCAAAACCGTCACTCTTATCCACCACGCTGTCCGGTACATCCGCAGTGCCTTTATAATCACCGAGGATCACCGTGTCGTCATCAAAACATACGCAGTGCCGCAGCTCATCAAACGGATCGCTGCTGCCGCCGTAATCGATCGTCATTGAGTAAACAAGTCCGAGATTCTCGGTCTCGTGCACATATTCCCCTTCCCGGTACGCCTTGCAGAGACGGCTGTTGCTGCTGATGTCGATCGTATCGATGCTCGAAAGCCCGAAGGCCAGCAGATAATACAGCCTCGGATTATGGGAAATATCGAGGGATTCAAGGTTCACATCGCATTCACATGCAAAATAGGCCAGCTTGGGATTATGCGAAAGATCGATACTTCGCAGCCCGTCATTATACCCGCAGACCAGCTCCACCAGCTCGGGATTATGGCTCACATCGATCTCAGTCAGAGCCGTCCATGCGCAGTTGTAGTACTGGAGTCCCGGCAGACCGCTCACATCCACATTGCCGAGCCTCGGATTGTGCCAGATGTCAAAACGTTTCAGGTTCGGATTGCCGGAAACATCTATTTCCTCGAGATCGTTATAGAACGCCGCCAGTTCGCAGAGCAGCGGATTATTCGAAAGATCGAGGGAGGTCAGGCCGCACCTGCTGCAGAAAAGGTTCTCCAGCTTGCCGTTCTGCGACAGATCGAGCGTCTTAAGCTTTGGATTTGAATTGCATTCCAGATACGCCATTTCGGGATTATTGCGGATATTTAGAGATTCCAGATCAAAATTGAAGCAAGACACCCATTCCTGCTCCGGGCAGTCCGACAA
>JAEEXY010000105.1 GCA_016288005.1 Lachnospiraceae bacterium
AGTATCACCCATTGTGTATATTTTTATTTTTTTATGGAGGCTTTTTATGAAAAACGGCACAGTTAAGTGGTTCAATGCTAAGAAGGGCTTCGGCTTCATCTCTGACGAAGAGGGCAATGACGTATTCGTTCATTTCTCAGCATTAAACATGGATGGCTTCAAGGTTCTTGAAGAGGGTGAGAAGGTTACATTCGACGTTGTTGACGGCGAGAAGGGACCTCAGGCTGCTAACGTTACAAAGTGCTAATAGCAGCGCTGGCGTGAAGTTTATTCGAAGTGCTAATAGATTTTCATCATATATTTGATACAGATATATTAGAACCAGGGTATTTTACGCAATCTACGGTTTATGACCGAAAGAAGCTCACTGATGCAGTGAGCTTCTTTTTTGTTTCTTATTCTCCTTTGGGAGTTAATCCGAGGTAGTTTGCTATGCCGCGCGCATTGGCCTCTCCGAGGCTCTTTAAGCCCTCTTCGGTGTTTATGAACTGCTGATCGTGCTCGCTGTCCATAAAGCACTGCTCCACTATGATGCCCGGCAGGTCTCTGGCAGCGCAATGGCGGTTGATCGCGTAATAATCGTACGCAATGCCGTCCGGATCGAACATATCGTTGCTCTTTCGCGGTCCCACCGAGCGTTTTTTAAGTCCGAGGGCCACGAGCTCATCCATGATGGCATTTCCGAGTGCTTCGGTCCGGTCGTGGACATTGGAGCGCCTCGAGATCCATATCTCGGTCCCGCTGAGCGTATGGGCGTCCGTAGCGTTGAAATGAACGCTCACGAGGCAGTCCGCGTTTACCTGTCTGCCCAGATCGCAGCGCATCTCCAGATCCTTTTTCTTGTCCCTGTCCATGATGTTGTCGTCTTCTCTGGTCAGGTACACATCTATATCGATATAATTCTCCAACAGGTATTCCTTGGCATACAGTGAAACCTTCAGCGTGATGTCCTTCTCCTGGAGGCCGGCGTAGCAGGCTCCGCTGTCATATCCGCCGTGTCCGGGATCGATGACTACGACATGCTTGGGAAGCTCGGGCGTAGGCGTAGGCTCCGGAGTCGGCGTAGGCTCGGGCGTAGGTGTGGGTTCGGGCGTAGGCTCTGCGGTGGGCTGTGCGGCCGTCGGCGAAATTGCTCCACCGTTATCCGCTCCGGACGAACCTGCAGTTTCCCCGGCATCCGTCCGTGTGCTGTCCGTTACCCCTGTATCCGCGTTTTTGTCTTTCATACAGCTGGACAGGGCAAATATCGCGGCGATCAGCGTCAATACCGCGAGACTCCCTATCAATATCCTTTTCATGTTATCAAATCTCCGTTCAGATCACATTTGGGCCGCTTAATATTGCAGGCCCACATTGAATAAATTTACTGCTTTGAAAAATATAAGTCAATACCGTCGGCGATACCGACTACCAGTTTTCTGCGGTAATCCGCGGTAGCCATGAGCTTGTCCTCGGCCTCGTTGGACATGTATCCCATCTCCACGATGCTCACCGGAACCTGACTCCAGTTGATGCCCGTCATGTTGTCGACCTCGCTCACATAGCGCATATGCGCTCCCGTGCGCTCAACCATGGCCGTAAGCAGAGAATCCGAAAGCTGACGGCTCTTTGCGTACAGCCCGGAATTATACGGATTGGATGAAGTCATGCAGATCGTCTCGATACCGTGCGCATCCGTGTTTGAGCTGCTGTTGGCATGTACCCTGACAAAAGCGTCGACATTGGCGTCGTTCGCGATCTTTGCTCTTTCAACGTTTGAGATATCGACCTCATTGGTCGTGCGTGTCATGATAACGGTATAACCTCTCTCCTCCAGCTCTGTCTTTAACGCGAGCGAAATATCGAGGTTAAACTGATACTCGGCTATGCCTGTCGTATTGCCTGCCGTTCCCGAAGATACCTTGGTCTTCATCTCGGAGGAACCGGGGCCCACGGGCTCGGTATCGTAATTGCCCTTAAGCTGATGTCCCGGGTCGATGCAGACTGTCCTGCCGGCTCCGGCGCCGTAATAAGAAGCCTTATCTAAGACGGCGGAGGTGCCGCCATTCGCCACCTCCGTATTATCGTCAGTATTATTGTTTGCTTCGGGTTCTCCCTCTTCGGGCTCGGGCTCGACTACCGTATCGATGGAATCTACGGCGCGTATGATCAGTCTGGTCGCGATGTAGCACTCCTGGCCGTCATAGATAACCCTGGTCCACTCCTCGTTATAGCCTGTTCTCTCGAGTCTCTTGCCGGTCTCGAGGTGAGCTACCCTTTCGGTATCTGTGGACGCGCCGAGTCTTAAGTTGACTCCGTCCTTTGTATCGACATAATCCGCCTTGGGTTCGAACTTAAATCCGAATGTCAGGTCGGATATGGGTGTGGGTGTCGCGGGCACGGGAGTGGGCGTAGGAGCCTGTGTGGGTGCCTCTGTGGGCGCCTGCGTGGGATCTGCGGGCGCGGTGGGAGCATCCGTATTTACGGGGTCCTCTGCGCCTGCCGTAGGATCGTTCTGTGCGGTCTGCGTAGGTGACGCAGGCTCGTCGGTGGGCTTTAATGCCGCCTCGGTGGGCTTGTTCTCTCCGCTTCCGCTGTCATTGTTCAGTCCGGTAAGTATCAGCACGCCTACCAGTATAAGTATCAGCACACCCAGCACATAGGGCATGATGCTCAAAAGCTTTGTTCTGTTCATTGTTAATTCTCCTTATTTACTGAGGTATGCCTTTTGTTCGGGCGTGAGCACATCGATATGCTTGCCCAGGAATTCGAGCTTGCGCAGCGCGACCGCATCGTCGATCTCCTTCGGAACCCTGATCAGCTTTTCGGCGATCTGTCCCTCGTGCTCGACAAGATACTTGGCGCTGAGTGCCTGGATCGCAAAGCTCATATCCATGATCTCGGCGGGATGTCCGTCGCCTGCGGCGAGATTTACCAGTCTGCCCTCAGCAAGGATATAGATCCAGTTTCCGTTTTCCAGCTTATATCCCATGATATTATTGCGCATGGGCGCGCTCTCGACAGCCATCTCCTTAAGTCCCGCAACATCGACCTCCACGTCGAAATGTCCTGCGTTGCAGCAGATGGCTCCGTTCTTCATCTTCGGGAAATCGCTCCTGCGAACGACATTGTCGCAGCCCGTGACGGTAACAAAGAAATCTCCCTTCGCGGCCGCCTCGGCCATCGGCATGACATCAAAACCGTCCATAACGGCCTCTATGGCCTTGATCGGGTCAACCTCGGTAACGATGACCTCGGCGCCAAGGCCCTTGGCTCTCATAGCTACACCCTTGCCGCACCAGCCGTAGCCTGCCACAACAACGACCTTGCCGCATACGATCAGGTTTGTGGTCCTGTTGATGCCGTCCCATACCGACTGGCCCGTGCCGTAGCGGTTATCGAAAAGATGCTTGCAGTCCGCGTCGTTGACAAGTACCATCGGGAATTCGAGCGTGCCGGCCTTGGCCATCGCCTTAAGCCTGATGATGCCCGTCGTGGTCTCCTCGCATCCGCCGATGACATATTTAAGTCTGTCGCGATGCCTGGTATGGAGCGCGTTAACGAGGTCTCCGCCGTCATCGATGATGATCTGGCAGTTGTTCTCGAGAACATGATCGATATGAGTGTTGTATTCCTCTTCGGTCGTTCCGTGCCATGCATGTACTTCGATACCGGCCTCAACGAGCGCCGCAGCCACATCGTCCTGTGTGGAGAGCGGGTTCGAACCGGTCACGAACAGCTCCGCGCCGCCTGCCGCGATAACCTTGCACAGATATGCGGTCTTGGCCTCGAGATGGATAGAGAGCGCCACTCTCTTGCCCGCAAAAGGCTTTGTCGCCGCGAATTCTTCCTCAAGCCCGCGAAGCAGCGGACAATTACGCTTAACCCATTCTATCTTCCTCGCACCCGAAGGAGCCAGGGAGATATCTCTGATCTCAGCATTCATTCACAAATCCTCCGATCGTCATTTGCCTGCTTTTTTCTGTCTTATTATCTCCATATAGCGTTCCCCGATCTTTTTCATCTCGAAGTAAACGCGTTCCTCATCTATGGTCGTGAGCACTTTTCGCTCCATTAAAATCTTACCATTTACAATTACGGTGTCAACCTCTGATCCGTTCGCGGAGTAAATTAATGCGGAGATCAGGTTGTTATTGGGCTGCAGCTGCGGCGCCTTAAGATCGATGACCGCGATATCGGCCTTATAGCCCTCGCGCAGTTCTCCGAGGTCCCCTTCGCGTCCCAGAGCCGCCGCTCCGCCGAGCGTCGCGAACTTAAGCACATCCTCCGCAGAGACTGCGGTCGCCTCTTTAAGGAGTCCCTTGTGGATCATGGCCTCAAAGGTCATCTCCCTGAACATGTTAAGTGTATTGTTGCTGGCCGCTCCGTCGGTGCCTATGCAGATATTAAGTCCCGCATCGAGCATTTTGGGCACGGGCGAAAAACCGTTGGCAAGCTTGGCGTTGCTGAACGGGTTGATCGCCACATTAACATTTTTGGCCTTAAGGATATCGTAATCCGACTCCTCAAGATATACGCAGTGCGCCGCGATACTGTGAACATCGAACACTCCCATGCTGTCGACGTACTCGACGGGAGTCATGTTGTATTTCTCACGGCACATGTTTACTTCGGTCTGACCTTCCGCAATATGCATATTAAGTCCGAGGCCGCGCTCCTTTGCTATCTCGACCACATGCTTTAGGAAATCACCGCTGCAGGAATAAGGCGCATGCGGTCCGAGCATGGCAAAGCGCAGGTCGCCGTCGCACCAGGTCTCGAGGTCATGCAGGGCCTCGCCGACACGGCGCATGCCGCCCTCATCGTTATACTCGCTGCCGACCAGGCCTCTCGTAAAGCAGGCGCGCAGACCGCTCTCCTTTGCGGCTCTGGCGTTTACGTCGGGGCAGATATACATATCCACATACGAGGTGGTTCCGGTCCTGATCATCTCCATATTCGCGAGGAGCGTTCCGTAATAGCTCTCCTCGGGAGTCATGGCATCCTCCAAAGGCTCGATCGTATCAAAGAGCCATGCGGTAAAAGGCACGTCATCCGCGATATTCCTGAACATTGTCATGTACGCGTGTGTGTGCGCATTGATGAGTCCCGGGATCGCAAGCCTGTCCTTTCCGTCGATGACCTTGTCCGCCTTCGGCGCGTCCTGCGCCTTAAGGGTCGTATCGATCTTAAATATGCGGTCATCCTTTATGTAAATGTCCGCATCCTTTATTACGGCGTTTCCGCTTTCATACAGCAAAGCTTTGATGTTTTCGAGTTTTATGACCATCTGTCAGTTCTCCTTTCTGCCCACGGTTCGGCAACTTTTTTTATTATTTATCTCGCATTTTATGTAGTTTCACGATTATATTAACAAATTGTTCACAAATGGGTCATTCTTTGCTCATATTTAGCATGTATAATGAACTCATCAAAACAAAACAGTACCGACGAGGTACTCCCTAATACGACATACAGATAATTTTTTTCATAAAACAAAGCCCGGTAGTAACCCTCCCCCTCTATCGGGCTTCTCCTCTGCCCTAAAACAGGTCATCGAACAGTTTTTTGACCGTTACATAGTCCAAAGCACCGGCCGCCTCTATGGCGGCTTCTGTTTTTCTGCGGGCATCTCCGCAAAATGCGTCCTTAAGCAGATTTAGGCCTTCAAGGACGTAATCTATCTCGAATCTGTCTATAGCGGCCGCGGTATATTCGCGTACCTCTTTAAGCTCATCTTCGGTCAGGGGATGAACGGGCGCGGAGTAATCGGTCTCGGGCCCCGTCTCCTCAAGCGACTTAAGATAACCCTCGATCGCGTCGTCGAGCTGCAGGATGGCGGTCATCGTATGCGAAATGTACTCGGTAACGCTCTCCTGATGTCCCGCCGTAAAAGAGGGGATCGTATTTTTGATCTCCGCGTCGTTCAGAAGGTCCGTCGCCCAGACCTCTATGCGCTCGGAAACCATCGTAAGTTCCTCAAAACCGATATTCGAAAAAACGATCTTCAGGCAATGAGAGGCATGCTTGAGCAGTGTGGGATCGCCGGTCTTTAAGTAATCGCTGAGCTCACGCATATAGTCGCGGATATCGCCGGCCGCGGCCTTGACCAGACGGATGTAATTCTGCGCCATGCCGCCGGCGTTCATGAGGCCCTTCATAACATTTAGCCCGGATACCATCGACATGAATGACTTCATGCGCTCGGCCTCGCTGTCAACACTGTATCTGCGGCCGTCGTCGTCAGCGCCTTTAAGCAGCAGTCCCTCTTCTATCCTGTAGGAACCCTCGGGAACGTGACTTCGTATTATCCTGATCAGTTCGGAGATCCTCGGAGGCTTTGCGATCACTCCGTTGGCTCCCGCCGCGCTAAACTCCGCCGCGACGCCGCCTTCCCTGTCCTCGCTCATCGCATAAACGGGCACGCTGCTGAACTCGCGGATCCTGCGTGTCGCCTCGACTCCGTTCATCTCCGGCATGATGTAATCCATCAGCACGAAGGCGTAATTGTTCTCGCGGATCATCCTGATGGCCTCTGTGCCCGATACGGCTATGCTTCCTTCGAGTTCGAAGGAATTAAGCTTCTCGACCGAGATAGTCGCGTTCACATCGTTGTCATCCACTACCAATGCCTTGTATTTCTCAGTCACTGCATCCTCCACTCAGATAATCGATCAGATGAAAATTCTCGTTTTTGTGGGCGAGGAAAAGCGTTCCTATATTCCTGCCCTCCACTATGTCATAGATAACTTCCAGGTTCTCGCTCGACGCGACCACCATGTCCGCGCCGGAATCGTTCGCTATACGCGCAGCGGATATCTTGGTGAACATCCCGCCGCTGCCGACATCGGAGCCGACTCCCTTTCCCATCGCGATGATGCCGTCATCGATGTACTCGACCGTATCGATAAACTTTGCGTCGGGATTCTTCCTCGGGTCGTCGGTGTACAGGCCGTCTATGTCGGAAAGCAGGATCAGCAGATCCGCGCCGACCAGAGCTGCCACGATCGCCGAAAGCGTATCGTTGTCGCCGAATTCGATCTCATCGGTCGAAACAGTATCATTTTCGTTGACAACCGGGATCACATGGAGCTTTAAGAGCTCGCTGAACGTATTCCTGGCATTATGCCTGCTCTTGTCAACGATCATCGTATTCTTGGTCATCAGTACCTGCGCGACCTTAATGCCGTACTCGGCGAACAGTCGCTGGTATATCGTCATGAGGCTCGCCTGTCCGACAGCGGCACAGGCCTGCTTGAGCTCCTTTGTGGAAGGCTTTCCGGTAAGACCTATGAGATTGCGTCCCACGGCAATGGCTCCCGAGGAAACGAGGATAACCTCTTTGCCCGTGTTCTCCAGGTCCGTCAGTATCCTGACCAGCTTCTCTATGCGGGCCAGCGCGGGCTTGCCCGTCTTAGGATGCGTGATCGATGAGGAGCCGATCTTTACGACGATTCTCTTTTTATCCTTCAAATAATCTCTGTTCATCTCAAACGCCCTTCTGCAGTTCTTCGCCGCGTTTGTAGCAGGCATCCGTTGCCTTGAACAGGGCATTCCTCAATCCTGCCTCTTCGAGTGCCTCCACTGCCGCGATAGTGGTGCCTCCGGGCGAGCATACGTTGTCCTTGAGTTTGCCGGGATGCTCACCTGTCTCGAGCACCATTTTTGCCGAACCGAGCACCGTCTGCGCGGCAAGCCTGTACGCCGTATCACGCGGGATCCCGTATTTTACGACGCTGTCGGCCAGCGCCTCGATAAACATATATACATACGCGGGTGAGCTGCCGTTAGCGCAGATCGCGGCGTTCATAAGCCTTTCGGGAATGATCTCGTATTTTCCGACCGCGCCGAACAGATTGGTGACAGCAAGCTTCTGCTCGTCAGTGAAACCACCCGCATAATCGGTAAAACAGATACAGCTCATGCCCTCGCCTACCATCGCGGGTGTGTTGGGCATGATCCTTGCGATCCTGACCTCGGTCCCGATGCCCTCACGCAGTCTCTCGGAAGTAACTCCGGCTGCGATGGAGATAATGGTCTTATCCTTCAGATCGACCTTTCTCAGATCCTCAAAGACCTGACCGATCATCTGCGGCTTAACGCAGATCACGATATTTTCGCTCTCCCTTGCGAGTTCTGCGGTACTCGGGCTGTAGCCGATACCGGATCTCTCCTTGACTTTCTCCATCTCTGCAAGGAAAGGCGTGGAAAATGTAACGTTCTCTTTTCCCGCAAAGCCGGCCGCTCCGATGAGCAGCGGATAACCCATATTTCCAGCGCCGATAAAACCGTATTTTTTCAAAGCAGTCTCCGTTCCGTGCCAAAGCACTTTAAAAATCGTAAAAACCCTGAATAACATGCCGTTCAAAAACAACGGCTCCACTAAAGAATGATAGCAAATCCGCTATTCTCTTGCAAGGAAAAATCTTTTTTCGCACGGTATTGACAAACAATTTCGGTTGCTTTAATATTATCGC
>JAEEXY010000106.1 GCA_016288005.1 Lachnospiraceae bacterium
ATTTTGGATGATCGAGGCTATCCTCGAAACATCGTGATTGTCCGCAAACGATAGCAGATGTCCGCCGCGGCAGACCGTCCAGTCCTCGGGACCGAACAGCCTCAGCAGGGAATGCACGATCTCGAACAGGTTCATCGAATTGATCGCGGAATGCAGTCCCTTGTAGCACTGATAATTCGTAAGGGAATGGATATGCATCTCATCGAGCATGCGTCCGTACTCGCCGTGCAGTACCTCACCGAGCAGAAAGAAGTCCTGCTTTTTTGAATCGGTGAATTCCCTGAGGCGCCTCAAAAACTCCCTGTCGAGGCAGTACGCGACATCCAGTCTGAGCCCGTCTATGCCGAACTCGTCTATCCATCCTCCGACAGCCGACAGTATATGGTTTATTACATTTTCATTGCGCAGGTTGAGCTTGACCAGGTCGTAATTGCCTTCCCAGCCCTCGTACCAGAGGCCGTCATTGTACGGTGAATTGCCTCCGAAGTCGATGCGTGCGAACCAGTCGGTATAGGCAGAGCCCTCACGCTTTTCGAGCACATCCCTAAACTGCGGAAAGCCTCTCCCGACATGATTGAACACTCCGTCTAGCACGACCCTTATCCCGTTCGCGTGCAGCTCATCGCAGACCCGCTTAAAGTCCTCATTGGTCCCGAGCCTTACATCGATCTTAGTATAATCGCGGGTATTGTACCCGTGCGTATCCGATTCGAAGACCGGCGAAAAATAGATCGCGTCGGCCCCCAGCGCCTTTATATGCGGTATCCAGTCGAGAACCTTTAATATCCTGTGTTCGAGGACCCCGTCGTTTTCAAAGGGCGCGCCGCAAAAGCCGAGCGGATATATCTGATAGAAAACACTTTCATATGCCCACATACACACATCTCCGTTTTTATGGTCGTCCGGCAAATATAAAACCGAACCGTTCATGACCATTCTAACAGACCATGTGCCGGTTCGGCTATACAATCTTAATATTTTACATTCTTTTGAAGAGAATTACATATATTACTATTCACATCTTGGCGATATCTTCCTGCGAAAGGATCCTGATGCCCTTTGACTTGAGCTTTGCCTCGGCAGCCTTTGTATCGGCCACGCGGAATATCATGTAAGCGCGGTCCATGGTCCTGCTGCTCGAGAATGCGTACATGTACTCGATATTGACCTCCAGCTCGGAGAATACCGCGAGCAGACCGTCCAGTCCGCCTGCCGCGTCGGGCACCTCGATCGCCAGAACCGGTGTCAGGTTCGCGATAAAGTCGTTCTCGTTAAGAGTGTTGATCGCGCTTAACGCGTCGTCAACGATCAGTCTCGCAACACCGAAACCTACGGTCTCAGATACGGAGATCGCGCGGATGTCGATCTCGTGAGCCGCCAGAAAACCTGTCATTTTTTTAAGTGTACCGGGCTTGTTCTCCAAAAAAACGGAAATCTGTTTTACGCTCATTTTGCTCCTCCCATCTTAGTGCAGCTTACGATTATCAATAACCCTGACTGCCTTGCCTTCGCTCCTTGCAATCGACTTCGGAGCGAGCAGCGAAACCTTTGCCTTAATTCCGAGCATTGATTTCAGGCCCTCTGAAAGCGCCTTCTGCTTTGCCTCGATCTCGGCGATACTGTCGGTAAACATCTCAGGGGTCATCTCTACCTGAACCTCGAATGTATCCGTATTGTTCACACGGTCAACCACGATCAGATAATTCGCAGCATATCCGTTGTTCAAAAGAACTGTTTCTATCTGGCTCGGGAATACGTTTACTCCGCGGATGATGAGCATATCGTCGGAACGGCCCATAGGCTTCGCCATCTTGATATGTGTTCTTCCGCAGGGACATTTCTCCCTCCAGAGCTTGCAGATATCTCTGGTCCTGTAGCGGAGCATCGGGAACGCTTCCTTGTCAACAGCGGTAAATACCAGCTCACCGACCGAACCCTCGGGCAGAACCTCTTCCGTATCGGGATCGATGATCTCGGGAATGAAATGGTCCTCGTTTATATGCATTCCTGTCTGTGCGGAACACTCAAATGCAACGCCGGGGCCGGAAAGCTCTGTAAGACCGTAAATATCATAGGCCTTGATGCCCATCGTCTTCTCTATGCTCTTGCGCATCTCTTCGGTCCAGGCTTCGGCACCGAGGATGGCCGACTTCAGCGGAATATCGTCCGGACCGTAGCCCATCTCTTTCATACGTTCGGAAAGATAGGCCGCATAGCTGGGCGTACAGCAGAGAATAGTCGCGGAAAGGTCATTGATGAACATGATCTGCCGGTCCGTACTTCCCGAGCTCGCAGGGATCGTCAGACATCCTACCTTATGAGCGCCTCCGTGCAGACCCATTCCTCCGGTAAACAAGCCATAGCCGTATGCTACCTGTATAACATCCTCATCGGTACCGCCTGCTGCCACGATCGCTCTTGCACAGCAGTCTTCCCACAGATCGATATCATGCTGGGAATAAAACGCCACTACACGCTTTCCTGTAGTTCCGGATGTGGAATGCATACGTACGCACTCCTTCAGGGGTTTCCCGAGGAGTCCGTAAGGATATGCGTCTCTTAAGTCCGCCTTTGAGAGGAAGGGCAGCTTATGCAGATCGTCGACCGATCTGATATCGTCCGGCGTAACGCCCTTTTCTTCCATTTTCTTACGGTAATAAGGCACATTCTCCCAAACGTGCTTTACCTGCGCAACCAGCTTTTCCGACTGGATCTGTCTGATCTTATCGAGACTCGCGCACTCTATCTCTTCCTGATAATAGCGTTCCAAGGCTTATTCCCCCTTTATGTCCGGCCGACTGTCCGCCGCGCCTAAAATTAGTATTAGAATAATGCATATTTATTCAAAATGCAACTATCTTTTCCGCAGGCAGATATTTTTTTAATGTCTCCTCGAGCAGTCGGGCATCGATGGGTTTTGTGAGATAATCCGCGAATCCGGCCTCGATGTATAAAGCCCTGCTGCCCGCCATCGCATTCGCGGTAAGCACAACCGCAGTAGTATCTTTATTCAGCGAGTCTCCGGACTCCCTTATGAGCTTAAGCGTCTCTATGCCGTCTATCTCGGGCATCATATGGTCGAGCAGGATCAGATCGTATTTCTTTTCTTTGCACATCTGAATGGCCTGCAGGCCGCTCTCGCACAGATCCGGAACGACATCCACGCGCTTGAGCAGCAGTGTGAGCAGCGTAAGGTTGATCGAGGTATCATCGACGGCCAGCACAGCCGCATCCTTTGCCGAGAAATCGCCGCCCTCATCCGCAGATACGGTATTGGCCGGTCTCTCTACGGAATCGCTGTTCACCGTTTCTTCGCCGACCGTCTCCACAGGGAGCTCTATCGTAAATGCCGAACCGCTGCCGTATTTGCTCTCCACGTCAACGGTACCGCCCATGCAGTCGAGGATGTTCTTGACGATGGCGAGTCCGAGTCCCGTGCCCTCGATGTTCCTGTTTTTCCTGATATCGGCGCGTGAGAATGCCTCGAACAGGTGCTTACGGTCCTCTTCCCTGATGCCCCTGCCGGTATCCCTTACGCAAAGCCGCAGCAGGAACATCCCGTCCTCGATGTATTCGCCGCCGACGGTAAGGGTTACAGAACCCTTGTCCGTATATTTGATCGCGTTGTTGACCAGATTTATGATCATCTGACGAATGCGGAACTCATCGGATATCTGCCGTTCGGGCACCTCTTGCTCGATGACCAGATTAAGCTCAAGAGACTTTTCGTCCGCACGTTCCTTGAGCATCGGACGGATATCGCGCAGCAGGGCGGAAAAGCTGTATTCCGCGTTCGCGATCTCCATCTTGCCCGCTTCGATCTTTGAAAAGTCCAGAACATCGTTGACCATCATCAGCAGCATACGGCCCGAGCTCTTTGCTACTTTGGCGTATCCGTCGATGACGGGATCCCTGTTCTCGCGAAGGATCATCTCGTTCATGCCGAGTACGGCATTGATGGGAGTACGTATCTCGTGCGACATGCTGGCGAGGAATCTGGTCTTTGCCTCCGACAGGTCGATGGCATTCTGCCTCTCGTCGCTGATCTTTTTCAGGTCCCTGATCTGCTGGATGACCGCCAGCGTCAACATGAACGCGAGTCCGAACAGCATCGGGAGCTCATCGTTCATAACAGGCCAGAGATTCAGTATCATGATCTCGACCAGCGCGCATGCCAGGAATCCCGCCAGTCCGATCGCTGTATATTTGTACTCGATGATCTTGCCGTCGACAACCTCTTTGATAAGTATCGCCGTAGCCACGAGCACTACCGCGCCCAGGACCAGATCGATATAGAGCAGTGCATCCTGGAATGACATGGTGCCCGAAAAATGAAGTATGGGCCAGACGAGCGAATTAACAAAGGATACGCCGAGCAGTCCCAGCATGATCCTCCTGTATCTGCCCTGCTGCAGGGCATCGAGATATATGATCAGGCTGAACGGTATGAACAGGCAGAGCATATAGTTGGCTATGCCGTCGATATAGTAATGCCCGAACACAAAGGGATATATGAATGAATTGGTGATGCTCCAGCAGGATATGACGAGTATGCCCAAAGCGCCGTACATCATCTCGATGCGCCGCTTATACAGTATCCTCATCGCGATACTGACGATAAAGATGACCAGTGAGAATACCATCAGTATCCCCGCCGCCGCCAGAGATATGCCGTAATGCTCGAGCAGGTAAGCGATCAGATCGCCTTCGCTCGCAACGAAGGTCTCCTGGAAGATATGACCGCGCCTGGATGCTCCGATCCTGTTGATGACGACTTCGGCTCCCGAATCGAGATGTGTTATGGGAACCAGTACCATGAAGCGCTTTGAGATGCCTCCGGGGATGATAACGTCCCTGGACTCCACGAAATCCTTTCGTTTGTCACCGTTTATGAAAACGTCCACGTTGCCGCCGGTGATAAAGCAGAAATACGAGTCATCGCCTATATTCTCCGGCAGCCTCGATACCGCCCAAAAATTGCCGAGAGTGCCGTCGGAATTGCGATAGGTGCGTCCGGTCGTAAAAGTATGGCCGTTCGAATCCGTGACCGTCCATTCGTCTATGAATTCGGGTGCTTCGTATGCGATCGGTGCCGACTTGTCGGCGGCATTAAAAGAGATCAGCCCGACGATCAGCGCCGACAGGCTGACAAAGATTATGATCTTAAATATCAGAATAAGCTTTTCGGATAATTCTGTTTTCATCCTCATCTTCCTTCAAGCAGCCGCATCACACAGGCTCCGGCCGCCGCAGTTTATTAGAAATTACTGCCGTTCCAGCCCCAGTCCTTCAGACCGTGGTAGGTCACATAAACCGATTTGCCGGGGATGCCGAGTATATCGTCGAGTATCCTGCAGACTTCGTCGGTCATCTTATCGTATGCCGCGGAGGGAGCGCCGCCGAGCAGGCTCACTTCCACGTAAGCCCCTTTTTCGAGCTTTTTGCCTCCGAAATACAGATCATAGCCGTCCGAAATGCCTACCATCAGGTAGTCCTCGGTCTTGTTGAGTATCTTTAAAGCCTCTCCGAAACGTGATTTGATCAGATCCTTCTGGGGATCGGTGAGCTTCTGTGTCAGTTTGGTATCGATAAAGGGCATGTCCGGACCTCCTTAAATATGTGCTCAAAGAAACCTTTTCCGTACTGAAATTCTATCACACAACATTTTTCAATGCAACTTTACCGGGATATAGATCCTGAAATACATCGTCGGACTGTAGCGGTCTCCGCTGTAGAGATCGAGCACGTTCCGCTCTATCGCGTCACCCGTGACGATCAGACGCTTCTCCGCGATATATTCCATCATCCTCCGATACGCCGCGTCCGCTTCGAAATGCTCCACGGTCTTTATCCTCATGCTGCCGCAGACATATGTCCCGGCTTTAAGGACCGAAGTGTACCTGCTGCGCGCGGGCCACTTCAGTTCCGAGATATAGCCGTATTTTTCATAGGTGTGGAAGTTCCCCCGCATAAGGTTCTCGGGCGTTATCGTGGAAATGATGCCCGCCGTGTCGGCCCATTTCCCGGCGCCCGCGGTCGCCTTGATGATCTCGTCGATGTCGAGCTCATCCTCGTCTCCGAAAGGTTTGCACATCAGGTACATGTCGGGCAGCTCTTCGAGCGTGATATCGTCGGTCGCGCAGGTTCTGGAGATATTGTCCCCAAATATCCTCACCTTGGTCTTGAGGCGCTTTAAGTCCGCTATCCTCTCGTCGATCTCGGCGCTGTATCTCGAGAGCTCCGCGAGCATCCCATCCGCGCCGTCCTCGTTCAGTATCTCCTTCAGCCGTTTTATGGGCGTGCCGATGGAACGCATGAAAGAGATCATCGAGATGATCTCGAACTGCGCCTTCGAGTAATATCTGTAATCGTTGTCGCCCGTTTTCCAGGGGCTGATGAGCTCTATCTCATCGTAATATCTGAGGGTGGAGGCGGGTATGTTGAATATCTTCGAGACCTCGCCCACTGTGTAGAATT
The DNA here is from genome assembly GCA_016288005.1 of Lachnospiraceae bacterium. Classification (GTDB taxonomy): domain Bacteria; phylum Bacillota; class Clostridia; order Lachnospirales; family Lachnospiraceae; genus RUG11977. Next base: position 6,478 of record JAEEXY010000106.1, read on the forward strand.
CTTTCATGTCATAAAGTATATCACTTTTCCGCTTGACATTAAAGTAACTTTAAGGTGTAGATTAAAAATCGGGGAAGAAATAATCCCGGGCGCATCTGCCGCGCCGCGGGAAATATCGGAGGTTTACATGGAAAAGCTCTCGGCAAAACTTAAAAGCATGTTCCGTCTGAGCGGCACGCGCCTTACTTTTAAGCAAAAGCTCACTCTCGCGCTGCCCGGACCCGCGTCAGTCATCGGACCGATCATCATCCACAACACGCTCATGAAATTCTATACGGACATCATCGGGCTGGACGCGAAATTTTACGGCTGGATCTATCTTATCTACAATATCTGGAACGCGATCAACGACCCTCTGCTGGGCTCGTATATCGACCGCAGGCCCTACAGCAAAAAGCACGGCAAATACGTCTATCTGATGAAGGTGACCGCGCCTACGATGCTTGTCTCGATATTCCTGATGCTGCTCTCGTCGCCGTCATGGAAGGACTGGGTGATATTCGGGGTACTGCTGGCGGAGCTCTTTATCTTCGATACCGCATATACCGTCTATTCCGTAGCGTATAACTCATATTTCCTGCTCGCCGCTCCCGACAAGGAGGAGCGCGTGGACGTCGAGATAATCCGCACCTACATCGGCAATTTCCTCGGCGCCGCGACCACGATCATCCCGACCCTGCTGCTGGTGGGCGACGGCAAACGCGAGCTGGTCATCCCGATATTCTCACTGGTCATCCTGATCAATGCCGGCATGTATTTTGTGGCTCTGCGCACGCTTAAGGAAAACGCCGCGCTGTACGAGACCGCGACTCCGCCCGAGCACAGGAACTTAAAAGACCTCTGGCGCGATGTGCGCAAGATCGTTTTCTCAAAGCCTTTTATCACCTACCTGCTGTTCTACATCATAGCGCGCGGAGCCGTCGGCTTCTATTTCACTCCATTCCTGTATTTCATGGACAGCGTTGTCTGCTCCTCCGGTACCGTCGCGACGATCGCGGATATGGTCCCCGGCGTGATCATGCTGCTGATGCTGCCCTGGGCGGGCCGTCAGATCAGGAAATACGGTGCGAAGCGCATCTCTCTGCTTGCGCTGATCCCCGCAGTCATCGGCTTTGCGAGCCTGCTCTTTATCAACCGCGGCTGGCAGGCTGTATTCAGCTACATCCTGATAGTATTCGCGCTCAATGTCATTCAGACCGCAGGCGTCGTTCTAAACGGCGAGCTGATCGACTATGACGAGATGCGCACCGGCACCCGCAAAACAGGTCTGTACGGCGGTCTGTTCGCGCTGCTGACGACCTCGCTCACGAGCTTCCAGACCACGATATTCTCAGGCATCTTAAGCCGCTACGGTTATGACGGCACGCTCGAGGTACAGACCGAATCCGCTGTCCGAGGCATCCGCATCGGCGCGGGCCTCGTCCCCATCATCATGTGCCTTATCGGCATGATCCCGATGCTCTTCTTCCCGATCGGGCGTGAGCTCGAGGAAAAGATCTCGGAATTCAATGTGGCGGCAAGAGAAGGCAGCTCCGGCAAAAGCGCGAACGCATGAACATAAGACTCAAGGAGATACAGACATGAGCAATAAAAGGATCAGGACCGCAGGCACAGGCTTTATCACGGATAATGGCCTCCCCTTCATCGCCCGCGGCATAAATATGGTATGTAAAGACAAGTTTCTCGATTACATCGGGGAATATACGCCCGGCGACTTCCGCTTTCTTAAGGAAAAAGGCTTTAATCTGATACGTCTCGGCATATTCTGGGACGGCGCCGAGCCCGAACCCGGCGTGTACGATGACGAATACCTCTCCCGCGTCGAAAGGCTCGCGGATATGGCCGCTGCCGA
>JAEEXY010000107.1 GCA_016288005.1 Lachnospiraceae bacterium
TCGAGGCTGATATTGTCAACTCCGAAGAACTTTCCCCAGCGTTTTGTAATGTTTTCCAGTTTAATCCCGGGCATGATCACTTACCTCCTATACCGCTGTCAAGGCTTGCGCCGGTCAGCTTGTTAACCAGTGTATTGAATACCAAGATCGTTAAGATCAGGATCAGGTTTATAGCGCTCGAGAATGCGTATAAGCCCATTTCGTCAAAGTAGTCGAGCGTCGTTGAAAGGATGAAGCCCTGCGTACATAAGAGCAGGAACAGCGACAGCTCTCTCAGGCACGTCATGAACGGGAGCAGATATCCGCTGATGATCGAGGATTTCTGTATCGGGATGATGATCTTCGTCATGCGTTTTATCCATGATGTGTTCTGGATGATCGCGGCCTCCTCAAGCTCATTGCTTATCTGCAGCATCGAGTTCAGCGAGCTTCGCGACGCGAACGGTATGTATTTTACAACGCCGGCTATGATCAGCAGCGTGTAGGTGTTGAACAGGTTGATCTTCTCATTCGAGAAGAGGATGAAGAATGCCGCGCCCACAGCGATCGAAGGCATCAGATAAGGCAGGAACGCAACGTTGTTCACGTAGTTCGCCCACTTGTTGCGGCGCTTCTTTGCCACCGCGTATCCGATCAGGGTACCGATGGTTCCGGCGATCAGCGCGCAGGCAACAGCCAGCATCAGGGTGCCGAAGAAAGCGTGCCAGATCGTGCCGTTGTGCAGGATACCGGGCTGGCCGTACATGCCGTTCTCGGTGATGTTCTCGTTCGTTACCCACCATTTCGTGGTCAGGTGCGCGAGATTGCCCGTGTAGAGGAAGCTGTAGTCACCGGGGTTCGGCAGGAAGGTCTCGAGTGCGAAAAGCACTATGGGCCAGATGCTCGTAAAGAACGTGATCACGATGAAGATCGCGCCGATGATGTACTTGCCGGCCTTGCCCACGCGGATCTTTGTGAGCTGTCCCGACTTACCGGTAACCGTCGTGTAGTTCTTGCGGCTCTTCAGGCTCATCTGGTTCATTCCGAGGATGAGCACGCCGAAGATCATCATGATGATCGCAAGTATCGACGCTTCACCTGTATAGGTGCTGTTCATCGAAATGTACTTGGTCGACAGCGTCGTGAAATTCAGGTAATGAGGTACGGGGTAGCTTCCCATCGCGCTTCCGAACACGAGAAGTATCGTGGAAAGTATCGCGGGTTTGATCATCGGGAGAGTTACCTTGAACATGATCTTCCACTTGGGCGTATCGAGTATGGTCGCCGCCTCTTCGAGGTTCGCGTCCATGTTCTTGAAGATGCCGCCTATCAGTATGTAGGCGAAGGGCGCGTAGTGAAGGCCGAGAACCATAGCCGAGGGAAACAGTCCCTGACACCACCAGTTCGGCATACAGAGTCCGAACAATGAGGCGAGCAGACCGTCCGAGGTGCCTGTCACCTTATTCGAGTAGAACATGTGCTGCCATACAACAGCCAGTGTCCACTGAGGCATGATATAAGGGAAAATGAATATCGAGCTTAAGTACTTTTTGAACTTCATGTCGGTCCTGGTCACAAGGAACGCGAACAGGCCGCCGAAGATAATGGAGATCACGCAGGTCAGTACTGAGAGCAGCACCGTGTTCAGGAGCGGATTCCACAGATTGATCTTTGCCATTTTGCTGGTGAACAGATCAATGTAATTCACCAGCGTATACCCCGTGGTCTTGCCGGTCAGATGCTGGTCGATCGTTCCGGGATGGATCTTCAGGGTATCCTTTATTATCGCGACAATAGGGGCAACCGTACTGAAGGTCAGCACTATTCCGAACAGCAGAAGTATGATGTTCTGCGGCTGGGAGAACCAGGTCTTAACCTTGTTTTTAAAGATGGCCCTCTTGTCCTTTCCGGTAGTTGACATCATGGTGCAGACTCCTTTTTTGGATAAGACGAACAATAGCTTTTTTTAAATACGGGGATGCCGCTTTTTTTCTGACGACACCCCCGGGTCTTGCCCCTTTTTAAGAGGCTATGGAGTAACATTTTATTGGATAAATCAAACTTATTCGGGCTTATAGTGATCGAGCACGTCGATCCAGCTGCCTACTGAGAACGAAACGTCCGAGCAGTACTTGGGATCCTCGAGAACGAGCTCACCCTTGCCTTCGCCAGTCCACCAGTCATATCCGCGGTCGTTCTTTGCGGGGAACTGATCTCCGCCGCCCTGTGAATGCTGGAACTTAGCCTCGATCTCAGCAGCAACGTTGGGGTTCGAAGAATATCCGCCCATGTCCTTGCCCCAAGCCTCGAATCCGGCCTCACGGCAGGTCATGAATGCGATGAACGCGCATGCGGTCCAGGGGAGAGGACTGTTCTTGGTAACGAACAGATAATGGCAGTAGCCGTATCCGCCGATGCCGGTGTAGCCGTCCTGATATGCGGCAACCTTGATGTTGTTGAGCGATACGGTAGCGGATTCCTCAACGGAACGAAGCTTTGAGTAAACAAGAAGTCCGGACTGATCGGTAGCCGAAGCGTCTACAAGGGTATTGCAGATAGGGCCGTCATCGGTCTGCTCGTTGTAGCTGTTAACCCAGAGCTTGATCCATGCAAGAGCGTAAGCGCCGTTTGCGCCGAGGCCGAGGTCCTTTGCGTCGGACTGCATAGCCTGGATGGTGGGCTCGAAATATGCCTTCTTGGTCGCGTCAAGCTTGTCATATGCAGCCTTCAGCCAGCCTGCGTACTTGTCCTGGGTGAGCATCATGAGGAAGTTCTTTCCTACGATCTCGGAATCAACGCCCATGAACAGGGGATGAGAACCTTCGTAAACGAAATCCCAGCAGTTGGTGTAGGTCGCGGAACCTGTGCAGTTGTACATGAATACCTTGTTCAGGGTCTGAAGAGGAAGGAAACCGGTGAACTTGTCGGCTGTGGTGCCGTTGGCCTCTGCCCACTCCTTGGGAACGAAGGTCTTAAGGATGCCGGTGTCAACCATCTTGGACTGGATCTGATTGCCGTCCTGGATAAGAGTCATCGCGAATGTACCGGTGCTCTTTAAGGAATCGGAGGTCAGCTGCTCAAAGATCTTGTTGTTCTTGGGCTGCTGCCACTCAAAATTAAGAGTATAGTTAGAATCGATAGTCTGAAGATACTCGATGAAAACAGGGAGTGCCGACTTGCCGCGGCTGGAGTTGCCCACGCCGTAGAAGGTCTTTCCGTTAGACTCTTCGATAGCCTTCTTTGCAAGCTCATCCATGGTCATGCCCTGAGCTTCTTTGATGATCTTCTCAATTTCCGAAAGCTCTCCGCTGCTCTTCCCCGAGCCGCCGTCTTTCGAACATCCCGCAAATGACGCAACAGCCATTGCAAGAACCAGCAGTAACGCTAAAATTTTCTTCATAATGTCCTCCTTTTATTTGCAGCCCGTCCCACGGGTCTGCCTGATAAGGACATTTTAATTGTGCATTTTGTATTTGTGTATGGGGTAAAACCGACATTATTTGTAAATATTGTACATAATACAGACATGGGACAGACACGGGGACGGTTCTTCTGTCTGCGCAGTTCGCAGACAGAAGAACCGTCCCCGTGTCTGTCCCATGTCGTTATCATTCCAGCCCCTTCTGCTGGTATTCCGAGGGGGACTTACCTACAAGCTTCTTAAATGTATTGGAGAAATAGGCTATATCCTGATATCCCACCTTTTCCGCCACCTCGTAGACCTTTACGAGCGGGTCCTTCAAATAGTCCATAGCCTTGCGGATGCGGACGCGGATCAGATAGTTGTTGATGCCCGTATCCGTCTCTGCCTTGAACAGCCTGCCCAGATGTCCCTCGCTCACTCCGAGCCTGTCGGCGAGCACGCCTACCGCGAAATCGGGATCGTTGTAATGCTCGTTGATATAGTCGATCGCCGCCTTGACATATCTGTTGTCCGTGTTTTTTACGACATTCAGCGGGATCAGGGTCTCCTCGAGCTCCTTCGCGGACGCGGGTGTGTTCGGATGCAGATGCAGGAGTTTCTGCACAGAGGCTTCGAGCTCGCCCTCCCCGAAGGGCTTTAACAGATAGTCCGATACTCCGAGCCTTACGGCCTGCCGCGCGTACTCGAACTCATCGTAAGCGGTGAGAAAAATGATCCTGATGCCCGGCAGCTTTGCCATCAGCTGCTCCGCCAGTTCGAGTCCGTCCATTTTTGGCATGCGGATATCGGAAATGACCAGATCCGGCCTCGTCACCTCGGCCGCCTCGAGCGCCTCGATGCCGTTGGACGCCTCGGCCACCACCTCGCAGCCTATCAGCGCCCAGTCGGTCTCATTCTTTATTCCCATGCGGACGTATTTTTCGTCGTCCACGATCATAACTCTCGTAATCACTGCATATCCTCCCGTATTATCCCTTTATCGCGTTATCCGTTCCCGTAAGTGAGTAAGGCAGCACGACCGTCATCAGCGTGCCCCCCTCTTCGGGCCTTGCGGCGCTCACTCCGTAACGTTCGCCGTATGTGAGCCTGATTATGGTATTGATATTGTTCAGCCCGAGATGTCCCGACAGAGCCTCCGTGTTCTCGCTCTCGAGCGCGGCGATCATCTCGTCGCTTATCCCCATGCCGTTGTCCCGGACCGTTATCTTCAGTTCTTCGCCCGTGCCTTCGTTCGCCGGATACTTTTCCGCGCAGATCACGATATGGCCGTCCCTGCGTCCTTCGAGCCCGTGTATTATGCTGTTCTCGACCAGCGGCTGCAGTATGAGCTTGGGTATCACCGCGTCGGCGCAGTCACCGATATCGACGCTCAGGTCGAAGGAATCGTCAAACCGGATCTTCTGTATCTCGCAGTAATTGCGCACCATCTCGATCTCCTGGGCGAGAGTGCAGAATTTGTCGCCGGAAATGCTCATCCTGAGCACCGCAGCCAGTGATGAGGAAAGCGTCGCTATCTCGGGCACCTGGTTGGCCTTTGCCACCCATTTGATCGTATCGAGCGTGTTGTATAAGAAATGCGGATTCAGCTGGGCCTGCATCATCTGCGTACGCGCTTCGTTCACGCTGCGCTCGGCCGCTACCTGCTCTTCCATCGTTTTTTTGAGCTGACCGGTCATCTTGTTGAAGCCGGTCGCCAGCTGCCCGAACTCATCCTCGCGGTTCAGGTCTATCTTTACGTCGAAATCGCCCTTTCTGAAGCGTCTCATCGCCGAAGAGAGCGTATTTATGGGCTTTGCGACAAGGTTCGTCATCCTCGATGCCGCGAAAAGGCATACCAGGATACTGATCACCACCAGGAAAACGATGATCCTGTAGCCTGCGCGCACCGCCGATTCCTCGAGTGCGGGAGGCGTGATATATACGCAGAGCAGGCCCTGTTTTTCGAGCTCCGAGATATAGATATTGTTCTTTGCTCCCGCGTCATAATCAAAGCCCGCGAACAGATTGCTCCTGATAAGCGCCAGCGACGAATAATCCTTTGCTGTGCCGATCAGGCAGAACGGGCGCAGGAAACGGTTGGTCAGCATATATCCGTCCCTGGAGTTGACCAGTCCGGACAGCTGCGACTCTATCTGCGCGTTGCCGATGCGCACGATCACGAAACACTTCGGCGGCCATGTACTCTTAAAAGTGATCGAAGAGATCATCTTTGCGATCAGAAGATCGGACCTTTCGGCGGATGTATTTGAAGGATCGAGCGCATAAACTATGCTTCCGTCCTTTTTCATGGCCTCCGCGGCTTCTTTCAGTACTGCGTACTCTTCGGGAAGATTGGCGTGCAGGCCTCCGCTGCCGGTCGTATAGAGGCACTCGCCGTCCCTGTAGATATCCACGACCGCAAAATCCCTGATCCCGGCAGTCTCCTCATAAAGTATCGAATATACTTCCTGTGAATCGTCCTTACCGCCGGATACGATATCTCTTATCGTTTCGTTGGACGCAATCGACTCGATGACCGTCTCCGAGAGCTCGACCATCGTAAGTATCCGCTCGCTGATGATCTTTGCCTGCTCCTCGTCCTGACGTCCGTGATCGGCCCTGATCCTGGCCTGGAAGCCCTGAATGGTAAGAATGCCGCCGAACAATACCAGCGCCAGCGTAACGGCCAGAAATACTATGAACAACTGTCTCCTGAAGGAGTGACGAATGAATCCTTTCATCGGCCGCCCTCCTTATTCAGAGAGTCCCAGATCTCAAATACCGCTTCTTCGTCCTGCGCCGACCTGACAATGTCAAATTCGGCTCTTTTGATGACGCCTAAGCTCTCCGCGGGATCGATATCGGTCCTGACAGTCCTGCGGCAGAACTCATCCATGGCGTATTTCTGCGTATCGAGACCCACGACAAAATCGATGAAAAGCCCCGCGTTGTATGAATGCGGCGCGTTAACGACCATGGCGACTCCGTCGGGCACAGTGCTCGTTCCGTCCTCGGGATAGACCATGGAGATATCATACCCCGCCGCGATCCCCTTGAGCGCGGTCTCTTCCAGTGTAACGCCCACGGCAAACCTGCCGTTTGAGACGGAGGGCACGATCTGTCCCGACGAGCTGAGTACCTTCCCGTCGAGAAGTCCTATGAATTCAGGCATGAAATCGGCCGACGCGCGGCCCGTGATCTGGGAGAATGCGGAGAGGATCGTATAGCTGGTGCCGGAATTATGCAGGTCCGCAAAAGCGATCTGTCCCTTCCATTTTTCGGAAAAGATGTCGCTCCATCTGCGCGGCGCCTCTTCGGCGGAGACCAGCTTATTGTTATAGACAAAAACGAGGGGGAGCTCCGTAAAGGGCGTCCAGAGATCCTCCGAAGATAAGTATTCTGCGTCGAGCATTGCGCGCTCTTTTGTCTCATACGGAAGAAAGAGGTCCTTCTGCGCCTCAAAGCTCTCGATGCCGCCTCCGAACATTATGTCGCAGGCTCCCGAAGCCGAAGCGTTTCTAACCTCCTCAAACATTTCCGCGGTTCCTCCCGCATGGATCTCGACCCAGATCCCCGTGCGGTTCTCGAACTCGCGTATTATGGGTAGATACACCTCCTCTTTATGCGAGGTGTACACGATGAGCTGTTTGTCGCCGGGAACGCGGTACTTGGCGGATATCTTCGCCACCGCGTCCTTTCTGGCGGATGAACAGCCTGAAAGCAACAGCAGCATTGCTGCCGCTGTTGCCAATATCCTCAGTATTCGCCCTTTATACATACAAATGAAACCGGGTAATGCAGCGATTACCCCTGCTGCTTATCATTTCCCGAGATTCTTCGGTCCGAAGCCCATGGGAAGTATCTCCTCAAGCGTATATACAAGATACGCGTCCTCGCTCTTGGCAATGATAACGTAGAACTTCTTCGGATCGCAGAACTCCATCATAACCTGTCTGCAAACGCCGCAGGGCGCACAGTAGTCCTTGATCGCATAATCGGGTCCGCCTACGATCGCGATCGCCGCGAATTCCCTGATGCCTTCGCTGACCGCCTTGAAAAATGCGGTACGCTCGGCACAGTTCGTCGGAGTGTAAGCGGCGTTCTCGATGTTGCAGCCGGTGATGATATTGCCGTTTTTCGCCAGCAGTGCCGCTCCGACATTCCAGTGAGAATAGGGCGCGTACGACATCTTCTGTGCCTTTATCGCCCTGTTGATCAACTCCCTGCACATCAGATCGCTGATGCGGTCCACTGCGGGAGAAGTGTTTCCCTGTCCCTTGAGCGCCGTTCCGGGTGCTTTTGCGGGAAGATCGAAATTATCTTTATACTCTTCCATGATGTAAACCTCCAAAAAACACTATAGACTTAATATCCCGAAATATTTGTCTCCGCTTTCGCGATCTTAACGAGTCTCGAGGTGCCGAGTCTCGATGCTCCGAGCGAGATGAACTTCTCGGCATCGTCAAACGACGAGATGCCGCCGGCTGCCTTCATCCTGACATTGGGGCCGATATTCTTCGAGAACAGTTCGATGTCCTCGAATGTAGCTCCCGCCTTTGAGAAACCGGTCGAAGTCTTGATAAAGTCTGCGCCTGCCGCGGTAACGCGTTTGCACATCTCGATCTTCTCTTCGTCGGTGAGCAGGCAGGTCTCGATGATAACCTTTAAGATCCTGCTGCCGCAGGCTGCCTTTAAGGTCCTGATCTCGTCCTCGATCGCGTCGAACTTTTTGTCCTTTACCCAGCCGATGTTGATGACCATGTCGATCTCATCCGCGCCGTTCGCGATGGCGTC
>JAEEXY010000108.1 GCA_016288005.1 Lachnospiraceae bacterium
TTTAAGAGGTATCCCTCGGGCGTGAGGTTTACGACCTGCATAACGCTGTCCTTGTCGTTGCGGCCGGTCAGGAAGAATACCGGGATCGACGATGTCTCCGCGTCGCTGCGTATCATCTCGAGGACCTTCGGGCCGGAAGTGATGGGCATCTGGAAGTCGAGCAGGATCAGGTCCACCTTGTTGGCACCGAGCTGCTTGATCGCCTGCATGCCGGAGTTGGCCATGAACACCTGGTAGCGGTCCTTCAGCCAGTCGCGGACGAGTGCGAGGTATTCGGTATCGTCGTCAACGATCATGACTTTTTTCTTGGCGACCGCCGTGGGGCCCGTCTTCATGACCTTGGCAACGTCCTTGATAAACCTGTCGGTCTCGAGCGGCCTCGGATAGAATTCCCTGATCAGCGTGGAGTTCATCAGCTTTTTGAGCTGCGAGATATCCGACTTATCCGCGATAAATATGATCTGCTCGCCCGATTCGGTAAGGTGCTCTTTGAGGAAATGCAGCACATCGTTCGGAACGTGCTCATCATCGTTCAGATAGTACGCCGTAATGCACTTTTCTCCCCATTTCCTGCCGATCATATCGATATTTACAGGGCAATAGAACGAATCGATACTGCTCTCGGAAAGCTTTTTTCTGAGCGTCCTGATCAGAAAGCTCTCCTTTTCACCGATCACCATCAGTCTCTTTTCCATGTCTTCCTCCGTTCATTTATCCTCAATCCTGCGTGCTTCTTCTCTTGGCGAGCAGTTCGCCCATTCCGTCCCAGTCGAGATGCTTTAATCTCTTTTCGAGTTCGGCGAACAGCGCCCCGTCCTCATCCGACAGACTGTATTCCCCGATCTCTTCAAGCACCATCTCGGCGCTGTCGTAGTCCATGCCCTCCGCGATCTCCGCGAGCGCCGCGAGCGCGTCGGCGATCGTGTCGGGATCCGCAGGCGGCTTTTTCGCGGCCTCCTCAGGCTTTGCCTCTCCGGGGAGCCGGTCGAGATAGCTGCGGTAGAGTTCGAGCAGCTCCGCCGTATCCCGCTTTATCGTATCGATGTCGCTGTTCTTGCCGGCTTCCTCGAGGGCCTCCGCCTTCTTCGAGAGTTCGGCGGCTCCTATGATCCTCGCGGAGCTCTTGAGCGCATGTACCTTGATCGTATAGAACTCCCAGTCCTCACGGAGGAAAGCGTCCTCTATCTCTGCGGCACGGTCGGTAAGCGCGTTCCTGAAATTGCCTATCGCCTTTACGAAGGACTCCTTCGATCCGCAGAACTTCACACCGTCGGCAACATTGATGCCCTCCGCGCTCTCATACGGCGCGAGGATGTCTCCGGCCTGTGCTTCCGCGGCTTCCTTTTGCGCGTTCGCCTCTTTTACGACCGCTCCGTCGGAAAGCTCCCATGCGCGCTGCTTTTCTTCGGGGATCAGCTCCTTTAGTTTCTGTTCGAGCTTTTTGCTGTCAACGGGCTTGGCCAGATATCCGGTAAAGCCCTCGCCGATATAGTAATCCTCGCCGTTCTCCGCTACATTCGCCGTAAGCGCGATAACGGGAACACTCTTGCCGGTTTCGGCGATCCGGTGCATGGTCTCTATACCGTCCATCTCCGGCATCATATGGTCGAGCAGGATCACGTCGAAGTCCTCTTTGTCCAGCTTTTCAAGGCATTCCCTGCCGCTTAAAGCTGTCGTGATCTGTACTCTGGTCTGCTCGAGCAGGCCCTCGATGACCATCAGGTTCATCTCGTTGTCATCGACCACGAGCACCTTTGCATCGGGCGCGGCGAACATCGGCACATAATCCTCGGTCTCAACCTCGCCGAGGCGCGCCTCGATATCGCCGATCGGTGTGGCATCCACAACCTTCTGGATCAGATCGAAGAAGAATGTCGAACCCTCGCCGTAGACGCTCTCGCAGCGCAGCTCATCGTCCATCAGGGCAACGAACTGCTTGGAAATGTCGAGTCCGAGGCCGGTGCCCTGGATACCCGCGTTTTTCTGCTCGTCGACACGCTCAAAGGGCTTGAAGAGCTTCTCCATGTCCTCTTCGCGGATGCCGATGCCCGTGTCGCTCACGCTGTAATGTATCCTGCAGACGCCGTTCTCCTCGCTCTCTTTCTTCATGGTGAGGGTAAACGAACCCTCCTTCGTATATTTGACAGCGTTTGTGAGCAGGTTCAGGATTACCTGCTTGATCTTTCCGTCGTCGCCGAACAGCCTCGACGGGATCGCAGGATCGATGTCGAGCCTGAAATCGAGGTCCTTTTCGATCGCGCGCACGCGGATCATCGTTACCACCGCGTTCAGCAGCTCAAACGTGTCGTACTCGCGCTCGACAAGGTTCATGCTGCCCGATTCGATCTTTGACAGATCGAGGATATCGTTGATGATGCCGAGCAGGCTTTCCGATGCTTTACGGATCGAGCCCGCGTATTTAACTACAGATGTAGAATATTTTTCAACCGGAAGTGTCCGATCCTCCCTCAGGATCATCTCGTCCATGCCGATGATCGTATTGATGGGCGTGCGGATCTCATGCGACATGTTCGCAAGGAAGCGGGACTTCGCGGTATTCGCGCGGTCCGCCTCGTCCTTTGCCTTACGGAGCTCATCATTGTTCCTGCTGATGATGGTGGCTCTCAGGATGAACCATACGAGCAGCGCGATCGCGCCGGCCCCGATAACGGACGCGGCGATCCTTACCCCGATCTTTTCCCAAAAACTCTTCTGCTTTACGATCTGCAGCTCGATAAAGTTGTATTCCTTATCACCGGCGTTGCTTACGACCGACATCCTGTATGTATAATTGCCGCCGGAAAGGTTCGTGAATCTGAGCGGAGTGAGCTCGCTCCTGCTCACAATGAGCTCGGGTGCTCCGAAGCCCTCGAGGTAGCATCTGATCTTCGGGTCGTTGAGCGAATAGGCCACCGCGTATCCGTAGATCGTGATCGAGTCAATGCCGGCGGGGATCGTTACCTTGCCGTTGCTGCCGGGATAATAGTACTCGCCGTCCGCCTCAACGTAAGGGATCATGAGCTTTACATTGACCGAGCTGTCGTAGTAATTGTCGATATTTACGCAGCTGACGCCCGTCCTGCCCGCCAGATAAAGCGTCCCGTCAGGTTCGAGCGCGCTGTAGCTGTTGCCTGTCGCGACCGAAGGGAGTCCGTTTGAAGTATTGTAAAAGCTGTACTCAAAAGGCTCTCCGGAGAGCAGGTCTTCGGTGTCGGCGACATAGATGCCGTTCGAGGCAAGCACCCACGCGTTTCCGCTCGCGTCGAATTTGATCTCGTAGTTGTTCGAGTAAGGGAACTGCGAAACGGTCGTGATCACGCCGTCCTTCAGATACTCGATGGAATTGGAGGTCACGATCCAGTAGATGCTGCGTGTCTCATCCTTTGTGATGCGCATTACCACCTCACTGGAAAGACCCTCTTTGCGGCCTTTTTTCGTGATCTTATTGCCGTCGATCACATATATGCCGTCGCCGTCGGTCCCGAGATAGAGCTTGCCGTTGTCGCCCTCGCATACGGTCAGGATGACCGTGTTCGTGAGTCCCGTATTGTCGTCGATCACCCGCTCGATCGCGCGATCCTTAAGTATCACGAGACCGCCGTTCGAGGCCGCAAGTATCCTGCCGTCCGAGGCCATGACCGTGCAGCGGAATTCGTTGCTCGGCATGCCGTTTTCCTCGCTGAAGCTCTCGATGCCGCCGTCGCGCGTATAGCAGACCAGACCGTGCCCGTTCGTATAGGTCGATACCCAGAGATTACCCTCACGGTCCTCCATCAGGCATCTGATCCTCGTATTTTCCAGATAGTCCGCGAGAGGGCTGTCCGTCTTTTTATTCTTTGCGTCCAGCACCGTCAGGCCGTTGTCGGTGCCTATATAGAGGTCGCCCCTGTATTTGCAGGTGGCGTTTACGACCGCGCTCTCAAGCCCCGCGATGTCAAAGATATCGGTAAATTTGTTCGCGACGATCTTCATTACGCCCTGCCGGTCCGAGGTAAACCACAGATTGCCCTCGAAGTCCTCTATCATCGAGCCGATCGAGCTCGTCATCGGGAGATCGCCGATCACTCTGTAGGTGCCGTCCGTGTCGATGTAGCCGACCATGTTCTTGGTCAGGAACCACATCCTCTCCGCAGCATATGTGATCCAGGTTATGGAGTTGTTGACACCGCGCGTGGTATCGTTGGGATCCGCGATATAGATCTTCCGGATATTCCTGAAATTATCGGAAAAATCGCCGACCGCCGCATAGCCGTGCTTCGTCCCGAGATATACATGATCGGTGTTTTGCGGATCGGGATATACCGTCGTGATCTCGCCTATCCCCAGATCGTCGCCGTTGTAATAGCCTATGCACTTATGGTCGCGGATCGCGAACACGGCGCCGGCCCTCGTGGTGCCGTAGACGGTGTTCACTCCGTCAAATACGAGTCTCGTGATATATTCGTTGTTGACCAGATCGGCGTCGAGCCTGTGGAGTTTGAGCTCGGTGTCGACATAGCAGATGCCGGTGGTTGTGCCGATGTAGACATAACCGCTGTGATCGCCGGTAATGGATCTGATCGAAAGAGAGGTCAGGCCGTCCGTATCGTCGTAGCGCAGATAGCGGCCGTCATTGTCCATGCAGATGAGGCCGTTGTCGTTCGTTCCGACCCAGAGGCGGTCCATGTAATCCTCATAGATCGCGTTTGCGTTTGTAATGCCCGTAGAAGACTCCATACGGCCGAAAGACGTGCCGTCGTATACGATAAGGCCGCAGTAGCTCCCGATCCAGATAAAGCCGTTTCTGGCGCAATAAATGGCATTTGCGTCTGATGTGGGAAGTCCGTTCTTGGAATCATAAAGAAATGCGGCGTATCCGGTGCCCTCAACCTGCCCGGTGACCGCGTAGCCGCCGCCGTTTCTCTTAATGTCCGCCTCGTCTGGAGCAGACACCGAAACGTCCGTACCGGCCGCCGCTGCCGCAAAGCCCGGCGCCGCTACCGCAAATATCAGAATTGCAGACAGCAAAAGAGCCGCAGCCCTGCTGCCTTTTTTGAATAAGATCCGCATAAAACCCCTATCCTGCATAGCGCATTGTAAAGATTCGACACTTCATCTTCATTATACCCCGCTTTGAGCCAAAAAAAAGAAAAAAATCGTTGAATTTAGTGAAAAACTTGCTATTATAGTTGATATGTATAAAGAAACGGAGGACTTTTGATGAGAACCAGGATCAAACAGCTTTTCAGGAACACATCCGAATACGCTTCCAAAGAAGTGACGGTATGCGCGTGGGTTCGCACAAACCGCTCACAGGCACAGTTTGGATTCCTTAATGTAAATGACGGATCTTTTTTCGATAATCTGCAGGTAGTATATGAAAAGGAACTCGATAATTTCGAGGATATCTCGAGGATCAGGGTCGGAGCCAGCGTTGAGGTTAAGGGCACTCTCGTGCTCACTCCCGAGAACAAGCAGCCTTTCGAGCTGAAGGCTTCAGAGGTGACACTGCTCGGCGACTGCCCCGAGAATTACCCGATCCAGCCCAAGCGCCATACGAGGGAGTATCTCCGTACGGTTGCGCATCTGCGTCCCAGGACCAACCTTTTCTCGGCGGTGTTCAGGGTACGTTCGGTTGCCGCCATGGCTGTCCACACCTATTTCCAGGACAGGGGCTACGTATACGTTCACACTCCTCTGATCACGGGCGCCGACTGTGAGGGCTCAGATCAGATGTTTAAGATCACGACGCTCAACATGAACGATCTGCCGCTCACTCCCGAGGGCAAGGTTGACTTCTCAAAGGACCTCTTCGGAAAGCAGTCGTTCATCACAGGTTCGGGACAGCTCCAGGGCGAGACCTTCGCGATGGCTTTCGGCGATATCTACACCTTCGGACCCACGTTCAGGACCGAGAACTCCAACACCCAGACCCATGCGAACGAGTTCTGGATGATCGAGCCCGAGATGGCTTTCTGCGACCTGCAGGGCCTCATGGACATCGAGGAGGAGATGCTCAAATTCGTTGTTAAGTATGTAATGGAGCACTGCCCCGAGGAGATCGATTTTTGCGACAAGTTCGTATCGAACGGCTTAAAGGATAAGCTGAACGGCATCATCAATGCCAAGTTCACCCGCATCTCCCATCACGATGTCATCGACATCCTCAAAAAGGCTGACGTCAAGTGGGAGTTCGAGCCCGACTACGGCGAGGATATCGCTAAGGAGCATGAGAAGTACATCGTTGAGTATTTCCACGGCCCCGTTTTCGTTACCGACTGGCCCAAGGATATCAAGGCATACTACATGAAGGTTAACCCCGACAACGCGACCGTTGCGGCAGTTGACCTGCTCGTTCCCCAGGCGGGCGAGCTGATGGGCGGCAGCCAGAGAGAGGAGAATCTCGACGTACTCTTGAAGCGTATGGACGAGATGGGCGTAGACAAAGAGGGTATCGACTGGTATCTCGACACCAGAAGATACGGCGGCTGTATCCACTCCGGCTTCGGTATGGGCTTTGAGCGCCTGATCATGTACCTCACAGGCGTTGAGAACATCCGCGACGTCATCCCTTATCCCAGAACACCCAAGTCCTGCGATTTCTGATATTTCACGGCATATAATATTATCTCATGCAAAAAAGGCGATCATCCTTACGATGACCGCCTTTTTCAAGTTTATAGGGTTTATTCGTTAAAAAGTTTGTTATCCGTTTGTACTCTGCCTTATCTCCACCCACGGATCGACCACAACGTCGGTGACCTGCCGCTCGCCCTTAATGCTGTTGTAGGCGAGTTCCGCAAGCTTCCTGCCCATGGTCTCGAAATCCATCTGGATGGTGGTGACCTGCGGACGGAACTGACGGCTCAGGTCTACTCCGTCAAATCCGGTAAACGCGATATCCTCAGGCACTCTCATCCCTCTGTCCAGAGCAACGCCCATCGCACCGACAGCGATCTCGTCGTTGATACAGCAGACGGCTGTGGGAAGTTCCTTCTGCTTCAGCAGCTCGCGCATCGCTTCCGCTCCGTCGAGGGAATTGTATGACGAGAATACCTGCCATTCGGGACGGAATTCAAGTCCGTACTGTTTTCCGAACTTTTTCAGGCTTTCCTGAAGGCGGAAGGACGGATGAACCGACCTGAAGCCTCCGAGGATGCCCATGCTCTTGTGTCCCTTTTCCGCAAGATGGCGGACCAGCGCCTCCGCGCCCTTGTCTATATTTACATAGACTCCGGAGCAGGAGAGCGTCCCTGCTCTCTCATTGCCGAGGATACAGGGGATCTTTCTGCTCAGATCCTTGATGGTCCTGACATAATTGTCTCTTTCGTTCCAGTCTGCAAAGTCCAGGCTTCCGCCGATGATCACGACCGCATCCACCCGAAGCTCTTCGAGCAGATTAAGGTTCCTGATCTCGTCTTCGGGCGTACTTTTGCCGTTGAACACGATGGTCACATAGCCCCTCGCGGTCATTTCGCGCTCGAATACCGAATACACGAGCGGGAAATACTCCTGATAAACATGGGGGATAAGGAAGCCCACCGTATTGCTCTCACCCTTCTGAAGGTTGCGCGCAACGGCGTTCGGCCTGTAATTGTACTTCTCGACCAGCTCGTTGATCCTGGCCCTGTTTTCCTCAGATACGTATCCCTTGCCCGAGATGGCCCGGGATACCTGCGAAGCAGATACCCCGGCCTCTTTGGCAATGTCGTAGATCGTTATTTTCTTCTCATTGTCCATGAATGTGTTATAAACGGGAATTATTCCGCAGGCTCGTCAACCTTGTATTCCAGCATGTCGGCGTTGTAGTCGTGGTTCGAGATATCGTTCATGGCAGCAGTGATCGAAGACTGGTAGGTCTCGAGAGCTGTCTGAGGAGTCATCTCTCCCTTGGAAACTGCTGAGATCATCTCGTTGATAGCGCCGTTCAGGTCACCAAAGCCCTGTACACCGTTGATAACCGCAAGCTTGTTGTTGTAGATGTAGGAAACGAGCTCTGCAGTCTTGGCGTCACGGCACCAGTTCTCGAGCTTATCTTCCATAAGATCGTCCCAATCGTCATTGTTGTCTGCAAGGTCTGTGATCAGATCG
>JAEEXY010000032.1 GCA_016288005.1 Lachnospiraceae bacterium
TTCTGGCTTTAGTAGTATCCTGCTTCGCAGGCTGCAAAAAGAAGACAAACGATCTGCCGGACGACAGCACTGCAACAACAGCTACCCCTGTTCCGGATAACGGAAGTAAAGATGACAAGACTCCTGATGCAACACAGGCTCCCGATGCAACAGCAACACCCGAGCCCGTAGCTCCCAAGGAGTACACCTACCATGGTTATGCTACATCTCTTGCAGATAAGTGGAATCCCCACACTTGGGAGACCAATGCTGACAACGGAATGCGCAGCTACTTCTTAACCCCTTGGGTTGACACTACTGTCAAGAACGCCGAAGAGGGTGAGTATCAGGTTATCTTCGAGGGTGCTACTTCGATCACCGACGTTACCAAGGATCATCAGGATGATCTGGTTAAGTACGGTTCCACACTTCCTGAGGGCAAGACCGCTGCTGACATGACCGAGGGTTATGTATACGAGATCAAGCTTAATCCCGCTGTATGCTGGGAAGACGGCACCAAGATCGCAGCTGATGATTACATCTATTCGATGGAACAGCTTCTCAATCCCGACATGATGAATTATCGTGCCAACAACTACTGGGACGGCGATTACGCTGTAGCAGGCGGACGTAAGTTCTACTACTCTAAGACTCCCGGCTACTATGTAGCATTCTCTACCGCTTATGATTCGATGCAGGCTGCAGTAGATGCAGGCGCATTATATATCGATTGCTGGAACTTCTGGGGCGCAGAAGGCTACAAGGATGCTGACGGCAACGAGGCTCCTCAGTACGTACTCGCTACAGATGAGACCGTTTACGACAATGCAGAAGGCAGCGATCCTTTCTCGGGCAGCTCCCTCTACAATGACTGGGGCGGATACCTCGATGCCAGCACAGCTCTTATCTGGCAGGAAAACGAAGATATGGGCGCAGGCTTCGACGTTGTAGGTTTCTACAAGGTTGATGATTACACCCTTCGTTATGTAGGTCAGCAGAAGACCGATTACAACTACATGGTTATTGGCCAGCTCGACGGTTCATTCCTTGTATATAAGGATCTCTATGAGAAGCTTAAGGACACAACCGGTGAGCTTGTTACAACCGACTACGCTACCAGCAAAGAGACCACTATGTCTTACGGCGCATACAGACTTGAGTCCTTCCAGGAAGGCAAGCAGTATGTACTCGTTCGCAACGAGAAGTGGTTCGGCTGGCAGGATGACGGCAACGGCGGTCTTATTTCCTACACTCCTTGTGAGGTTGACGGTGAAATCAGACAGCAGTACCAGACCACCAAGATCGTTGTTGACGTTATGACAGATGATGCCGCTAAGCAGGCATTCTTAAAGGGTGAGCTTGACAGCTGGACTCCTTCGAGTGCAGAGCTTACAACTTACTCACTTTCCGATAAGATGTACAAGCAGCCCGAGACATATACCATGCGTCTGTTCTTCAACACCAATCTTGACGCCCTTAAGGAGATGGATAACTCCAAGGGTAACCAGAACTCGGTTGTTATGAGCAATGAGAACTTCCGTAAGGCATTCTCACTCTGCATCGACCGTTCCGAGTGGGTTGGTAAGACAGCAGGTTATATCCCCGCTTACTCAATGATCAACGATCTGTACTACTATGATATCTACAACGATCCTTCTTCAAAGTACAGAGGATCCGATGCAGCTAAGCAGGCTATTTGTAACGTATACGGCGTAGAGTACGGCGCAGGCAAGGCTTACGCAGATCTGGACGCTGCTTATGATTCGATCAACGGCTACAACCTTACAGAGGCTAAGAACCTGATGGCTCAGGCTTACAAGGAGCTGACAGATGCAGGCGTTTACGCAGGCGGCGACATCAAGATCCGTCTTGCTTGGAAGAAGGGCGCACTCGAGTCTGATGACGAGAGCCAGGTAACTCTTCTTCAGGACTACTTAAATGCAGCTGTTGAGGGTTCGGGCTTCGGCAAGGTTACCCTTGAGGCTGTCGGCAACATCACAAACCGTTACGCTGATGTTCCCGCAGGTGAGTTCGCTATCGGTTACGGCGCATGGGGCGGTGCTGCTCTGTATCCTTTCACCATGTTCCGCGTATACATGGATCCCGATTACACCGACCTTCATGAGGGCGGATGCTGGAATCCCGCTAGTGAGACCCTTACCCTTAACGTTGACGGTGAGGATGTAACCATGACCTGGAAGGAATGGTCAGGCTGCATGGAGGGTGTTGGTAAGTTTGCTGACGCTCCTCAGACCACCAAGCTTCAGATCCTTGCTGACATCGAGGAAAACTTCATCAAGAAGTTCTACTGCATCCCTCTTGCAAGCTCGGCTATCTGTGAGATGATCTCGTACAAGACAAACAACTACACCGATGAGTACAACCTGTTCTACACATTCGGCGGACTTCGTCTTATGACTTACAACTATGACGATACCGAGTGGGCAGAGTTCGTTGCTTCTCAGGGCGGCGTACTCAGCTACGAATAATTAATGAGTAATTTCCATTTGCATTAGACGATGCGCATGGAGGGGCATATGTTATGCCCCTCCACTTGCGCTGTCTAATGGGTGGATTTTCAACTGCTTTTTTGCGGATGCCGGAGGGAGAGTTTCCGCGGCACCCGCAAAAGCGCAGCTATGTTGCTTTTAAACTAGGACGGAGGTTTTTTCCTATGCGAATGTTAAAATACGTTATAAAACGTATTGCACTGATGTTTTTTACTTTATTCGTCATTACGACGATATGTTTTGTCCTGATCAGGATGCTGCCCAGAGAACTCCCTCTCGAGAAGAATTTGAGAGCGGTCGTTCTTGCGCGTTTTGAAGCGCTGGGATATGGCAAACCGCTGCTTATACAGTACGGTATCTACTGGAAAAATATCCTTACCCAGTGGGATTTCGGAACCAGCTGGTATATTAAATACAATATGCCTGTATGGGATCTTATGACCAGCCGACTGCTTCCCACGGTACTGATCAATGTTTACTCGCTGCTTTTTTCAGTACCCGTAGGTATTGCGCTCGGCGTATATGCAGCGATCAAGAAGAACAAGTGGCAGGATACTGTGATAAGTACTCTGGTCATACTGTTTATCTCGGTGCCGAGTTATGTATATGCGTTCCTCGTACAGTACATACTCTACTTTAAGCTGGGCTGGCTGCCCCTGCAGCTGTATGCGTTGGCTGATACCGGTAATACTTACTTCTCATGGAAGATGTTCCATTCGATGATCGCGCCTATTCTGGCTATGAGCTTCGGTGAGATCGCGTCACTTTGTCGTTCGACCAGAGCGGAGCTGACTGAGTCACTGACCTCCGACTACATGCTGCTCGCACGTACCAAGGGACTGACCAGGGCACAGGCCACCTCGCGTCATGCGCTGAAGAATGCGATGGTTCCCATCTTGCCCGGTATCATCGGAAGTTTCCTGGCTATCATGGGCGGATCGATGATTATTGAGCAGATATTCTCCGTTCCCGGTGTAGGACAGCTCTATATGCGCGCGCTCAATACACTTGATTACGATGTGCTGATGCTTGACAGCGTATTCTATACATTCCTTGGATTGGGATCCGGAATCTTAGTTGACCTGAGTTTTGGATTTATTGATCCCAGGATCAGAATGGGGGAGAGATAAGATGAGTAACGAACAGAATAAATTGATCAATATCGATCCCGAGAAGTTCCGCTTTGTCAACGAAAACGAGAAGCTGCACGATAAGATGTTTGAGGATAAGCCTATCGGCTTCTTAAAGGATGCATGGATCCGCTTCAGAAAGAGCCGTGCATCGGTTGTTGCGGCAATTATAATCATTATCATTTTCCTGTTTTCATTTATCGCACCTCTGTGTGTGAGGGGCTATGACCAGAAGTTCATGGTCGTAAACTATGCGAAGAACGCACCCAGGATCACACTGCTGCGCGATCTCGGATTTAAGACAGGTTACACCAGCCGCTCATTCTCTTCGCGAAGTCTGATGAAAGCTCTGGCGGTAGGAGTAGGAGCTGAGGACTACAGAAACGAAGAGGTAAGCTTCGCTCAGGCTATGGACAGCGAGTACATGCCCATCCTGGAGGTTACCAGCGCGGTCAAAACTATCGGAGCCGATAAGCAGGAAACTACCACATATACCGCGGATATAGAGACATATCTGGAGGTAGGTTTCCAGTATAGGAGCATAGAGCAGAAGGAACTCCAAAATATCCTTGACTGGGAAAAGGAGACCGGAAAGCATATCCTTTATCCTCTGGTGCAGAATAACGAATACTGCATGGATACCACAGATGCGAACTGCTGGTATAAGACAGACGCAAAGGGTACTCCTCTGAAGATGAACGAAAAGGGTACTAAGTATGTTAAGGTTAAAGAGTTCAGCAAGGACATGGTGCTTGAGGATAACTACAAGCGTGACGCTGACGGAAACCCGATCTACTACGAGTATACCGGCGGCGGAGACGTAGATACCGCACAGTACAAGATCCGTGTTCTCTACATCAACTATTACGAGTACCTCTTCGGCCATGAGCCCAATTATATCATGGGAACAGATGCACAGGGACGTGACCTGATGCTCCGCCTGGCGGGTGGTATTCGCCTGAGTTTCTTTATTGCGATTTTTGTATCCGTAGTAAACTTCGTACTCGGTGCTTTGTACGGAGCAGTAGAAGGATATTACGGAGGGTGGATAGACCTTATACTTGAGCGCATCGCGGAAATTCTTTGGGATGTGCCGTTTATCGTTGTAGCAACCCTTTTCCAGATACACTTGGCACAAAAGGTAGGACCTATCGTATCCCTGTTGTTCGCATATATATCGACAGGATGGATCGGAACCGCATCACTGGTACGTCATCAGTTCTATAGATTTAAGAATCAGGAATATGTAATGGCGGCCAGAACACTTGGCGCGAAGGACAGACGAATCATCTGGAAGCACATATTCCCGAACTCGCTCGGTACGATCGTCACAGCAAGCGCGATGGTCATCCCTGCAACCATGAAGTCTGAGAGTATGCTGAGCTACCTCGGTATCGTAAAGCTTGGATCTGCTAACCAGACCAGCCTCGGTACGCTGCTCTCGGATGCATCGGCTATCTGGATGAATTATCCTCACCTGATGTTCTTCCCTGCAGCTACACTTTCACTTTTGATGATATGCTTCAACCTGTTCGGCAACGGACTGAGAGACGCGTTTAACCCTGCACTGCGCGGTGCAGATGAATAATGTCTGGAGATTAAGAAATGGATAAAATATTAGAAGTTAAAAACTTAAAAGTTTCTTTCCGGACCAATTCGGGAATTGTACGCGCGGTGCGTGACATTTCCTTTGATCTGGAGAGAGGAAAGACACTCGCGATCGTAGGCGAGTCAGGTTCCGGTAAGTCTGTAACCAGTAAGGCTATACTCGGTATCCTGGCCGGCAACTCGATCGTTGAGGGCGGCGAGATCTTTTATGACGGCATGGATCTGTTAAAGATCTCAGAAGAAGATATGCATAAGGTCAGAGGAGACAAGATTTCCATGATCTTCCAGGATCCTCTGTCATCATTGAACCCCATCGTTCGTATCGGACGACAGATCACAGAGGCTACTCTGCTTAAAAACAAGGCTAACCGTAAGGCGGCGCGTAAGCAGTTCAACGAAACTCTCGCATTGCTCCGCGAGGCTATGATTGAATCACGCGCCACCGATGCCGAAAAAGCAAAGGAGATGTGCTCTACATTCGATCAGTTCTGCATCAATGCGAACAAGCTCGAGCATGAGTACAATCTCGATTTCGAGAACTGCGGAGATACGCTCGCCGAGCTTAAGGATCTGCTGTTTATGGCTGAAAAGAACCAGAAGCAGAACGTTAAGCATCTGGTAAAGGATATCCTCAAAAAGACCGGGAAGCTAAAGAGTGAGTTCTTCGTACGCGAGTACAAGGAGCGCCTTACTGAGGCAGATAAAAAGGTCAGTGATATGCTGGCGCTCTATAAGCCTGCAGCGGATGATTATAATCTCGACCCTTCGCTTGAGGGAGCGTTAAAGGATCTCGAACAGATCCTTTCGGAGATGTCGGAGCAGACCAGGCCCAATTTCTTCCGTATCGGATACTATGCGTTAAAGAATCCTTCGGAGAATATCTACGATATGCCTGTAGAGAAGCTTAATGAAAAGTCACTCAAATTCCTGAACGATAATTTCATGCTCGAGTTCCTGGACTACAGTGAGAAGGCTCTTAAGTATAACGCCGATAAGTATCTCGCAAAGAAAAAGCAGGCAGTCGGCATTCTGCGCAGCGAGCTGTCATACTTTAACGGAAGTATTGAACAGAAAGAGAGTGAAAGACGCGCCAAGGTTATGATCAAGGCAGTCGGTGACGCTATCGATCCTCTGGAGATCCGCAAGGACAACAGGGCATATACTTTCCACACCAGTATCGGAGACGCTATAGAGAAGTTTTTCCGCTTTGAGAAGGAAAACCCCAAGGAGCAGAAGCGCTTTGACAAGCAGAACGCAAAGCGTGAGAAACTGATTGCCAGAGGCAAGAAAATTGACTGGAAGGTAGTTCCCGCGAATATCGTTGATCTGGACCTCCTTAAGCAGAATATCTGCAGTGTTATCAGCGGTCTGGCAGATGATTTCGACGGCGCCGAAGAAAACATAAGGAATACGGACTTCAAGGAGAGAAGGATAGAGCTCGTTGATTTCTTCAAGGACCGCGCATCTAAGGTAGTATACAAGATCACGCGTGCCATGGCGAAGGAGAACGCTATCAAGCTCATGGACGAGGTTGGTATCTCCGAGCCCCGTATGAGATACAATCAGTATCCGTTCGAGTTCTCCGGCGGTATGAGACAGCGTATCGTTATCGCGATCGCGCTTACCGCGGATCCCGAGATCCTGATCTGCGACGAGCCCACTACGGCGCTCGATGTTACGATCCAGGCTCAGATCCTCGAGCTGATCAACGAACTGAAGGCAAAGAGAAATCTGTCGATCATATTCATTACGCACGATCTTGGCGTTGTTGCGAACATGGCGGATGATATCGCGGTTATGTACGCAGGAAAGATCGTAGAGCAGGGTACCGCGAGCGATATCTTCTATGATCCGAGACACCCTTACACATGGGCGCTGCTTTCGTCCATGCCCGATCTGGATACAAAGGAGAAACTCGAGTCCATACCCGGTACTCCTCCCAACATGATCTATCCTCCTGTAGGAGATGCATTTGCAGAGCGCAATAAATACGCTATGCAGATCGACTTTGAGCAGCAGCCTCCGATGTTCGAGATTTCCGAGACACATAAGGCTGCCACATGGCTCCTCCATCCGAATGCACCGAAGCTGGAGACTCCGGCCGTCATTCGCGAGCGTATCGCCCGCATGAAGGCAAAGAATAACAACGGAGGTGAAGCAAATGTCTGAGATCAAAAAAGGCGAAGAGCTGCTTCGCGTTGAAAATCTTTGCCAGTATTTCGGCAGGGTAAAGGCTGTTGATGATGTAAGTTTCTCGGTATACAAGGGCGAGGTTTTCGGACTTGTAGGAGAGTCGGGCTGCGGAAAAACAACCACAGGTCGTTCGATCATCAAGATATATGATATTACTTCCGGAAATGTATATCTGGAAGGTAAGCGTGTAGCTGCAGGCACCATGTCGTACAGACAGGCGATCCGCGAAGCCCGCAAAAAGATGAGCACCGCATCCGCTCAGGAAAAAGAGCAGCTTAAACAGGAAATAGCTAAGAATAAAGAGGAAATCAAGAAGGCTATTGCCGTTCAGAAAAAGGAAAAGGTAGTCGACAAGATCCAGATGATCTTCCAGGATCCCATCGCATCGCTCGATCCCCGTATGACAGTACAGGAAATCATCGGTGAGGGTCTGATCATCCGCGGTGAGAAGAATAAGCATGTCATCCAGGAGAGGGTCTATGAGGCCCTCGAAAAGGTAGGTCTGGTGCGTGAGCATGCGGGACGTTATCCCCACGAGTTTTCCGGCGGACAGAGACAGCGTATAGGTATCGCAAGATCCGTAGTTATGCATCCCGAGATGATCATTGCCGACGAGCCCGTATCGGCACTGGATGTTTCGATCCAGGCGCAGGTAATCAACCTCTTAAATGACCTCAGGAATGAGTACGGCATCACTATCATGTTCATCGCGCATGACCTGTCCGTAGTTAAGTATTTCTCGGACCGCATCGGCGTTATGTACTATGGCAAGATGGTAGAGCTGGCCACATCGGATGAGCTGTTTGCGCATCCCCTGCATCCTTATACCAGATCACTGCTTTCGGCTATCCCGCTTCCCGATCCCGATTCGGAGAAGAAGAGAAAGCGTATCGTATACAATAAGCTGAAAGATCACGATTACAGCAAACAGGGTCCCACCATGCGCGAGATCGTGCCCGGACACTTTGTATACTGCAACGACGAAGAAGCCGAGAGATACAAGAAAGAGTGCCAGGCATAATACTTTATGAGTAAGGACCAAAAAACAAGAGTTATTAAATACGTCACCTCCTTCCTGCTGGGAGGAGGTCTCGCTTATCTTTATCTCGCTTTGAGAGATTTTCCGTCAGAAGATGCGGTTGAAAACTACAGGATGCTCGCTGACGCGACCACGGTTCCCGGTATACTGTTTATAATGAGCGGAGCCCTGGTATGGGCGTCTTCCCTCGGAGCGCTCGATGGGGTATCCTTTGCGCTCGGAAAAGTATTCAGATCGCTGATCCCGGGCGCGCGTCTCCGTGAGGACGAAAAATATGCCGATTTTGTCGAAAGAAGGCGGGAGAAGGCAAAGAAGTCTTCGGGCTACGGATTCCTGTTCATCACGGGAGCTGTTTTCATGGTAGTATCACTGTTTTTCGTTCTGATGTTTTACCGCTAGGATCAATATGGTTATTTTTGCGCGCCGGACATGGTCCCGACGCGCTTTTTGACATTTCAGGGGCGAAAATGTATAATTCGGGGATTCTCTGTTGAATTGAGCGTATAAGATGATATGCTACAAACTAAGAGAAGCATTTATGTTCGTTTGGCTTGGGCAGGAAGGTTTTGCGGGTTAATGAAACGTTATTATTTGATCGGGGTACTGATATTCTTTTCTATAATTCTGTCCGGCTGCGGGAATAGAGTTCCCGCGGAGCGGATACTTCTGCAGATCGATGTTTCCGAAGACATTGAAAACAGGAACGAAATAATAGCAGATATCTATGAAGATCTGAAACCGCTGCATTTATTGGAGATCCCGCTTAAAAAATACAAACTTGAAGTAAATAATAACCTTTCGGAGAGAGAACGGAACAGAGCGACTGAAGAGTATCTGGCCTGTACCGAAGAAGATATTTACAGCGGAAACTATCTTGAAGAACTGATCCGGTATTATATTGATCTTCCGACCCGGGAAGTATGGAAAAAATATGCCTGTTTTACGTGGCTGACCCGCGAAGTTCCCGATGCGGATGATGTAAGATCATTTCTTCGGGACGAGAGGCATAAAAGTGTCCTTAGCATGTTTTCGGCGTATTTTTTTACAGTCAGCAGAACGGAAGAAGAAGTCCGGCTTAGTAAGAGCATAGCTGAATTATTTGGGAAATACATTATTGATAACTACGGGCTGGAAGTACTGCTAAACTGTTCCTCCGACGAGTATATAAATGAATGGCTTTCATCGTTGGGAATAACGTATAAAGTTGCTGAAGGATCTTTTACGGAAATGATGGAGCATTATATTCCCCGCGAAGAAGCAAAAATTCATATCTATGGGGAAATGCACGGGCTGGAGGAGTACTATGATGTGGAGATTGAGATCTGGAGTTGGTTTTATGCTAAAGGATGTCGTGATCTGTTCATAGAATACCCCTACTATACAGCGGAATTCCTAAACCTTTGGATGAAGGCGGAGGATGATGAGATCCTATATCAAATCTGTCGTGACGCGGCGGGTACAGTCGCAGGAGAATCGGAAGCGAATCTGGTTTTCATGAAAACACTGAAGAGGGACTTTCCGGAAACTGTTTTTCACGGTACCGATGTAGGGCATCAGTATAATTCAACGGGGAAACGTTATTTGGAGTACCTTAAGAATGAAGGGCTAAAGGATACGGAAAAGTATGTACTTGCTTCTGAATGCAGAAAGCAGGGTATTCAATTTTATGATCAATATTCATCTTACTACCGGGAGACGAAAATGGCGGAGAACTTTATTGCCGAATTCGAGCGAATCGGGGAAAAAGAAATTGTAGGCTTTTATGGCGGGGCGCATGCGGATTACATATCCAACGACAGAAGCATGGCAGGTATGATCAAAGATAAGTACGGTGATCTTCTGGAGTCGATGTGTATCTATGATTTTATGGACCTTCATAATAAACCTTGATGTATGAGTGAGATCTTTTGCTTGCGCAGTTTTAATACAGACGGGAGATAAGAGCATGCAAGAATGTGGATGGCGGAATAAGAAACGACAGTTTATTCGGCTGATGGAAATTGTAATCCTGATGTCGCTGCTTATTGCATGCAGCAGGAGCGAAGATACTGCCATGTCTTCTGCAGACCCTTCTTCGGAAGTGACGCAGTCGGCAGCTCCGACAGCCGCACCTACGATCACGCCTACTCCTGTGCCGAAAATGCTTTATAAAGGCGATGGCTCTAAGTATGAGTACACTATGACCGATGAGCGTGACCGGGCGTGGGAGGAGGATATAGTATACTTCGCGGACAGATACCTTGACCCGCTCGGCGGACATCCCAAACTTATTGACCGCGGATGTGAGATTGGCTATATGATAGATATCCGAAACGGTTTTGAAGAGTTGGATGTAAAATATGAATCACTGCTCAATGTGGAAATGCGTGAGGCGTTTATCGCCAAGATAAACAGTTTGTTATTATCTATCAGTGAAAAGAGTGATTTCGAACTTCATTGCGGATGCGCGGAGGCTGCGGCGATCCTTGAGGATGCCCATTCATGTGTTTGGGCGTTTCCCGACCCGGAAGAAGCTCTGTTTTTTCCCTTGGAATTGATGCCAATCTATACCGACGGTGAGCCAAATGCATATATTGTGGCAGCGCCGGAAGGTATGGAGAACCTCCTTCTTTGTCGTATTGATGCGATCAATGATATTCCGCTTTCTGCGATAATAGAAAAATATGGGCGTCTGATATCACACGAAAGTATGACTTGGGTGCAGGAGATGTTCTTTTATTACTGGGACTTCCGGCTAACGCTTAACTATGATCTGTTATTTTATCTGGGCGTAGTCGATGAATCAAAAACTGCACTTTTTTCGCTGACTGATGAAGACGGTACCGCTTGGGAACTTGAATTGTCATGTGTACATGATGATGAAACACTGAAAATGGTTGATTATCAAGTGCTGACTGAACAGGATGAAGCCATTAGCAGAAAACTGAGATCGTCAAATCCGGATAAGACAACCTGGTACAGCTTTTTGGAAGATGGTACAGTGCTCTATATCAGGGCATGGAGATGTACAACTGATATGGACAAACCTATTAATGAAGCAGTCTGGGCAGCGGAAAAAACCGGGAGTGTCAAAAAAGTCATATTGGATTTTAGAAATAACGGCGGTGGTTATGATACAGCAGCAGGCGAAATAATAAAGCGGATACATTCGCTGGATGCAGAAGAAGGGAAGTATGTATTGATAAATGGAGGTTCTTTTTCCGGAGCAGTATCAATATCAACTTTCATTCGGCGCTTTGGCGGAGATGTTTTATTGGTGGGATCGCCTGCCGGTCAGCCGCCTAATGGTTTTTTTCCAAGGGGAGTCTTTGTTACACCGAATGGGAAACTGGAAGTTTGGCTTGCGGCTAATTACTGTTATTATTGTTGGCCCGACAACGATGATCCTGCGCTGATGCCGGACATCACGGTTTTCCAGACTCTTGAGGACTACAAGAACGGGATTGATACCGTTATGAAATACCTGCTGAGGGATTCGGAAGAATAAGATATAACAGTATAATAAACTATATAACCTATGGGAGGCAGAATGATGATAATCGGAAATAATTGGAACCAGCTCAACAGAGAACTCGAGAGGCAAGAAATCAAGGACAATTTGCAAATGGGTGTAGGTGCTGAATTCATGGAGAGCAGGTTTTCGACAAAGCTTTCTCTTTGCATATTCTTTGTGGTTGAAGCGCTGGTATTTATGCTCTTATACGATCATTTTTCCAAGTGGTATTATCCTGCGCTTATCGGCTTGATCCCAGCGATACTTATTCCGGTTTTGATCGCAGTAATAAGGAAAAAGAGGCGCGGATACTGAGGAATTAAAAAAATAAGATAGCAATAATTATAGAGGCTCACCGGCTGGTGAGCCTTTTTGCATTATTTAATATCGTTGTTTATAAAAAACTCTATTTACAAAATGTTCTTTAAAATAATAAAATTAAAGAACGAAATGAAAGGCGGTGAAGAATATGAATTATAAATATGACAAGCTTAAGGCCTTGATAGAAATAAATGATGGTGTTATATCCGCCGGAGATCTTCAGCGTGCAGGAATTGACCGGATTACATTATATGCGCTTCTGGCGAGTGAGGTTCTTAGGAAGGAATCTCATGGTAATTATGTGTTGGCAGATAATGAGCCTGATGAGTATAAAGTTATTCAGAACAGATCAGAGAAATTGATATATTCGCACGGAACAGCTCTTTTTTTACATGGAATGTCAGACCGCGTTCCGCATTTGTTGGATATTACCGTACCACAAGGAGATAATATATCGAGGATCAAGAAGACATATCGGAATACGAGGTTTCACTACTGCAAAAGAGAACTATGGGATTTGGGCATAATGAGCGTGACGACTCCTATGGGATACAGCGTAAGAGCATATGATCCCGAACGGTGCATTTGCGATATGATCAGGGACAAAGATAGCGTGGATAAGCAGATTTATATACAAGCCATTCAGGAGTACTTTAGGAGCAATTGTAATCCGAGGAAGGTGATCAGGTACGCCAAGGAGTTTAATATTGAGTCAAAGGTCAGGAACTATATGGAGGTCCTGCAATGAAAGACAGAACCCCGGAACAGCTTAAAGGGCAGATCAGAAGTTTTGCCGCTAAAAGGAATCTGCAGCCGCAGGAAGTTCTTCAGATGTTTATGCTCGAAAGAGTTTTGGAAAGACTTGCGAAATCAGCATATAAAGACAATTTTGTATTAAAAGGCGGACTTCTCATATCATCCATGCTTGGAGTTGAAGAGAGAACTACTATGGACATGGACACCACAGTGATCGGGCTCGATATGAAAGAACATGAGATACAAAAAGCAATAACAGATATTCTTTCAATAGATGTGGGAGACGAAGAAAATCCACCAATCGGGAAGTTTTAAAGCCCCGAAAGGTGGATTTTTACTTGCATTGGTGCGGTTTGGTCATTTAGTTGTAATAGGGTTGCAAACTAACCGTATATCGTTTATATCGCTTAAGATGTATCATATTTTCTTCGTCTCCCTGTTAAACAGCAGGAACAGCGCAGTCACGGCAAATCCCGCGGTGCAGAACGAGAGCAGCACGGTGCTGCCGAAATACTGGAGTATCACGCCGGCCAGGGCTGTGGCGATGGGGATCAGGCCCTGCGAGAACACGGCTGTGATGCTGGTGACCTTGCTCAGTTTGTCGCGGTCCACGACGCGCATGAATGTCGTGGTGATCGGGATATTGATGTTGGGCAGCAGGAAACCCCAGATGAGGCCTCCGGTACAGAGCGCGACGAGGAATGTGCTGATCGATATCACGCCGGTCTCGAAGAGGCGGTAGCTGCCGGTGAGCAGTACCATGAGGCCGACATTGGCGCAGAGGAGCTTTGCCACTTTGCCGCCGATCCTGTCGTCCTGCTTTTTGGCGCTGAGTATTGCGGACGCGAGGAGCGAGCTGATGCCCATGACTACGCTGAGCACGGACGACCAGAGCTCGGGAGTCAGGAAACCGTCAAATATGTAGGATTTCGCGGCAGCCACGTCGGTTTTGATAAAGTAGGGCAGGAAGTTCGAATAAAAAGGCGCGATAAAGAAATTGACGAACAGGATCGCGATCATCAGAGCCACTATCGCTTTTTGCTGCTTCAAATAGACGAAGCCTTCCCTCATATCGCCGAGAGCCAGCTTTATCGTGAGCCTCTCTGTTGATACGCGGTGCTCGTAGCGGATGAACATCTCCGAAACGCCCGAGAGCACGTAGCAGACGCCTACTATCATGAACAGCGTCGTGACGGGCATCAGACCGTACATGATGCCGGCCAGCACCACGCCGAATATGCCGAGCAGCGAGCTCTTGATATTTACATAGGAATTGGCCTGCTGCAGCTTCTCCTCATCGACGATGTGCGGGAACAGGGCATGGGCCGCGGGTGAGAATATGCCGCCGATCGCGTTGCCGAGGCCGCCGACCGCGAACAGTATCACGATGTGCGCGTCTGCGGACTTAAACAGCATCATGAGCACCGTTGCGGCGATGACCAGCAGACCGCGCAGGTAATCGCAGATAAACATGATCCCGGCCTTGTTGAAACGGTCACCCAGTACGCCGCCGATCGGCGTGAACAGCAGCAGTACCACGCCGCAGAGCGTCAGGTACATGCCCTGCAGGAAAGCGTTGTTGTTGCTGATCTCCAGGATATAAAAGCTGACGGCAAAGCTGTACAGCCCCGCGCCGAGCTCCGAGACCAGCGCTCCGAAGAACACCAGTCTGAAATTTCTGTTGGCAAATACATTTTTGCTCTTAGTGACTCCCTCATTCATTTGCGTATATTTCCTCCCACATTTCAGTCAGTTTTTTGTTTTCGAGCAGCCCGAGCAGGGTACGGGCACTGTCAGCGGCGGTCTTGCCCATGATGTCATGGAGCGAGGTCTCGCCCGTGTCCAGCGCGAATCTTACCGAACCGAGGCTGTAATCGGGCGTTTTGTCGAATCTGCGCGTGATGCTTACGGATTCGCGCAGCAGTTTTTGTGCCTCGCCTGTGTTTCCTTTGATCAGATGCACATTCGCGAGCATCGTAAGGAGCATGGCCTCGCTCTTTGAGAAGAATCCGGTCCTGCTCTTTTTGACGGTCCTGTCGATGAGGAGCTTTGCCATATCGAGTATTTCCAGCGCCGAATCGTAGTCTTTTCTCGCGCAGAAAACCGAATAGAAGCCGAACGCAGCGTTCAGTATATCGTTGACGCTGCCGATCAGCGCTTCGGAAAGATAGGTCTCTGCCTCATCGTACCGTTTCTGATATACGGAGAGCCATACTCCGATGTTCCCCGAGAACAGCCCGCAGATATTGTGCGCCTTCATGATATCCAGCGCTTTTTCGGTCTCTCCGAGCAGCAGGTAGGCATCGGCTATCTGCCCGTAGACAGTGACTTCGTTGCACCAGGGATCGGTATTGCCCGGGAGCAGCTCCAGCGCGCGGTACAGCAGCTCCAGAGCGCGCCGCGCCATATCCTTTTTCTCGCTGCCTATCGAGTAGACCAGGAATACCGAGGCGCAGCCGTCTACGATCTCGAAGGAGTTGGGATATTTCTTCAGCGCTTTTTCGGCTTCGCCGATCGCCGCGGGATCCATGGTCCTGCAGTATTCCGCCAGCCGTTTCTTCAGCGCTTCTATACGGTTGTCCTTCATCCGGTAGCCTGTGAGCACATCCATCGACACATCGAAGAAATCGGCCAGCTCCATGATCATGCCGAGCTCCGGCACCGACGCGCCGATCTCCCATTTATGTACGGCGCCCGTGGTAACGCCCATAACTTCCGCCAGCTGTTCCTGCGTCAGCCTGCGCTGTTTGCGAAACGTTCGTATATTCTCCGCAAGGTTTGATATCATCGTGCGGCCTCCTTTGCCTGCCGTTGTTTCATGTGACTGAGATTATGATATATCATCCGGTGGGAAAAATAAATACACTGGCAGTACAAATAGTATATAAATTATTATACCGTCCGTATATTCTTAAAAACGGATTAACCGCGGATTAAACCTAATTAAAACGCATCCCCAAAGGCTTTACAATTCGTTTTCAAATTAGTAAAATAAGACATGATAAAAATGAGACCGATAAAAAACGGTTGCTTACATAGAATACGGAGATTTTTTAAAAGACATGAGCGGCAGAAAGAAAAACAGTTGGATCTGGTGGGTGATCATCGCCATCGCTCTCAGCAATATGGGACTGCTCGAAGGATTGTTCGGGCTGTTCGCAGGTGCGATCGGTATCGGGGTGTTCGGTATCGCGCTGTTTGCGATAATCAAGGCGATCAAGGCACTTACGGGATCCGGCAAAAACCAGAACCGGTATTATAATCCCAACCAGGCATACAATCCCGACCAGAGATATAATCCCAATCAGACATACAACCCCAACCGGACATATAATCCCAACCAGACCTATAATCAGGCGGGACAGCCCGGACAGGCAGGTCAGGCGGGGTACGGCGGACAGGCAGGACAGCCCGGCCAGCCGGGACAGAATTATCAGACGTATAACGGAGCGGTGGATACCAGAGCCGGCAGCGGTTCGGCCAATCCCTACTCATCGACCTACAGATATTCTTATAACGGACGCCAGAACGATCAAAACGTCCAGACCGTGAAGGTAAGACCCGCGGACGAGCCGGTCAAGCTTTCGCGCAGGGAGAAGAGAAAGCTCCAGAAGCAGGCGGCCATGGAGGCTGAGCTCGCTAAGGCCAGGGCGGCCGAGCAGGCCAAGATCGACGCCGAGAAAAAGGCCGAGGAGCAGCGTAAGCTTCGCGAGCAGATGAAACAGGAGCAGGAGCAGTCGCTTATCGACAAGTATAAGGTCAACAAGCGCCCCCGCACCGGCGACAATGCCATCGATAAGATGCTCGATGAGGAAGAGAAGGCTATCGCCGAGATGAGACGTCTCGACGACGCGATAGAGGATGAGAAGGTATCGGCGCAGATCGTTCACCTCGAGGATGTTACGACCAAGATCGTGGACTACGTGATACAGCATCCTTCCAAGAAAAACGCTGTCAGACGTTTCTTCAACTATTATCTTCCCACCGCGGTCAAGCTTCTCAATTCCTATGACCACATGGATGACGCGGGCATTTCCGGAGCCAATATAGACGGCACCAAGGAGCAGGTCGAGGAGATGATGGATAAGGCGCTCGAAGCCTTTGATAAGCAGCTCGATTCGCTGTACGCGGATGAGGCCATGGATGTTTCGTCGGAGATCAAGGTCATGGAGAACCTGCTCGCGCAGGAGGGTCTCACCGACGAGATGAACATTACACAGTTGAAATTATAATGTAAAGGAGATATAAGATGGACGACAATAACAACATTTCTTTAACACTTGAACCCGAGAACAATGCAGGCGTTGCGGCTCCCGATTTCGGTCTTACACTGAATCCCGTGCAGTCACCTTCGCTTGAGACACAGACACTCCAGCAGCAGGAGGAGGCCGAAAAGGAGAAAAAGCGTGAGGCCAACGCTGTAAAGCTCGACGAGTCCATGCTCACCGAGGCTGAGCGCAAGGTAGTCGAGGAGTTCAGCCAGAAGATCGATATCACCGATTCCAACCAGGTTATGAGCTACGGTTCTTCGGCTCAGAAGAATATCGCATCCTTCTCGGAGAGCGCTCTGAAGAATGTTAAGACACAGGACCTCGGCGAGATCGGTGAGGATCTGTCGGCTCTCGTTGTTCAGCTTAAGACCATGAATGAGGAAGAGAAGAAGGGCCTCATGGGCTTCTTCCAGAAGAAAAAGCGTGACCTCGAGGCACTGAAGGCATCCTATGCCAAGGCTGAGGTTAACGTAGACAAGATCGTTGACAAGCTCGAGAGCCACCAGGTTACCCTGATGAAGGACATCGCGATGTTCGATCAGATGTATGACCTGAACCTCAAATATTATAAGGAGCTGACGATGTACATCATCGCCGGCAAGAAGAAGCTCGAGGCGGTACGTACCGGCGAGCTCGAGGAGCTCAGGAAAAAGGCTGAGCAGACCGGAGCGCAGGAGGACGCGCAGCGTTACAACGATATGGCTAACCTCTGTGAGCGTTTCGAGAAGAAGCTCCATGACCTCGAACTGACCAGGATGATCTCGATCCAGCTCGGACCGCAGACCAGACTCCTCCAGAACAACGATACACTCATGGTCGAGAAGATCCAGTCCTCGATCGTTAATACCATCCCGCTGTGGAAATCACAGATGGTACTCGCTCTCGGCATTGCGCACAGCCAGGAGGCTACAGCGGCTCAGTCGGCGGTTACCGAGATGACCAACCAGCTGCTTAAGAAAAACTCCGAGACCCTTAAGATGGCTACCATCCAGACGGCCAAGGAGGCTGAGCGCTCGATCGTTGACATCGAGACACTTAAGACAACCAATGAGAACCTTATCAATACCCTCGATGAGGTTATGAGAATACAGGCAGAGGGCAAGCAGAAGCGCAGAGAGGCAGAGGCCGAGCTCGGACGTATCGAGGGCGAGCTGAAGGCAAAGCTGCTTGAGCTCAAGAGCTGAGGACAGCGTGCACGGTTCCCCGGCATAATCGCATCAACAGACAGACCTTAAGCGGGAGATGAACAGTCCCCGCTTTAGGTTCGTTAATGGAGAAATATTACGATGAATGAGCTGATTAAAAGGATCGCGATCATCGCGGCCATATTCCTCGGAGCGGTAGTGATCATGTCGCTGGCGGCAAAGGTAATGATGCGTGCGGATGAGAAGGCGGCAGGTTCGGTGCCTGTCACCGACGGAGCATCGGTGACAGGCACCGAACCTGCAGGCACCGAGCCCGGAGGCGCGTCAGCGGACGATCAGGCAGGCAGCGATGCTGCGCAGGCAGGTAATGATACCGCACAGACGGATACCGATGCAGCACAGGCGGGTACCGATGCAGCACAGACGGGAGACGGTACTTCGGACGGCACGGATACTGCGCCCACAGGCACAGCCGATGCTGCGGTGACAGGCACCGAGCCCGAGCCTACGTCCGTTCCTGCGGGCAAGCACACCGTCGTAATAGACGCGGCGCATCAGGCGACCAATGTCAGCGAAAAGGAGCCTATCGGCCCCGGAGCGACCCAGACCAAGGTTAAGGTCACTTCCGGCGCGGAGGGCACGGCGACCGATACTCCCGAGTATAAGATGACTCTCGAGGTATCGCTGATGCTGCGCGATGAGCTGGTTAAGCGCGGCTACGGTGTATATATGATCCGTGAGACCAACGATGTCTCGATCAGCGACGCGGAGCGCGCGAGGCTCGCGAACATCAACGGCGAGATCGTTCTCCATATCCACGGCAATGCCGATGAGAACGAGGGCATAAAGGGCATCATGGCTTTCTGCCCTTCGGATGACAACGAATTTGTTTCAAAGCAGCTGGCCGAGAAATGTAAGACGCTCTGCCGGGACATCCTTTCCGAAATGGAAGCCGAGACCGGAGCCAAGAACTGGGGCGCTATCGGACACAACGGCCTTACCGCCCTTAACTGGACGAATATACCCGCAGCGCATGTCGAGCTCGGGTATCTGTCGAACGCTGAGGAGGACAGGCTGCTGCAGACCGCGGAGTACAGGGAGAAGCTGGTACGCGGCATAGCGGACGGCATAGACAAGTATTTCGGAGACTGATGACAGGAGACAATTGAATTGGCTGCGATAACAGGAGAGTGGCAGAGAGTGCTCGAGCCCGAGTTCGCGAAGCCCTATTACAGACAGTTATACAATTTTGTCCGTGAGGAGTATTCGAAAAGAGTGATATTCCCGCCTTCGGACGATATTTTCAACGCACTGGCGTACACGCCCCTGGAGAAGGTCAAATGCGTGATCCTCGGGCAGGACCCGTATCATGAGGTTCATCAGGCGCACGGGCTGTGTTTTTCGGTACTTCCGGGGAATCCGCCGCCGCCCTCGCTGGTCAATATCTACAAGGAGCTCGCGGACGATCTCGGCTGCTATACGCCCAATAACGGGTATCTCAAAAAGTGGGCCGATCAGGGAGTGCTGTTGCTGAACACGGTGCTCACGGTCAGGGAGCATGCGGCAAACTCGCACCAGGGTCACGGCTGGGAGCAGCTGACCGACGCGATCATTGCTGCGGTAAACAGGATCGACAGACCCGTGGTATTTCTGCTCTGGGGTTCGCCCGCGCAGAAAAAGGCCGCGATGCTCGACAATCCCAAACATCTGGTACTTAAGGCCGCGCATCCTTCGCCGCTTTCGGCGTACAGAGGCTTTTTCGGATGCAGGCATTTCAGCAAAGCCAATGATTTCCTTACATCGCACGGAGAGACTGCCATCGACTGGCAGATAGAGAATATATGATCAAAAATATAGTATTTGATATAGGCAATGTGCTCGCCGCTTTCAGGTGGAGAGATTATATAAAGGAGCTCGGGTTTACCGATGAGGCCGAGTGGCAGCCGGGCGGCAAGGCATGGCGTCTTGCGGCAGCGACCACGAAAAACGCGCTCTGGAGAGAGGTCGACCGAGGAGTGATGCCGCTCGACGATATCATTACCGCGATGATCGCGACGGACCCTGAGATGGAGGACGCTATCAGGCTGTTTTTCGCGGACCGCAGGCGGCTCGTCATGGAGTACGATTATTCCGCGGGGTGGATATCGGAGCTTAAGAGCAGGGGTTATAAGGTCTATCTGCTCTCAAACTATTCCGAGGACCATTACGAGTATATCAGCACGCACTTCAAGTTCTTCGGACTTGAGGACGGACGCGTGATCTCATGGCAGGAAAAGGTCTTAAAGCCCGATGCGCGCATCTATAATATCCTGCTCGACAGATACGGACTTAAAGCAGATGAGTGCGTATTCCTCGACGATACTTCCGAGAATATCGACGGTGCTGCGGCAGTCGGCATGCAGGGCATCGTATTTAAGGATTACGCGCAGGGCAGGGCAGAGCTCGAGGCGCTGCTCGGGCAGAAACGGAGTTAATATGGCAGGAGCTACATTCGGGAAGAATTTCAGCATAACCTCATGGGTCGAGACCGGAGGCAACGGGATCGGAGTGGTGATCGACGGAGTGCCTGCGGGACTCGAGCTCGGCGAGAACGATATCCAGGCTTACATGAACCGCAGGAGACCGACCGCGGCGTGTCTGTTCGCGAGACGCCACGAGAATGATTTCGTGACGGTCAATTCGGGACTGCAGAACGGCGTCACCAACGGTACGCCTCTTTCGATGACGATCATCAATTCCGCGATCAAATACAGGCCCGGCGAGGAGGAGCGTTTTATCTACCGTCCGGGGACCGGAGACGCGGCTTACGAGGCAAAGTTCGGCATGGCCCGCCGTGTTACCGACCGCGACAATGCGGCGCGTACGGCAGCGGGTGCCGTGGCCACGGCGATCCTTAATAAGCTCGGCATTACTTTCTGTTCGTATGTGAGGTCCATAGGACCCGTTTCGATAAAGTACGGCAACTGTTCGCTCGACGTTCTGAAAACGAGTCCGGTGAACATGCCCGACGCCGAGGCTTCGGAAAAGGCTGTGGAGTACTTAAAGGAGCTGGCCGCAGAGAAGAATACCGCAGGCGGAGTAGCGGAGCTTATTATCTCGGGTGTTCCCGCAGGCATAGGCTCGCCTTTCTTTGGCAAGCTCGATGCGAGACTCGCGGCGGCGATCATGTCGATAGATCTCGTTCGCGGCGTGGAGTTCGGCGACGGTTTCGCGATCGCGGGACAGCAGGGCAGCGGCGCATCCGACGGATTTGCGATAGAGAGCGGCGTGGTAAAGACTTCGAATCATTCCGGCGGAGTGCTTTCAGGTGTATCCGACGGCTCTGAGATCATCCTGCGCGCGGCATTCGCGCCTTCGCCTCTGACAGGCATTAAGATGAACTCGATAGACAGTGACGGCGGCACGGCAGAGCTCGAGCTCGCGGACGCGGCTGAGACCACCACGGTGCCCAGATCGGTGGTAGTGGTCGAGTCGATGGCGGCGGTGACCATACTCGATCTGCTGTTTGAGAACATGCATTCAAAGATTTCCGGCATCATTGATTTTTATAAATAATGACCCTGACTTAAGGGTAGAAAAGCGTAACTGCGAATGGCTGAAGCTAAGCGAAAGGAGAAGGCTGTGGGGAGGCTGATAGCTACAATCAAATACGGTTCGGCGAAAACCAGATTTTTCCTCCTGGCAGTCTTTGTGCTGGTGGCAGGAGGTCTGGCGCTCGCGATCTACGGAGGCATCACTTATGAACTCTGGGCGCTCGCTGTGGGCGCGCTGGCTATAATAGTCGGCCTGATGATGGTTTTCTTGGCAAATTTCGTATCACAGGACGTGGACGATGACGATGAGGACGATGAGGACGAACGTCCCCGCGGCAGTAAGACCGGGAACGGCCGCCGCAGCAGTATGACCGAAGAGACCGATGAGGACGGAGACGACGGCTACGACGATGACGGCGAGGACCGTACGAAGCGCATCCGGCACAGGAAAGAAGAGGTCGGCGGCGACTCAAAGATCGTCAGCATAGAGTATGACGAGGAAGAGGAACTCCCCGATGATGACGGCGATGAGGACGATGAGTCTGGATCGGGATTTTTCTCATTTTTCAGGAGACGCAGGAGACGTAAGCGCCGCAGGGCCAAAGCCGGCAGGGACGAGCTCGATATCCGTCCGGCCAGGAGCTTTGACGAGGACGGCGGCGACGAGGCTGCGGGTGCGCCAGGGAATCGAGAGTCGCGCGCGGAGCGTGATGCCCGCGCTGCCAAAGAGGCCCGCATAGACCGCATGCTCCGTGACGAGAACGAGCAGATGGCGCTGTACACGCCCATTCTGTACAGGCAGCTGCTCCACCGCTATAAGGTCAAAAAGGATTTCGTGCCGGTCATCATAGACGACTCGAAAAAGTTTGACACGGCCCGTACCCCGGCGCTGGTCTGGATGAAGAAAAAGATCGTCTATTTCCTGCTGATGGAGGGCAACGAGAGAGTAGAGAGCATGCCGCTCTCACAGTTCTTGAACGTTACCTACAGATCGGAGGTCAAAGAAGAGAATCTGGACGCCTATAACCGCATCAGGAACGATATGGGCATTTACGAGCAGTTTGAGGATGTGATGCCTACATTCAACTCATTCACGAACAGGATGGGCATTACGAATTACACCAAAAATCAGTATGTGCTCGGCGGTATCGTAGCCGTGACTCCGAGGTCAATGAGAGCCCTGCGCGCGAAGTACAAGTTCGACATGCACATCTACGATTCGCTCAAGCTCGAGGGTGAGCACAGCATCTACTTCAAGCGCGCGTTTGAGGCGAGACTCCTCTGGATCGATCAGGTCATCGGGCAGCAGGAGTACCAGAACATCATCGGCGCGATCCTGCAGCAGATGGTTGACGACACATCCATGTCACGATATGATTTTCTTGACAATCTCGAGCAGATGATACAGAACAGGCTGATCACCGACGAATATGCCGATTACTACATGCAGCAGAGACAGCGTGCTGACAGGGGCAGACGGTGAGCGGATATTGTGATATAATACTTACGAGATTAATTTAACGTGTGCCCGGAGCGGTATTGGGCACGGATCGGAGAAGCCTATGGCAGAGCAGAACAATAACGGCGGTGAGCCTCAGATCCCGCAGGTACTTGCGGATTTTCTCGATGCGGAGACCGTGGAGGAAAAGCACAGGATACTCGAGGAGCATGCGGGCGAGGTGGATGAGCATATGGTGCTCAACATGGAGATATCCCTGGATATCGTCTCGGACGGCAAGCAGAGCCTCGACGACAGGATAGGGTATATACTCTATTACCTGAGGACCAGGAGCCGCTTTGAGGGCACGAGACTGAGATTTTAAGCTATAATACATGAAGACATGGGAAGACATGGGGACGGTTCTTCTGTCTGCGCACTTCGCAGACAGAAGAACCGTCCCCATGTCTTAGCAGGTCCCCCATGTCTTATTATTTATCTTCGCTGCTTTCTTTCATGATGTATATCGGTCGGTGTTTGGTCTCGAGGTACATGCGTGACATGTACTGGCCGAGGAAGCCGAGGAACAGCAGCTGTATGCCGCCGAACAGCAGGACCATCGTAAAGATCGAAGGATAGCCGTCGACGGGATTGCCGAAGATCAGAGTACTGATCACGGTGTATACCGCGTAGATCACGGCGAGCAGGCAGAGTATTATGCCGAGCCCGAAGGCGATCGTGAGGGGCTTTGTGGAGAATGCGAATATGCCCTCAAAGCCGTAGCGGATGAGGCCCGCGGTGGTCCATTTGGAATCACCCGCGCATCTTTTTGCGTCGTCGTAGGGGAGCCAGAGCGTGTTGTATCCGACCCAGTTGAATATCCCTTTTGTGAAACGGTTGTATTCGTTCATCGAGAGCACCGAATCGGCCATTTTCCGCGTCATCATGCGGAAATCGGTCGCACCGTCCACGAGGTGCAGACCCGAGAGCCTGTTTATCAGTCTGAAAAAGCATTTTGAGAAGAAAGCGCGGACTCTGCCGTCGCTTTTTCTTTTATTTCTGAACATCGCGACGGAATCGTAATGCCCGCGGACCGAGCCGTCCCCATCGGGGAAGGCGAGTGTCTTCGAAGTCAGAGCCTCGTACATGACGGGGATATATTCCACAGGGTGCTGCAGATCGGCGTCGAGCAGCACGATGTAATCGCCCTTTGCCGCTTTAAGACCGGCGTATATACCTGCTTCCTTGCCGAAGTTCCTCGAAAACGAGACATATCTGACGGTCTCATCGGCTGCGTGATACTCGCGCAGGAACTTCAATGTGCAGTCGGTCGA
Organism: Lachnospiraceae bacterium; assembly: GCA_016288005.1. Lineage (GTDB taxonomy): Bacteria > Bacillota > Clostridia > Lachnospirales > Lachnospiraceae > RUG11977. The sequence goes on from JAEEXY010000032.1 coordinate 24,751, forward strand.
ACCATCGTCTGCGAAAATGAGCTCAGTGTCGCAGGGGTCAAAGACCAGGACTTCGCCTGTGCCTGTGTCATATTCTCCTGCGGCGAGCGCGGCTCTTACCGGCGCGACAGCTTCCATGAACAGCGGGAGAGCCTTTTCCTCGTTATAGCACGGAATTACCAGAGTCATTAAGCTTCTCATACAAATCCTCCCATGTCTGCATCAGCTCCTCAAGCTTTTCTTCGTTCGAAGACTTTTCTTCGGTCAGTTCCCTGAGTTTAACCGAATTTGTGGCGATCTCGGGATCCTCGAACAATCCGTCAATCTCCTCGTTTCTGGCTTCGAGCTTAGCGATCTCGGCCTCGCATGCCGCAAATTCGTTTTCGGTCTTGCGTCTGGCCGCAGCGAGTTTTTTCTGCGCCTCCCAGTCATTTTTGCCCGAAGCCGCGGAGTCTGATGCGCTGCCGGCCGCTGCAGAGCCGGCGCCCTGTCCGGTACCGGACTGCTTCTGCGCCGATGCGCCCTGTACCACCGCACGGCCGCTGCCGGTCGCATAGGCTGCATTCATCACGGCGTCGCGCTTGTCGAGATAATAATCGTAATTGCCCTCGTACTGCACGAGGCGCTTATCTGTCAGTTCAAATACCCTGGTCGCCGTTTTGTTGATGAAATACCGGTCATGCGACACGTAGACCACTGTACCGGTGTAGGATGCGACCGCCTGCTCGAGTATTTCCTTTGAAACGATGTCGAGATGGTTGGTCGGCTCGTCGAGGATCAGGAAATTGGCATCGGAGAGCATGAGCTTCGCGAGCGAAACGCGTGCCTTTTCACCGCCTGAGAGATCGCCGATGAGCTTGAACACGTCATCGCCCGTGAACAGGAACGCGGCGAGGAGATTGCGCACGCGCGTATTGTCTATGTCGGGGTAGGTGCTCTGTATCTCCTCGAAAATGGTCTTCTCAGGGTCGAGCACGTGATGCTCCTGATCGTAGTAGCCTATGTAAACCTTGGCGCCGGGCCTGTATTCACCGGAATCGGGCGGCAGTATGCCGTTTATGATCTTGAGCATCGTGGTCTTGCCTGTTCCGTTATTGCCGATTATGGCGATGCGGTCGCCGCGCTTAACCTCGAAATTTACATCGTCGAACAGTGTCACCCCGTCAAAGCCCTTTGAGAGATGCTTTACCGTGAGCACATCGTTGCCGCTCTGGATGTTGGGCTCGAGGATGATGTTCATCTTGTCGTTGAGCTCGACGGGCTTTTCTACGCGCTCGATCTTATTGAGCATCTTTTCGCGCGATTCGGCGCGCTTGATGGATTTTTCGCGGTTGTAGGAACGCAGGGTCTCGATGACCTTTTCCTGATGCTTTATCTCGCGCTGCTGGTTCATGTAGGCGCGCAGCTTCGCGTAGCGCTCGGCCTGCTTTTTCTCTGAATATGTCGTGTAATTGCCCATAAATGTCTCGGCGCGCGAGTTCTCGATCTCGATGACCTTGGTCACGATCTTGTCGAGGAAATAGCGGTCATGCGCAACGAGGATAACGGCGCCCTTATAGGAGCTCAAAAAGCCTTCGAGCCAGCGTATCGATTCGAGATCGAGATGGTTCGTGGGCTCGTCGAGCATGATGATGTCGGGCGTGCGGAGCAGCAGCTTTGAGAGAGCCACGCGGGTTTTCTGACCGCCCGAGAGTGTCTCGACCCTCATCGTAAAATCGTCCTCGGAAAAACCGAGACCCTTCAATACACCTGTGACTTCGGATTTGACCGCGTAGCCGTTCGCGTCCTCGAAACGGTGCGTGAGCTGTGTGTACTGTTTGAGCAGGGCATCGAGCTCATCGCCTTCGGTCTCCTTCATTTGATGTTCGAGCCTGCGGATATTCTGCTCCATCGCGATGATGTCGGATTTTACGGAAAGCACCTCATCCCAGATCGTATTGCCGGGAGTCAGGTCCTGCTGCTGCGAAAGATACCCTACGGTGGTGCTCTTTGCGATGACGACCGAACCCGAGTCTGCGGCAAGCTCGCCGACGATGATCTTCAGCAGAGTGGATTTGCCCGCGCCGTTGATGCCGACGATCGCGGCTTTTTCGTGCTCGTTTATGTGAAAGCTGACGTCCTTCAGGATCACGTCGGTGCCGAAGGACTTGTTTATATTTGAACATGAAAGTATCATGGAAAACCTCTTTCGAAACTGTATACGCTTATAAAAATGCTCCGAGGAGTATTTTACCAAAAGCGCCGTAGGGTTTCAATCGGATTTGGCGGGATTATTGCGCCGGGGGCTTACAATATCCGTCGGTTTGGGTTATAATGATATAATAAACAAATGCTTTGATCTGCGAGGTGTCGTCTATGGATGATCTTAAGATTACGCGTGACATGGTTTACCCGGAATTTACGTCGAATTATCTTAACGTATTCGACTACAGATATGCGCCCGAAAGGCATTATTTCAATGCCACGAGGCGTAAGGAGGGGGACCTTGCGGCGACTAAGGACGAGCAGTCCTTTAAAGCCATGGTTCCCGATGCGGTCAGCTGCATCGTGATCGTCTATACGCCCGGAAGGGAGCCGAGACTCCTGCTCACGCACGAGTACAGATATCCCGCGGGACGTTCGCTGCTCAGCATCCCGGCCGGCCTTATAGATAAGTCGGATCTGGAGACGGACGACCCCATCCTTTCGGCAGCGGCGCGCGAGATACGCGAGGAGACCGCGATCGAACTCGGCAAGGATGACAGGCTGTTCGTTGTCAATCCGCTGCTTTTCAGCTCGCCCGGACTTACCGATGAGAGCAATGCCATAGTCTGCGCCCATGTCAGGCTGAAGGACACTTCCGTGATCAATTCTTCGGGCACCGAGGAGACCGAGCACATAGGGGATTATATGCTCGTGACCCCCGCGCAGGCCTTTGAGTACTTAAACAAGGGCCGTGACGAGCTCGGCAGGTTCTATTCGGTATACACCTGGATCGCGCTCAATTTCTTCATCTCGGAGACCAGGAGCGTTTCGGAAAGCGATAATGCCTTAGATCACAAGACAGGTTTCTTAAACCGCAGCGGTTTCTACAATCTGCTCGCGAATATGCTGGAAGCGGCGGCTTCGGGCGGCAGGAACGTCGTGGTGCTCAGCGTCAAGCTCGTTAACTTTAAGCGCATCAGTGCGCTCTGGGACGCTTCAGAGTCACTCGGAGTCATCAATGCCAGCGCAAAGCTCATCGCGGACGCGCTGCAGGGCCGCGGCATCTGCGCCAGGGTAGATGAGGACACATATCTGATCGTGACCGAGACCGGCGATGACGGCGATGCCGTAGCCGATTCCTTCAAGGAACGGATCACCGCGCGTTTCGACAGCTTCAACAGATATTCCTTAATGGATTATTCACTCAATATCGCAATCTCTTCGATGACGGTTGCGCCCGACTCGGGCATGAGCCCCGAAGAGGTGCTGGTACGCATATCAGCCAGGAGCAGGGAGGTTCTCGAGTCCAAGCCCCAGAGCCGTTATGCCGCGCTGCAGGAGGGTGAGAAGGATCCCGAGCTTCGCAGTCTCGTCAACAAGATACTTGATGAAAACGACATAGATTACCATTTCCAGCCCATAATCAGCGCCAAGACAGGCGATGTCATCGGTTATGAGGCTCTGATGCGCATGCCCGAGAAATACGGCGTATCGCCGCTCACACTGCTCAAATACGCGACCGAGGAGAACAGGCTCGGCGATGTTGAGCACGCCACACTCTTTAATGTTCTCAGGAAAATGAGACAGATGCGCGATGAGATAGGTGACCGCCTCGTATTCATCAACAGCATTCCCGGACACTATCTGCCCAAGGAGGAGTTCCTCAAGCTGGCGGGAGAGTATCGAGATCTGTTCGAGAAAGTTGTTATAGAGGTTACCGAAGAGACCGACATGGAGGAGACCACGATCGAGTTTCTGGGCACCCGCAGCAGGGATTACGGATTCCAGGTGGCGGTCGATGATTTCGGCACCGGTTATTCCAACGTTACAAACCTGCTCAAATTCCTGCCCAACTATGTTAAGATCGACAGATTCCTGATTTCGGAGCTGCATCTTGATCCCAGAAAGCAGCATTTCGTAAATACGATCATCCAGTTCGCGCACGACAACGGCTTCCAGGCTCTCGCGGAGGGCGTGGAGACAGCCGAGGAGCTGCACGCGGCCATCCGCATGGGCGTCGACCTGATACAGGGCTTCTATACCGCAAAGCCTCAGGCTGGACCTCTGCAGACACTGCCTCCGCAGCTGCTCTCGGAGATCAGCAGGGCGAACCTCGACATAGTTTCGGGCAATTCCAGACAAAAGGTTTATATAGCAAAGGACGAGAAGGTCCTCTCGCTGGTAGATCTTTCACTGCAGAAATACAGCATTCTGCTGCTGTCGGGCGGAGACCTGACGCTGGTAGGCAATCCCGATTTCCAGTCGCCCGTATCGATCCGCATCAAGGACCATTCGAAATGCAGGCTCACAATCCGCAATGTCAGCATCGGTGATGTCGACACTACACCGATCATAGACCTGGGCAAGGAGTCATCGCTGGTACTCAATATCGAGGGCGGCAATATATTTACCGGCAACGGCATCCGCGTTCCGGACAGCGCTAACCTCACGCTCGAGGGCAGCGGCAATCTGACGATCGCGCCTACATTTACCAATGCGTTCGGTATCGGAAACGATTACCGTTACGCTTTCGGACGCATCATCTCGCAGATGTCGGGCACGCTCGAGATCAATATCAGCGGTGAGAACTGCATCTGCATAGGAGGCAGGTCTTCCTCGCATGAGAGGGCGATCGATCTGCGTTCCGGCGCGTTCAAGAGCATTTGCGCCGCTTCGAACTGCGTCTGCATAGGCTCATATCAGGATAAGGTCCCGGTACATATCACAAACATGGATATCGCGATCGACGTCAGGATCAACAAAGGTACGATGATCGGTTCGATGTTCGGAGAGCAGGATACGCATATCCTGAATACGGCTCTGCGCATATTCGGCGCCGGAAATCAGGTTACCGGCATCGGCGCGGCCGAGAGGACTTCGGGTGTTATAGGCATCAGGGACTGCGGTATCGAAATAACCGTCAGGGGCTGGAATGTGGCTGCGATCGGAGCGGACGAAGGCGATCTGTCGATAGCGTGCAGTCACTGCAGGCTGCTCATAGACGTTGAGTCCAATCTCGCGACCGGCATGGGCACGCGTGACGCGAAGGCGTCCGTTTCGCTGGACAATGTATCGACGGATATGAGAGTTTTCTCGGCGAACGGCATTCTCTTCGGCTGTGTGCCGGAAGCATTCAGCGAGAATCTCTGCGCATTTGACATAAACCGAGACGGTTTTTCGGCAGCGAAGGACAAGTGGTTCACGGTCGGGACAGCCGCAGACGGGCACCGGGATGATTGAGCATCTCGGCCATTACGATAAACAGGAGTCATAAAGAGTGAGCATTATTTTCTGGGCAGGCGATTCAACGGCTGCCCGTAACTATATCGATTCCTATCCGCAGACGGGGATAGGGCAGGTCTTCGATCTGTATGTGAAGGACGGCGTCGAGGTGCGCGACTACGCGGTCAACGGGCGCAGCACCAAGAGTTTTATGGATGAGGGACGGCTCGCCCGCATCGCGCGGGAGATCCGCAGAGGCGATTATCTCTTCATACAGTTCGGCCATAACGACGAAAAGGACAAGGACCCGACGCGCTACACGGAGCCTTTCGGGGCGTACACCGACAATCTGCGGACTTTTATCGATACGGCGCGTACGCGCGGCGCACAGCCGGTGCTGATCACGCCGCTCGAGAGGAGACATTTTGGCGCAGCGGGCAGGATCGAACCGACGCACGGTGATTATCCCGCAGCCGTGCTGCAGCTGGCGCGGGAAGAGCATGTCCCCTGCGTCGATCTAAACATCCTCAGCAGGGAGCTGATGGATTCGGTCGGCGACGAGGCTTCAAAGGAGTTTTTCGTGCATGTTCCGGCCGGGAAATACGCGGCCTTCCCCGACGGCAAGGAAGACAATACACACCTGCGCTATCACGGCGCGGTGACCTTTGCCGGGCTGATCGCGCAGGCGCTTGGGAGCATACCCGAGACTGCGGGACTCATCCGCGGGGCGAGTGATGATATTGCGGAGGCAGCAGACACCGTCGGTGAGGCGGCGGATACGGATGCCGCATGCGATGCTGCGTTTTTCGCGCAGAGTGAGAAATACAGCGACATAGTCACGCGGTTTTCCTCGGAGACTGAGGTGCGGCTTCCCGACAGACATATCTGGAGCAATAAGGGCACATACGGAAAACTGCTCGTGATAGCAGGGAACAAAGGCTGCGCGGGAGCGGGATATCTGTGCACACACGCCGCTTTCATGGCGGGCTGCGGCATGGTAAAGGTGCTGACCTGCGCGGATACTGTCGCGCTCCTGAACAATAAGCAGCCCGAGGCTATGACGGGCGTGCTTTTTAAGGATGACGGCGGATATGACGCGGGAGTGCTGGCTGCGGGACTGGACTGGGCGGACTGTGTGCTGATCGGCCCGGGGCTTGGCAGATCGGCGGCCGCAAAGGAAGTGCTCGCACGTGTGCTGGCATCGGGTAAGAAGATCGTAGCTGACGCGGATGCTCTGAACCTGATCGCGGAAACGGTCGGAGACTGTCCGGCTAAGAGCCGTCCCGCGGCGATCGCTTCGCTGTTTACCGCGCCTGCCGTACTCACTCCGCACATCGGCGAAATGGCGCGTCTGTCGGGCAAAAAAGCTGATGAGATAAAGGCCCGCATATTTGACACGGCCTATGAATACACTTATAATAATATATTAACATATGTATGTAAGGACGCCCGTACGCTGACCGCAGCGGCGGGGCGCATGCATATTAATACCAACGGCAACTCCGGCATGGCCACAGCCGGTTCCGGAGACGTTCTGGCAGGTCTGATCGCGGGTCTTATGACCGCGGGACTCACGCCTTACGAGGCGGCGCGCAGCGGAGTATACATCCACGCGGCGGCCGGAGACGCGGCAGCGGACAGAGCCTGCGAAGACTGCATCACGGCGGGGGACATCGCAGAGTGCCTGCCCGCAGTCATCGCGAGGATCAGGAGCCTGACACGCGCCGACTGACATTGCACATTTAATCTGCCCCGATACTTCGGGGCGTCAAATATACGGAGGATATCACAACATTATGGACGGACACCCGTGGCTCGGGATCATCATTATTGCTGCACTTACGATCATTGCTTATTTTCTGGAACTGGCGAAAGCCGCCTTTGAGAACCTGAGCTATAACACACTGGAGAAAACGGCGGATGACGACGAGGAGGACCCGGAGCATGCCGCTACGGCTAAAGCCGCGCTCGAGTTTATAGACAATAAGGAGAGGGCGTTCCTGAACGCGGTCCGTGCCGGCATGGGCATCGCGCTCATCGGGGACGGTATCGCTTTTGCCAGGCATATCGCGGTTGCTCTCTACGATGCGGCTTATGAGTATCACGGGAATGAGATCCTTCCGGTGGTCTATGTTATCTTAGCTACCATCGTTTTCATTTATCTGGTGGTACTCTTATCGCACATCATTCCCGACAGACTCGGCAGTCTTAAGGCCGAAAAGCATTTCTTCAGATTGTTCGGCCTCATGAAGCTGATCACCGTGCTGCTCGCGCCGATAGGCAGCTGCCTCGAGGCGGGATGTCATATTTTACTTAAGATCGTCGGCGTGGATTCCGACGCCGAGGACATCGTTACCGAAGACGAGATCATATCGATGGTCAATGAGTCGCAGGAGCAGGGCGTGCTCGAGGCCGAGGAAGCCGAGATGATCTCAAACATCATAGAGTTCGACGAGAAGCAAACGCGCGACATCATGACGCACAGGACCAAGATCGTGGCCGTGGATTCCGAGATGGATATTGAGAGCGCGATGAAGTTCATGGCGCGTCAGAGCTTTTCGAGATTCCCGCTTTTTACGGGCGACATCGACAATATCGTGGGCGTTATCCACTTAAAGGACGTTGTTAAGTGCTACGCAGGCAATAATTATAAAAACCGCACTTTGCTCGATATCTCGCGCAAGCCTCTCATGGTTCCCGATACGCTCAATATCGACGATCTGTTCCACGAGATGCAGAACAAGAACGTGCATATGGCGATCGTGATCGATGAGTACGGACAGACTGCCGGCATCGTGGCGATGGAAGATATACTCGAGGAGATCGTCGGAAATATCCAGGATGAGTTCGACAATGAGGAACAGCTGATCAGGCAGTGCAACGACACGATCTGGCTGGTGCTCGGCGAGACGCATCTTGATGAGCTCTCGGAGGCCACAGGCGTGGAGCCCGACGATGACGATATGGAGAACTTCGATACCCTGAACGGTCTGCTGATATCGATCCTGGGCAGGATCCCCGCGGATGACGAGAAGGCTACGGTCGAGTATAACGGGTACCGCTTTGACATTCTCGAGACCAAGCGCAAGATGATCCGCAAGGTCAGGGTCACCAAGCTCGATACTCCCGCGGAAACCGAAGAAAAGACTGAAGAATGATCTTTAGACAGCAAAAAGCAAGCTCGGGGGAGCTTGCTTTTTGCTAGTAACAATCAACCAAAGGATTAAAAGTTACTTATGCGTATAATAGGGT
>JAEEXY010000109.1 GCA_016288005.1 Lachnospiraceae bacterium
CTATGTAAAGAAAAAGAGCGCGGCGCTGCCCTTAGCGCACCTGCTGCTCCGCAAATACCCCGTGATGCGCGATGTGATGGACGTACGCCATATCCGCTACAACCAGCAGATACGCGAGATCAATGACCGCGAAAAAGCAGGCGTCTCCCTCGTTATCCGTCCCCCTTACGACCTTGGCATCAGCCGTACCGAGAGCAACCCGGACGAGCTCGAGCGCGTATATCAGATCGGACGGCGCGTTGCAACCGAGCGGCTGGAGGAAGTTAAGAAATTCTTAGATATTTAAACACTTGAACGCCGCTCAAAACACCGTTCAAAAACCTCTGACCGGCGAAAACAGTGCAAGAAGTGCAAAAAAGCAGTGCGGGCACGCAGCCCGCACTTTTGTTTTCAGGTGGAGTATTTTATGATTGGAGAAAAACTAACTAAGCGGAGATCAGGCCTCTGTGAACAGAGCTGTGGAGTAATAACGGTCTCCACTATCCGGAAGAAGCGCTACGATAACCTTGCCCTTGTTCTCGGGGCGTTTTGCGAGTGTGATCGCGCCGAACAGAGCAGCGCCCGAGGAAATACCTACCGAGATGCCCTCTTTCTTCGCGAGGAGCTTAGCGGTTTCGAACGCGTCCTGATTGGAGGCCCTGAATACTTCGTCGTAAACCTTGGTATTGAGTACGTCGGGAACGAAACCTGCGCCGATACCCTGGATCTTGTGAGCGCCGCTGCGGCCCTCGGAGAGAACGGGTGAATCATCGGGCTCCAATGCCACAACCTTTACATTGGGATTCTGTGACTTGAGATATTCGCCGGTGCCTGTCACCGTTCCGCCGGTACCTACGCCTGCGATGAAAATATCTACCTTGCCGTCGGTGTCCTTCCAGATCTCGGGACCCGTGGTGGCTCTGTGGATGGCTGGATTGGCGGGGTTAACGAACTGGCCGGGGATAAAGCTGTTCGGGATCTCCTTCGCGAGCTCCTCAGCCTTTGCGATGGCGCCCTTCATGCCCTTTGCGCCTTCGGTAAGTACGAGCTCTGCGCCGTATGCCTTAAGAATGTTTCTTCTTTCAACGCTCATGGTCTCGGGCATGGTCAGAATGATCCTGTAGCCCTTGGCTGCCGCGATCGAAGCGAGTCCGATGCCCGTATTGCCCGATGTGGGCTCGATGATGACGGAGCCTTCCTTGAGCAGGCCCTTCTGTTCGGCATCCTCGATCATGGCCTTTGCGATACGGTCCTTAACGCTTCCTGCGGGATTAAAATACTCGAGCTTTACGAGCACGGTGGCTTCGAGCCCCAGCGCCTTCTCGATGTTTGTTACCTCAACCAGAGGGGTGTTTCCGATAAGTCCCAGTGTTCCTTTGTAAATGTTTGACATAGATATTTTCCTCCCATATATTTTTGAATCTATTGTATCACTAACTCAGACTGCCGCAAATCCTTTCTCGAGATCCGCGATGATATCGTCGATGTGCTCGGTGCCGATCGAGAGACGTATGGTGTTGCGGTTGATGCCCTGATCTTTGAGCTCATCGTCGTTAAGCTGCGAATGTGTGGTCGATGCGGGATGGATGACCAGGCTCTTAACATCCGCTACATTTGCGAGCAGAGAGAAGATCTGAAGTGCGTCGATGAATCTCCATGCCTCGTCCTGGCCGCCTTTGATATCGAAGGTGAATATCGAAGCGCCTCCGTTCGGGAAATACTTCTCGTACAGAGCGTGATCGGGATGATCGGGCAGTGAAGGATGGTTTACCTTTTCTACCTTGGGATGGTTCTTCAGGAACTCAACGACTTTTTTGGTGTTCTCGGCATGGCGCTCGAGTCTTAAGGACAGTGTCTCCACGCCCTGCAGGAGCAGGAATGCGTTGAAGGGTGAAATGGTGGCGCCGGTGTCGCGGAGCAGGATCGCGCGAATGAATGTAACGAACGCTGCGGGGCCAACGGCATCATAGAACGAAACGCCGTGATAGCTGGGATTGGGAGCCGCGATGTTCGGATATTTTCCGGAAGCCTTCCAGTTGAACTTGCCCGACTCAACGATGATACCGCCAAGGGTGGTTCCGTGTCCGCCGATGAACTTGGTAGCGGAATGAACTACGATGTCAGCGCCGTGCTCAATGGGCCTGATCAGATAAGGAGTACCGAATGTATTGTCCACAACTACGGGCAGGCCGTACTTATGAGCGATAGCGGCGATCGCGTCGATATCCGGGATATCGCTGTTGGGATTGCCGAGGGTCTCGAGATATACGGCTCTGGTGTCATCCTTGATTGCAGCCTCAACCTCCGCGAGACTGTGCGCATCGACAAAAGTGGTGGTGATGCCGTACTGGGGAAGTGTGTGCGCGAGCAGGTTGTAGCTGCCGCCGTAGATGGTCTTCTGGGCTACGATGTGGCCGCCGTTGGCCGCAAGCGCCTCAATGGTGTATGTGATCGCAGCCGCGCCCGATGCCAGCGCGAGAGCGGCGCTGCCGCCTTCGAGAGCCGCGAGTCTCTTTTCGAGAACGTCCTGAGTGGAGTTGGTGAGTCTTCCGTAGATGTTTCCCGCGTCAGCGAGTCCGAAGCGGTCGGCTGCGTGCTTGCTGTTGTGGAATACATAGGAAGTGGTCTGGTAGATCGGTACCGCACGTGCATCCGTAGCCGGGTCTGCCTGTTCCTGTCCAACGTGTAACTGAAGGGTTTCAAATCTGTAGTCGCTCATAATCTTTATTCTCCTTTTATTTTAGTTTATAATGTAGTCATCTCGCGAACTCTGTTCGCTCGATGTACGTTTGCTCGGCACTCAGCCGCACTTCGTGCGTCTGCCGTTCGTATCGGTACAATCACAAGCCTGCGGCTCGTGATTGTACCGATATCGTCCGGCACTGCTCCGCAGGCTGAGTGCGCTCGCTTATCGCGCAAAAAAGCCCGGGAGCTTATGCTTTACTCCCGGGCAAATGGCTTACAATATGCTGATGCAGTATTATTGTTTTTTAACGGGGCGCGCGGATGCACAGTCGTACGCCCCGGCCATTTCTGATGCCCGGGAGATGCGCATTCGACAACACATGACGATATTGGTTACGATTGCTGATCTGTTCATCACGACGCCTCCTTTTTTATAAGTTAATCGTAATATAACACTATCAACCTACCGTGTCAATAGGTGAATTGAAAAAAATTTTTCCTGTTGTATTACCCTATTACCCTGAGGTATAATAGGTAAAACAACTGGGAGGCGGTAATATCATGATTTCTACGAGAGGAAGATATGCGATCAGAGTGATGATCGACCTGGCTGAAAACGACAACGGCAGTTATATCCCCTTAAAGGATATCGCAGCCAGACAGGGTATTTCCAAAAAATACCTTGAGATAATAGTTAAGGATATGGTGGCGGGCGGACTGCTCGTCGGAGCCAGCGGAAAGGGCGGCGGCTACAAGCTCTGCCGCAAGCCTGAGGAATATACGATAGGAGAGGTCATCGAGCTGATGGAAGGCACGATGGCGAGTGTGGCATGCCTCGAAGCCAATGCCGCGCCCTGCCCGAAGGCGTCCGAATGCCGCACGATCGCGCTCTGGGCCGAGTATTATAAGCTTACTCAGGATTTCTTTGGCAGCAAGCACCTGAGCGATCTCATCAGGAAATAAGGTAAACGGGAGATTCTTATGCACGGAACAACGGTAAAGGGAACTGTCAGATACACTTTGCTCAATGTCGCGTATTTCGCGGCTTTTTGTACCGTGCACGCGTATGCCGCGGTCTATCTTATCGCAAAGGGTTTCAGCAACACCGAGGTCGGCGTACTGCTGGCGGTCGCGAATATCGTATCGGCTGTCCTGCAGCCGGTCATAGCCGATGTCATTGACAGACCCGGGTATCTGACGAACAGGCGGTTCATCATGATCTCCGTGCTCGTGATACTGGCGGGCTCGGCTGTACTGCTGTTCCTGCCCGGCAATAAAGCGGTGATCTTCTTTATATATGCGCTCATATATATGATACAGTTTGCGTATCAGCCCGTGATGACGGCGCTCTGCTTCGAATATCAGAAAGCGGGCTGCAGCATCATGTACGGTCTGGCGCGCGGACTCGGTTCGGCGAGCTTTGCGGTAACATCGATGATCATCGGCGGTATTGTTGAGAGAAACGGCGTATCGATATTGCTGTGGGTTAATATCGGTACGATGATCGTTTCCGCATTAGTCGTTTATATCTTCAGAAAACCGGAGCCGGCCGATAATGACACGGCAGGCACAGATACCGCAGCTGCCGCAGGCAACGGTGAACGTGCCGGTGACGGTGAACCGGATAAAGGCGTGGCAGCTTCGGCAAAGAATAAGACCTCCATCGCCTCGTTCGTGGGCGCGTATCCTGCGTTCATGCTGTTCCTTGTCGCAGCGGTCTGCTTTTTCTTTGCCCATAATATGATCAACGATTTCATGATCCGCATCATAAATGAGCTCGGCGGCAATGAAACGGAGCTCGGCTACGCGACATTTCTGCAGGCGATATTGGAACTCCCCGTTATGGCGCTGATAGCGCTCGTACTCAAGAGGATATCGGCGGAAAAGCTGCTGGTGTTCTCGGGATTTGCCTTCTTTGTTAAAATACTCATCCTGATCTTTGCGGGATCGATGCCGATGATGTATCTGAGCCAGTCGTTCCAGCTGTTCGCGTACGCGGTATTTATCCCTGCAGGCGCCTATTATGTCAGCAAAACGATGGACGCCTCGGACCAGGTAAAGGGACAGGCATTTATCACGAGCGCGATAACTGTCGGCGGAGTTTTTTCAAATCTTGTCAGCGGAGTGATACTTGACCGTTCGGGGATCAGGGCGATGCTGATCACGGGAACGGCGGTCTGCGCGCTCGGAGTGCTGATCGCGTATATAGCGATGACAAAGCTCCCGCACCGTGCCGGAGCAAAAAAGGATATGAGACATGAACAATAAGAAATTCAATCTTATCAGCATATGGGTGATAACCGGTACGCTTGCGGTGCTTACCGGTCTTCTTCTCATATTCTTTATCGCGTTTTCAGGGTCTTTGAGCAGCCCGCACGATGATGTGACCTACGGGAAATACTATGTGCTGATCACGGACAATCCCGGCTCCTCGTTCTGGCAGTCTGTATATTCTTCGTCGCTGGAGGAGGCTAAAGAGCAGAATGCCTATGTCGAGATGATCGCTGAGAACCTTTCCGGTGACTATGCGATGACAGATCTCATGGAAATGGCCATCGCCGCGCGCGCGGACGGCATCATCGTGACCGCGGGAGAGGCGGACGGCATGACAGAGCTTATCGAAAAGGCTTACAATGCGGGCATCCCTGTGATCACCCTGCTCAACGACAATACCAACTCAGAGCGCCTCAGCTTTGTCGGAGTGGGCAACTACAACCTCGGCAAGGAATACGGAAAGCTCATAATAGATATGGCCAATTTCAGGGAGTTTGCCGGAGAAACGATAGATGTGACGGTGCTGCTCGACGCGGGCTCCGAGGATTCGGGACAGAACGTGCTCGCGGCCGCGATCCAGGAGGCCATAGAAAAGGATATCCCCGACGCGGTGGGCAGGCACAAGCCGATAGCGATCAGCCTCGAGGCTGTTGACGCTTCAAACAATTTTTCCGTTGAGGAGTCGGTCAGAAAGCTCTTTGTCAGCGGAAAAGAGAACATACCCGACATAATCGTGTGCCTTAACGAGAACGATACGAACAGCGTATATCAGGCCGTTGTAGATTACAACGAGGTAGGCCGCGTAAACATCCTCGGATATTACGATTCCGACGCGATCTTAAAAGGCATCGAAAGAGACGTTATCCGGGCGACGCTTTCGATAGATACGGGGCAGCTCGGCAGATACTGCATCGACGCCCTGACGGAATATTACGAAACGGGCAATACGAGCCAGTATTTTACCGCGGACAGCTATGTTATAGATAAGACGAACGTCGGTGAATACAGGAAGGGGGAACAGCATGATCAATAAGATCAAGGGTCTCCCCTTAAGGATAAAGATGACCGGCATCTCGCTGGCCGTAAACATGCTGGTATTCATCATCAATATCGTTCTCCTGGTGGCCATGAACAGGATGTCTGACAGGATCGATACCGTATATAAGGCCAATCTGCAGCTGAACGAGATATCCGCGGCGATCAAGGACGTGCAGGACAGCATGACCGAGTATCTGGATACAAAGACCAGTGACTCGCTCGAGGATTATTACCGCAGCGCACAGAATTTCGCGGAGATGACCGAGGTGCTCGGCGATGAGATAACGGACAGCAGGCTCGGCAGGATGGAGCGTTCCGTGAAAAACATGTCGGCCGCGTATCTTGATGAGGTAGGCCAGACCGTAGACGCGAAACGAGGCAGGAACGTAGAAAAGTACAGGACCCGCTACGAGGAGGCCACGCGGCTGTACGGCTATATCAACAACTACATATACAGCCTGAACAACGAGCGATTCATGGACAACACCGAGAGCTACAGGGAGATGCTCACGGCGTTCAGACGCTTCGAACTGTTCGGAAACCTGATCATGGGAGCGGTTATATTCACGACCGCGCTGCTGATACTTAACCTTACGTCAAACCTTATGAGGCCTTTGAGGTCGCTCGCCGGCATGGCGGACGAGGTAGCGAAGGGAAACTTCGAGATCTCCACGGTTCCCGCGGAGTCGGACGATGAGATAGGCGTAGTGACCAGGGCTTTCAACAAAATGGTCGCCAGCGTTCAGGATTACATCGAGAAAATACGCCAGAGCGCTGAGAACGAGCGTATCCTTAAGGAAAAAGAGCTGATGATGGAGACACACCTGAAGGACGCGCAGCTCAAATACCTGCAGGCACAGATCAACCCGCATTTCCTGTTCAATACGCTGAACGCGGGCGCGCAGCTGGCCATGATGGAGGGCGCGGACCGCACCTACGAGTATGTGCAGGTCATGTCAGAGTTCTTCAGATATAATGTCAAAAAAGGCAGCAGGACCGTAACTATCGGTGAGGAGCTCGAGCTCGTCGACAACTATATCTACATCCTGAACGTGCGCTTTTCCGGCGATATCCATTATGAAAAGGATATAGACGCCTCGCTGACGGATGTCGAGATGCCCAGCATGATCCTCCAGCCCATCGTCGAAAACTGCGTGAACCACGGTATACGCGAGATGCTCGGTGAAGGAAAGATAAAGATGAGCGTCTACGCGCTCGATGACACGGCCTGCATCAGGATCGAGGACAACGGAGCCGGGATGGATGAGGAGACCGTCGAACGCTTAAGGAACGGCCGTCCCGCGTCGGATGAGAAAAAGGATTCGAACGGCATCGGAATGGATAATGTCTATGCCCGCCTGAAGCTTTTCGCAGGAACGGACGACTGCTTCTCGATAGAGAGCGACGGACCCGGCAAGGGCTCGAGATTCACGATCTACCTCGATATAAAGGGCTCACAGTATCGTTGACGCACACAAAAGGACCGGCGGATAGCGGCCGGACAGGAGAAAAGATGTACAAGATAATGCTTGCAGATGACGAAGGCATAGTCATCGATTCATTGAAGTTCATAATACATAAGGAGTTCGGCGATGACTGCGAAGTGGAGTTCGCAAAGACCGGACGCAATGTCATAGAGCTCGCGGAGACCTTCCGGCCGGATATCGCGGTAATGGACATACAGATGCCGGGCATCAACGGCATAGACGCGATGCGCGAGATACGCAAGACC
>JAEEXY010000002.1 GCA_016288005.1 Lachnospiraceae bacterium
GGACTGACGCCCGAAAGGCTTGAGAAGGACTATTCCTTCATCGAGAAGTACATCGGGCTCGATAAGGTCTATCTTGAGTCCCACAGGGGAGGCTGCGATGTCAAGAAAGAGCAGCTTTCTATGATCAGGACATTTCTTGAGGAAAAGGGCGTAGAGGTTTCGGGCGCGATCACCACGACGATCGATGATTTTGAGGGCGCTGAGACCGGGAAACGCAGGCTTTTCAACACTTTCTGCTATACGGATCCCGCGATGCGCGCGAGGCTTAAGGAGATTTCCGAGTTCGCCGCATCGATGTTCAACGAGATAATCCTCGACGATTTCTATTTCACAAACTGCACCTGCGAACGCTGCATCAAGGAAAAGGGCGACCGCGACTGGGTGACCTTCAGGCGCGAGCTGATGACGGATGTCTCGAAGAATCTGATTGTAGGTCCTGCTAAGGCAGTAAATCCGCGGGTTAAGATGATAATCAAGTATCCGAACTGGAGGGAGTCGTTCCATTTCGACGGTTACCTTCCCGGAGTTCAGGACACGATATTCGACGCGACCTACATCGGCACGGAGACCAGAAGCCCCGCGTACGCGGACCAGCATCTGCCCGAGTATCTGAGCTATTCGCTCGTGAGGTTCCTCGAGAACGCATGGCCCGGAAGATGCGGCGGAGGCTGGTTTGACACCTATCAATGCTGGTCAATGGACAGATACATCGAGCAGGCGTATCTGACCGCGTTCGCCAAGGCTAAGGAGCTCATGCATTTCATGTGGAGCGACCTCGTGGACAATCCTTTTGTCTGCGCGATGGGGCTCCAGCTCGGCAAGATAGATAAGATCATAGACGGAGTGGGAATACCCACCGGAATCCCGACATATATCCCGCATGAGGCCTGCGGTGAGAATCATCTCGAGATGAGGCTCGGAATGCTCGGTCTTCCGATCGAGACCACGCCCGTGTTCCCGGAAAAGGCAGCAAGAATGCTGCTCACGGAGACTGCCGCGGGAGATCCCGATATAGTATCAAAGCTTAAGAGCTACGTTGAGGCAGGCGGAGACGCAGTGATCACGACCGGTTTCCTGCGCAGGGCAGGAGATGAGCTGAGGGCAGCAGGCCTGACCGAGGCATGGCTGACCAGCAGGAAGTTTAATGTGACACGCTACGGGATAACAGGAGATTTTGCGGGATATATTGACAACCGCGCACCGCTGCTGTTCCCCGAGATCGTACACGGAAACAATGCTTCGTGGTCGCTGCTGAACGGCGGAGACGGAGATCTGCACACAACGATGGTACTTCGCAGCACTTACGGCAAGGGAAGAGTATTTATCCTGTCTATACCCGAGAATGACGCCGATCTGTACAAGCTCCCGGGTGCCACGATGGATGTTTACCGCCGCGTACTGAACGGCGAAGGCAATACAACATACGCGAGCGGCAGGGACACCTCGCTGTTTACCTATGACGACGGTTCGATGATCCTGTACAGATATGTGAAGGGCAATGTTCATTCCACCCGTGTTGTGCTTCATACGAGGCAGCAGGTGCAGGCACTCCGCGATATGGTGAGCGGACGTACGATCCCTGCGCGGAAGATCACCTTCCGCGAGGATTTCGAGACAGTTACCGAATACATTGCCGAGGTTATCCTGATGCCCGGCGTAATAAGCAGCTTCGTATGGGAAGATGAACAGATTTGAACGGCGATCAACGCGCAGAATGGGGGTTTTACATGAAGAAGAGAGCATTATTTATCGGCGGAACAGGTACCATCAGCACCGCTATCGTTAAGAGACTTGTTAATGAACTGGACTGGGAAGTATGGGTACTGAACAGGGGCAACCGTGACCATGTGCTGCCTGAGGCTGTTCACAGGATCACGGTTGATATCAATGACGAGGCAGCGGTCATCGAAAAGCTCAGCGATATGACCTTTGACGTTGTCGGTGAGTTCATAGGGTTCCATGTATCGCAGGTTGAGCGCGACTACAGGCTTTTTGCCGGAAAAACAAAACAGTATATCTATATCAGTTCGGCGTCGGCTTACAACAAGCCTGCGGCAAACTACATCATCACCGAGGGCACGACGCTCGCGAATCCCTACTGGCAGTACTCCCGCGACAAGATCACCTGCGAGGAGTTCCTGATGAAGAAATACAGGGAAGAAGGTTTCCCCGTAACGATCGTTCGTCCGAGCCATACCTACGACGAGCGCAACGTACCGCTCGGAGTTCACGGAAAGAACGGCTTCTGGCAGGTCATCAAGAGAATGCGCGAGGGTAAGCCCGTCATCATACAGGGCGACGGTTCGAGCCTGTGGACACTGACATGGAACGCGGATTTCGCGATCGGATATACAGGACTCATGGGCAACAGGCACGCGATCGGCGAGGCTTTCCAGATCACATCGGACGAAGCTCTGACCTGGGACCAGATTTATAATACGATAGCGGATGTACTCGGAGTCAAACTGAATGCATATCATGTTTCCACGGATTTCTTAAGAGCGGTCGGAGACAAGTACGGCTATGACTTTACGGGAGCCCTGCTCGGCGACAAGTCCGTATCCGTGATATTTGACAATTCGAAACTGAAGCGCGTCGTTCCCGATATGAGAACGAATGTCAGATTTGACATGGGCGTAAAGATCGCTCTCGATTATGTTCTTTCCCATCCGGAGGAATGCCAGAAGGAAGACCCTGAGTTTGACGAGTGGTGCGACCGTGTGATCGCAGCGCTCGAAGAAGCAAAGAAGAGAGTATAAGCCGGATATGAATAACGGCGGGGCTGCCTGAATGACAGTCCCGCCGTTTTTTAGCTTCATTTCAGCTCGTCGAGCGTACCGAAACGGTAGCCCTCGCCTTCGAGGAATGTAAGTATGCTGTCGAGAGCTTTTGCGTTGGCGCTGGAATTTGCATGAACCAGCGCTATGCATCCACTGTGGTGATCGGCCTTGAACCGGCCGAGCGAGTCCACCTGATCCTGTTTGTTGTTATCCCAGTCGTTCGGGATCGCCAGGCTCCAGAATATGGTCTTGTAGCCCATATCCTGCTGGATCTTCAGGGTTCTCTCGCTGAAGTCTCCCTGAGGGGGACGGATATAGCGGTCGAGCTCATAGCCCGTCTTTTCTTTAAATACTGTTTCAACCGATCTTAATTCATCCTCGACCTGCTCATCGGTCTTGTTGGGCAGGACAGGATGATTTTTTGTATGGTTTCCGACCAGATGACCTTCATCCTTCATGCGCTTCGCGGTCTCGGGGGCCTCTTTGACAAATCCCGTGGTCACAAAGAAGCAGACCTTTACGTTATGCTTTTTCAGGGTATCGAGGATCTGGTTGGTATATCCGTTCTCGTAGCCGGCATCGAAGGTTATATAGATGACCTTGTCGTCCGGGGAAACGTCTGTGTTGGCGTAGTATGCGTCATAATCCTTAAATCTGGCCGAGATATCGTTCGCGTATCCGGGTCTGGGGATGGTATGGGTGGAATTGCGGTCGTACCACCATTCTCTGAGGATATTGTCGTAATCCTTATATCTTTCGGATTCGATATCGACTGCACCCGCGATCGCCGAAACACCCTTAAAGCCCGAATCCTTGTCGGGAGTGATGTAGGGAGCGTAGGAGTAGCCCTCCACAGCCCGGTCGCCGACAGCCACCATGATGCGGAACCAGTCGCCGACTGCCTCGACGATCTGTACCCGGTTGTTCCTGACGAGCGATACATCCTTTCCGTCGACGGTCAGCTTTGAGTGATCGGTCCCGGCTCCGGTACGTACGTTGAGCTCGGATGCGTTTACCGTGGCGTTAGCCCTGATCGGCGAGTTCGGATCGTCGGTGATCGCCGGAGTGGGTGTCGCGGTGGCTGCGGGCTCGGTGGGAGCGGGAGTATCGGTTGACTCGGCTCCCGCGGTCGGTGCTGCGCTGACGGGTTCGGGATCCTGAGTATCCGTGCCGATGGGAGATGATGCCGCGTCGGGGGTGCCTGTCACATTTGAGGCCGTGCCCGATGCGGTCTGAGTCGGAGCTGTGTCTGCGGGGCCGGCGTTTTTATCCGCGCCGATCCTGGTGATGAGAAAAACCACAAGCGCGACCGTGGCGAGTGACATGACCGAGATCGCTGCTATCATTGCTTTTGTTCTTTTGTTCATATCTGTTATTTCCTTACAAAATAATACCGTGTATCCTCGAAAAAGGATACACGGCAATGGTTGTTACGTCAATACCGAATCGATAAAATACTTATCAGTTAAAGGTCTCTTCGCCGTTATTTTCCCGTCCCACAATGAAGCTGTCGTCGGAATCCACATCGAAATCGCGGTCTTCGAACGAGCTGTGCGAGATAGCCTCGGGAGACGAATCGATAACATAGTTGAGCTTGACCGAAGGATTATCGATGCTCTTATAGAAACGGCTGCGGATACGCTCCGCGATCGTGTAGCCGTTTGCCTCGTTCGCATCGGTCAGGATAACTATAAACTGGCTGGAGGAATAATTGGTGGCCACATCGCCGCATCTGAGTGAGGTGGTGACCGATTCCTTCAGGCAGGCAAGCGCCGAGTCGAGGATATCGCTCTCGAGCGTCTCGTCGCCGGCTCCGCTGAGTGTCAGCAGAAGCAGCAGGAGAGGAGTCTTGCTGCGTTTCTGGGCACGGAGCATGTAATTATATATCTTTTTGAACGTATCGTACTTAACCTGGTAGGCTCCGATCGGACTGCTGCCGGGCTCGCTGATGAAGCGGCGCAGGTACTCAAGGTCGATCTGCGTGCTCTTGGCCGTGGAGCGGACGTGGCCGATAACATCACTGTAGAAGTGATAGCTGTGCTTTCCGTTCTCCTTGACATGGTACAGAGCCTTGTCGGCCTTATTGTAGAGGGTCACGAAATCGTTGCCGTCGTAAGGAGCGGTCGCGATGCCGATGGAAACCGAAATATGGTACTCGTTTTTGTCGCGGTCAAGGGTGAGGATGATCTCCTCGGCCTTTGAGGAAGCGAACTCGCGGGATGCCACGCCTTTGAAGAATACGATGAACTCATCGCCGCCGATACGGCAGACGATATCGTCCGATCTGACTATCTTTTTAAGGGTGTCGGCCAGCTTCACGATGATGCTGTCGCCTGTGATGTGGCCGTATGTATCGTTGATATGCTTAAAGCCGTCGATATCGATCATGAAAAAGCAGCCGCAGTGGCGCTTGTCCACAAGGAACTCGTTGAGGAAATCGATCGTGTAGGCTCTGTTCCAGAGGCCTGTGAGCGCATCCTTCTGCGCGTCGGTCTTAACCTCTTTGGTGTATTCCTGAAGGACCTTCTGCAGGAGCTTGCTGCTCTCGCTGGCAAGGTCGACCTCGGGCTCGAGCTCCGAAGGTATCGGGGCTATCTTATTTTCTTTGACAAGTGAGATGGCTATGTCTGCCATCGCGGGATCGAACTGCGTACCGCGTCCGTTCTGAAGCTGATGGAGGATCGTGGGATTATCCAGTCTTTTCCTGAAGGAACGGTCGGAGGTCATCGAATCGAGAGCGTCGGCAACGGCGATTATGCGGGACTCGATCGGGATGGCGTCTCCCGCGAGACCGTTCGGATAACCGGTGCCGTCATAATGCTCGTGATGTGTCTCCGCCACCTCCGCGGCCTTGCGAATAACTGTAAGATCCTGCAGTATGCTGCGTCCGAGCGAGGTGTGCTTTTTGACGGCCTCGTATTCGTTGGATGTCAGCGGTCCGTTCTTGCGGATGATATTGTCGGAAACACAGATATTGCCTATATCATGGACCAGAGCGAGGTTCTGGAGGTTGAAGAGCTCATCGCTGTTCCAGCCCATACGCTTCGCAATCTCAACCGCGAACCACGCAACGTTGGTGGAGTGATTTGCGGCGAGAGGGTCCTTTTTATCTACGGTGTTGGCGATCATCATCATGGATTTCAGCGAAATCCTGGTGATCTCCTTGGTCTTTTCGAGAAGCTGGCCCTTAAGATCCTTCTGCAGTTCGATCAGCTCGAGGGTACGGCTGATGCGGACCTTGAGAGTGGTCTTCTGGAAAGGCTTTCTGATAACGTCATAGGCGCCCAGCTCAAAGCACTCGCGCTCCATCTCGGGATCGGTATCTCCGGTCAGGAAGATGATCGGGATCTCGGCGGTGAGCTCGTTCTCTTTGAGTTTTTTCAGGGTTTCCACGCCGTTGAGATTGGGCATGCGTATATCGAGGAGTATCAGATCACAGCTGGCTTTGCTGAGAATGCTGATGCATTCTTCGCCGGAAATGGCTGTAACAACGCTGTATGTGTCCGACAGGATGCTCTTTGCCAGATTGAGCGCAACACTGTTATCGTCCACAACGAGTATCGTTTTCACTGTTTTACCCCTCCCAATACAATATTTGGTGTCTGAAATGCCCGATAGTGCAAGATAAAGCACGGATATACACCAGTTTAAATATAATATAACAAAAACGGAAAAATGTCAAGAAAAATACATATTTGCGATAAATCCATCGTTTTGTTCTTTCGAATAAAGTGACCGTTTTTTTCACGATAAATGATATCGATACAAACGGTATCTATCTGCGGTTACAGATTTAAACAGCGGTATTACAGGCAATTTGTAACCATACGAAAATGAGAAAACGAACAAAAAAGGTTTTTTCGGGTCGCGCGGTTACAAAAAATATGCAAAAAAGCGAAAATAATGGTAGACAGACGAAAAACGGATATATATAATTAAATATAGAGGATTAATTCCTACATTGGGGGGTCATTTTATGAAGCAGGAATACTATGTTACAATGCTCGGTGAGTTCACGATCTCTTTCAAGAACAAGAAGATCTATGATCAGAGCAACCGTTCCAAAAAGCCCTGGAACCTTATAGAATACCTTATGGCGAACCGTGATAGGACGGTATCGCAGGAGGAGCTGACGGACCTTTTGTGGGACGACAGCGAGAGCGATAACCCTTCCGGAGCGCTGAAGGTGCTCCTGCACCGCGCGCGTAAGAGCCTCGAGCCGATCATGACCGAGGACGGCGATGATCTTATCGTCTTAAAGCGCGGAGAGTATTCCTGGAACCATGATGTGGTTACCAGGGTTGACACCGACGAGTTCGAGCTCCTCTGCAACCGTGCATCGGTCAAGTCACTCCCCAAGGAGGAGAGGATCGACCTGTATTCGGAGGCACTCGCGCTCTATAAGGGAGACTTCCTCCCCAGGAACAACGAGGGCTGGGTCATCCCGATATCTTCCTACTATCATAAGATCTACATGAACGCCGTCAGAGAGCTGATCGCCCTGTATTACGAGGGCCAGCGCTATGAGGAGATCATTAATGTATGCCGTAAGGCGCTGACGGTCGAAAAGCTCGACGAGAGCCTCTATTTTGACCTTATCAACGCATTGTATAAGTCGGGCCAGCAGGCCGAGGCACTGAAGCAGTACAGTGATTCCACCGACATGTTCTATAAGCGTTTCGGAATCACGCCTTCGCCCGAGCTTAAGAGCCTGTACAAGACCATCGTTAAAACGACCAAGAGCATAGAGACCGATATAGGCATCATCAAGGAGGACCTCTGTGAGCAGGGTGAGGCGCAGGGCGCGTTCTTCTGCGAGTATGAGTTCTTTAAGGATGTTTATCAGCTCGAAGCCAGAGCCTGCGCGCGAAGCGGCGACTCCATCTATCTCTGTCTCATCACGCTTTCGTCGACCACTGACGAGGACGCTCCCCTTAAGGTCATGAACAGGGCCATGGAGGATCTGCAGTTCGCGATCAACGAGACATTAAGACGCGGCGATGTTCTGGCCAGATACAGCATGAGCCAGTACGTTATCCTGCTTCCGACGGCATCCTATGAGAATGTTGAGATGATCATGAAGAGGATATCATCCGCATTCTACCGCAAGTACATGAAAAAGGACATCGGCATCCAGTATAAGCTGCAGCCGCTCGATCCTAAGCTTTGATCCGGTACGATCAGTATAAACCAAAGGGGGACGTTTTTCGTCCCCCTTTTTCGTGATTATGCATATCGAATTATTCTATTATCAGGTCGGTATCCTGTTTTTCGCTGACATAGCCGATGATCGCGGCATCGGTATGGTACAGAAGGTCTGTGAGCAGGCTGCCGGCGTCTTTTTCTGCGGCAGAGATCAGCAGTCCGCCCGAGGTCTGCGGATCGAAGAAGATATCCAGCAGAGCGCGGTCAACAGGTTTTGCGGTGGCAAAATGATCGCCGACATAATCCCTGTTCTTATATGCGCCGTCGGGTATGAATCCCATATGCGCGGGCTCGAAAGCCTCAGGATGGAATTTTACCGAATCTGCTTTGATGTGCAGCGTGGTCCCGCTGCCCGCGGCCATCTCGTAGCTGTGACCCATGAGAGAAAAACCGGTCACGTCGGTACAGGAGTGGATCTCGTATCTGACCATGTTGTCGCGTGAAGCCCTGTTCAGTGTGGCCATCTGCTTTGTGATCCTGTCGATCACGGGGGCATCGACGAGCCCTGCCTTTGCCGCGGTGGTAAGTATCCCGATGCCGAGAGGCTTTGTAAGGATCAGTACGTCTCCGGGACGTGCGGTGGAATTCTTAAGGATACGCGCGGGATCGGCAAAGCCGGTTACTGACAGGCCGTATTTGGGCGACTCATCGTGGATCGTGTGGCCGCCGCAGATGATCGTATCCGCCTCGTAGGCCTTCTCATAGCCGCCGCGCAGTATATCCCGCACCGTATCCTCGGACATGGTCTTTGTGACGGTCATGATATTGAGAGCGATTTTTGGCTCACCGCCCATCGCATAGATGTCGGAGAGAGCATTGCAGGCCGCGATCTGGCCGAACATGCGCGGATCGTCCACGATCGGCGGGAAGAAATCGAGAGTCTGTATGACCGCGGTATGGTCGTCCAGCTTATATACGCATGCGTCATCGCTGGTATCGAAGCCTACGAGCAGAGCGGGGTCGCTCTTTACGGGCAGCTCGGTGAGTATCTTTGCCAGTGTTCCCGCGCCTACCTTCGCGCCGCAGCCGGCGCATTTTGCCAGTCTGGTGAGTCTTACGTCTTCGCTCATATCCTTATCTCTCCTGTAACGATCCGGCCCTCGGACGGATCATAGATTTGAAAAAACAATCTCATAGCTGTCATCACCCGTCATTTTCACGATCTGCTCGATCTCATCGGGATGCGAGGGTGTGGGGAGCGCATCCGCCGCAAACGCGCAGCAGGTTCCGCACGAAGAGCTCAAAAAGCGCGGAACAGGCATGAGGCGGGCATTTCCGCCCGCCTCTTCAATCTCTTTTTTAAATCTCATGGCACCGAAGTGCGAATAAAAAGTAGCTGTATAGTCCATTATCTGGTAAGTCTGAGAGTATAGTCGCCGTCTTTTTCGCTTACCGTTACGGTAAAGCCCTGATGCTCGCCGAAACGTGTGATGTTCTCGACGGAGGTGCGGTTGTCGACCATTATCTCATAGGTTTTTTCGTTTGATCTGATAGCCTGCTGTATCATTATAACAGGCTCAGGGCAGGAAAGTCCACTTGCGTCCAGCATTTTTATGCCTCCTTCTTAGCGTTTTTCTTAAGGAATGTATTGATCACGGCGATCAGGAGAACGACCGCGATACCGATGATGACGGCAGCTCTGCCCGCGGTGCTTACGCCGCCTGCCTTGATGGTGCCGTCTTCAGCCTTTGATGCGGCAGCGCCCGCAAGACCGAAGTTATGCGAAAATGCTGCGCCGATAACGAGGCCGAGAACAGTTACAGCCGAATCCGAATTGCCTTCGCCGGCGAGGATCAGCTGGCGGAGAGGGCAGCCGCCCAGAAGTACGCAGCCGAAGCCTGCAAGATAGAGGCCGAGGAAGTTCCATACATGATCCGAATGAGCAACCATGCCGATCTGCTCAAAACCGAGGTGGAAGCGGCTGGTTGCGATATTTCCGATGAGAGCTGCAACAAAGATAGCGGCAAAACCGATGAAGAGCTTCTTTTCTCCGAAGAGAACGAGATCACGCGTAGCGCCTACCATGCAGAGACGTGTGCGCTGTGCCATGCATCCTACCGCAAGTCCGGCAGCGAGCGAGATGGCGACAGCCGCATGCTTTGAGCCGGGGCCGCTCTCCGAGAATGCGATGAAAGCGGGAGCCGCGATCAGGAGAACGAGAAGGATGACCTGGATAACGGAGAACGAGATGCCGTCGGTAACAGGCTGCTTATAGGAGCGTCCCAGAGAGAAGCCGCGCTTTAAGAAGAAAATACCGGTCAGGATACCGCATACGAAGCCGACCAGAGCGACAAGAGCGTTAAGGTCGCCGGCAGAGAGTCTCAGGATCATTCTGAAGGGGCAGCCGAGGAAAGCGAGGCAGCCAATCATTACGAAGAAGCCGAGCACAAAGCGTGTGAGAGGAGCGGAACCGCCCTTGGGGGCGAACTCTCTTTTGATGAGAGCCATCGCGAGTGAACCGAGTACGAGGCCGATGATCTCGGGCCTGATGTACTGAACGACTCCCGCGTTGTGGAGCTTTAACGCGCCCGCCGTGTCACGCAGGAAACATGCGATACAGAAGCCCATGTTGGCGGGATTTCCGAAGGCCACCAGGGCTACGGCGATCGCGCCGGTTATCAGTCCGCATATCGCGATCGCAAGGATCTCTTTTTTGTCTTTTGTTTGCATAATACAACCCATCCTTGTTATTATGTTATTATTCGGGGAACAAAACTTTTGCATCCCCCTACAAATATTTTAGCATTCATGAACACGAAACAAAAATAGAATTATTACGTTTTTTTACATGATATATTGAAAAAACCTATAAATGGACTAAAATGAATGTAAAGTCGAATACTACGGAGAAGCCATGAAGAGAGAAACTGTTTATTTTGACAATGCGGCGACATCGTTCCCGAAGCCCGGTACGGTCGCGGACGAGGTCTGCCGCTACATAAAAGAGGTCGGGAGCAATGTAAACCGCAGCAGCTACGCGTCCGCCTACGATGCCGGAGATAAGGTGCTCGAGGTCAGGGGGCAGCTCAAAAGGCTGTTTAACGCGCCCGATGAGAGAAACGTTATCTTTGCGCCGAATGTGACCGTGAGCCTTAACATGGTCCTTAAAGGGCTGCTGGGGAAAGGAGACCATGTGCTCACTTCCTCAATGGAGCATAACGCGGTGATGAGGCCGCTTACGGCGCTTAAGGAGAAGGGGATCGTTACGTTTGACAGGGTGCCCTGCGACGCGTACGGCGTAACCTCCGCGATGAGCTTTGGAAAGTTCCTGAAGCCGGATACGAGAGCCGTGGTAATGACGCACGCCTCCAACGTTAACGGCGCGGTCCAGCCCATCGCCGAGATCGGGAGGCTGTGCAGACAAAGGGATATCCTGTTTATCGTTGACACTGCCCAGACGGCCGGCGTACTCGACATCGACATGGAAAAAATGTGCATAGATGTTCTGTGCTTTACCGGGCATAAGGGCCTCATGGGCCCGCAGGGAACGGGCGGATTCTGCATAGGAAAGAGAGCGGAGGGCCTGATGGATACGGTGCTCGAGGGCGGCACGGGGAGCGCCTCGCATCTGGAGGTCATGCCCGATATCCTGCCCGACAGGTTTGAGCCCGGGACACTCAACCTCCCCGGGATATACGGGCTTTCGGCGGGACTTGAGTTCATTGAAAAGACAGGGATAAAGAACATCAGGGAGCGTGAGAATGCGCTTTGCGAGAGGTTCATCAGCGGAATAAAGGACATCCCGGGAGTAAGGATCGTCGGAAGGGATACCGAAGGTTTTTCGTGTTCCGAAGAGCCCTGCGGCGACTGCCCCTCGCACGATCGGGACGAGCGGTATACCGCAGTCGTTTCGCTCGTATTTGACGGGATGGACGCGGCACGCGCGGCTTTTATGCTCGAGGACGGATACGGGATACTGACCCGTGTCGGACTGCACTGCGCGCCCGCGGCCCACAGGAGCCTGGGCACTTTCCCTGAGGGAACCGTAAGGTTCTCGTTCGGGTATTTTAATACCGAAGAGGAGACAGATCATGGAATTGAAGCAATTGGAAAGCTTTGTGAGCGTCGCTGATAATCTGAGTTTCTCAAAAGCCGCGAAGAACCTGTATCTGACCCAGCCGACCGTCAGCGCGCATATAGCGCAGCTGGAAAAGGATCTCGGCTGCAGGCTGTTTGAGCGGACGACAAAGTCCCTGCGCCTGACCGAGGACGGAAGAAACGTTTATCCGCTGGCTGCGAGGATGGTCGCACTGAAGAACAGCATCGAAGAAGAGACGAAGGGCAGAGGGGAGAAAAGCGTCTGTCTCGGAGCATCGACGATCCCCGCGACCTATCTGCTGCCGCCTGTGATAGCGGAGCTGTCGGTGAACGGAGGCGTGCGCGTCAGGGTGAGCCAGGGCAACAGCGCCGAGGTCGAGGAAATGGTGGCCGACGGCACGGTCGAGGCCGGCATTATCGGACGCGAGCCGCAGCTGAAGGGGATTGAGGGCGAATTGCTCTGTAAAGACACCCTGGTACTTGTAACACCGGTCAATGCATATTATACTAAACTTCGTAAGAGCAAAGCCGGTACGAAGCGACTGCTCGAGGAACCCCTCATACTCAGGGAAGAGGGCTCGGGCACGCAAAAAGCGGCCGATTCTATTCTTGAGGAGCATTCCGACAAGGCGCTCAACATCATCATCCGCAGCAACAACCAGGAGGCCATAAAGCGAATGGTGGCCGAGGGCGCGGGGGTTTCGGTGATGTCGTACCATGCCGCGAAGGATATGGAAAAAGAAGGCAGGCTGTACTGCTATCCGCTTTCCCTCGGGGAAGAGAGATGCTTTTATATAATCTACCGCAGCGGCAGGACGCTTTCCGCCGAAGCTGCGAGACTTATTTCGGGCGTACACGCGATGTACGATTGAGGATATGGATCTTTTTGAATACATGAAGGAAAAAAATACGGAAAAGGAGTCTCCCTTAGCCTCCCGCATGCGTCCGACCACCCTCGAGGAGGTAGTGGGACAGGAGCATATAGTGGGCAAGGACAGGCTGCTCTACCGCGCGATAAAGGCAGACAGGCTGAGCTCCGTTATTTTCTACGGACCGCCCGGCACCGGAAAAACATCGCTGGCGCGCGTGATCGCGGCTTCGACGAGCTGCGAGTTCCGCCAGATCAACGCGACCGCGGCCGGCAAAAAGGACATGGAGGACGTGGTAGCGGAAGCGAAGACCACGCTCGGAGGGTACGGGCGCCGCACGATGCTCTTTATCGATGAGATACACCGTTTCAACAAGGGGCAGCAGGACTATCTGCTACCGTTCGTCGAGGACGGTACGATCATCCTGATCGGCGCGACCACCGAGAACCCTTATTTTGAGGTCAACGGAGCTCTGCTTTCGCGTTCCGTGATATTTGAGCTTAAGGCGCTTTCGGCGGACGATATCAGGAAGCTGCTGATCAGAGCGGTTAACGATGCCGAAAAGGGTATGGGCAGTTACAAAGCCTCGATCGACGACGACGCGCTCGATTTCCTTGCCGATGCCGCGAACGGTGACGCCAGGGCTGCGCTGAACGCGCTCGAACTCGGAGTGCTCACGACCGCGCGCAGCGACGACGGGCTGATACATATAGACCTCGCGACAGCTTCGGAGTGCATACAGAAGAGAGTATTAAGGTATGACAAGAGCGGGGACAACCATTACGACACGATCTCGGCGTTCATCAAGAGCATGAGGGGGTCGGATCCTGACGCCGCGATCTACTATCTGGCAAGGATGCTCTATGCGGGCGAGGATATCAAATTCATCGCCAGGAGGATAGTGATCTGCGCGGCCGAGGATGTGTCGAACGCCGATCCGATGGCGCTGGTAGTCGCGACCTCCGCGTTTGAGGCCGTGGAGCGCATAGGCATGCCGGAGTCGCAGATAATACTTGCCCAGGCGGCCGCTTACGTGGCCTGCGCTCCCAAGAGCAATTCCGCCGTCAATGCGATATTTGACGCGATGAGAGAGGTCGAGACATCAAAGACTCCGCCCATCCCGGGCCATCTGATGGACGCGCATTACAAGGGCGCGGCAAAGCTCGGCCACGGCGACGGATACAGGTATTCGCACGACTACCCGAACCATTACTGCGACCAGCAGTATCTGCCGGACGCACTGGTAGGGAAAAAGTTCTATTTCCCCGGAGACCTGGGACTCGAAAAACAGTTAAAGGAATACATGGAGAAGATACGCCGCGAGGCGAAGGAATGATACAGCATCACCGGAAAAGCGGAAGGAGAAAACATGGACGAAAAGAAGTTTAAAAAGATAAGACAGATCGCGGCGATCATCGGCATCGTGCTGCTGGTCGGCATGTATCTGGTAGCGATCGTTGCGGCACTCGGGAAATCGGAGAACGCGCAGGCGATCTTCAGGCTGGCTATCTACTGCACATTCGTTGTGCCGGTGATCATATATCTGCTGCAGCTGGTCTATAAGCTCGCAAACAGGAATAAGGATGAAAAGAAGCAGGATTAAGGAGGGAAAACTATGGGCAGAATCATCATCTGGCTGATCATCATGGTACCTTGCAGCGCGTTGCTTACGGGACTCGGAATTTACGCGATCCGGAGAAAGAAACCCATGTGGTTCTGGAGCGGCAGTACGGTAAAGGAAGAAGAGATATCGGACATACCCGCGTACAACCGCGCCAACGGCATAATGTGGATCGCGTTCTCGTTGATCTTCTGGACATCGACATTCCTGGGACTCGGAAACATATCGGCGGCGGGGATAGTACTCATCGCGGGATGCGCGCTCGGAGTGCCGCTGCTCCCGATCGTATACAACAGGATCTACAAGAAATACAGAAAATGACAAAAGAAGACCGCTGCGGACTCATCCGCAGCGGTCGGGTTATCGGGTTATAGATTTTATCGCATGCGTCCGGCTGACGCAGTTGATTACATGTTCTCCTGCTTGTAGATGAGGTAGCTCACGTAGTTGCGGGCCTCCTCGGCGCTGGCAGAGTTAAGCTGCTGGTACAGATTGAAGAACTCAACGATATCCTTATCGAGAACCTCTCCGACGATCGGAAGATAAGCATCGGAAATACCGAGCAGGTAGTCGCAGGATACGTCAAAGTATTTGGAAAGAGCGATGAGCTTATCGAAAGAAGGCTCGTTTCTCTTAGACTCATAGTTCGAGATAGCGGTGGGCTTTAATCCCAGGATATCGGCAAGTTCACTCTGCGTGAGCTTATTCTTCTGTCTGAGCTGCTTTAAACGTACGTTAAAATTCATTATGGACCTCCTGTAATAGTTCGTACTAAACAATCACATATTCGTATTTATCTTTTATAGTGATTATACATCGCAATAATGTGAAATGTCAACCGAAAAATCAAAAATTCTGAACTTGCTTTTCTTTTTTGACGTGAACAAAGAAAACGTCGAAAGCGGGAAGTTGAATAATGACGGAGCATGAAGTATACTGTAAACGAAAGCTTTACCTTATTAGGAGCAACTGCGGATGACAACGGATAACGGAGAACGGATACTCGGTATTTTGGCCGAGGTTGTGAAGAAAACGCGCGAGTCGATCTTCCTTTTTGATCGGAGCGGGCGTATTGTTTATGCAAATGATACGGCATACAGGGAGACCGAATATCAGGACTTTTCCGAGGTCAACATCACCGAGATATTCCCGATGGCCATACACCGCGGGCACAACGGCGTGACCTGGCAGAGCGGCGAGTACATGCAGACCTTTGCGTACCGTCAGAACAAGACCTGTTATCCGGTAAAACTGACATGCTATTTTGTGGATGCGACCGAGGGTGAGCAGATCGCGGCTCTCGCGGTCAACGATTCCGAAAGATACAACGCGGTCCGCAATCACCGCAAGGCGATGGAGGACGTCGAGGCCGCGAATAAAATGAAAAACGAGTTCACCGCGAACATTACGCATGAGCTCAGAACACCCATCAACGGCATAAAGGGCATGGCCGAGGGCCTTATGAACACGGAGATGACGCCCCAGCAGGAGGAGACCGTAGGCATCATCCTGCACTGCTGCAGCAACATGACGCAGATCATCAACGATATCCTTGATTTCTCCAAGATCGAGGCAGGCAAGATCGAGATAGTCAACGCCGAGTTCTCTCTGAAGAAATTCATGAACGACCAGCTGGCATTCCACAGTGTTAAGATAAACGAAAAGGGCCTTAAATTGATCGTAAACATCAGCAGGAACGTGCCGGACTATGTGATCGGAGACGAGCTGAGGCTCGGACAGGTGCTCAACAATCTGTTCTCGAACGCGATCAAGTTCACCGCGCAGGGACAGATCGCCATCGAGCTTACCGCAAACAAACTCGAAGATGGGCAGACCGAGCTGTTCTTTATGGTAATGGACAGCGGCATAGGCATTTCCGACGAGGAAAAGGACAAGCTGTTCAAGAGCTTTTCGCAGGTGGACGGCTCGATCACCAGGCGTTACGGCGGGACCGGACTGGGACTGGCGATCACAAAGCAGCTGGTCACTCTGATGGGCGGGACCATCAGTATGGACAGCGAAAAGGGCAAGGGCAGCACGTTCTCGTTTACGGTAAAGGTACAGGAGAGCGACAAGAAGGCAGCGGACCCCGTGGCGTTCCCCGAGGGCAGTTTTGAGTTCTCAAAGGCGCTCCCGGTAGCCTCAAAGGAGGATATCAGCGTCGGTGATTACGATCTTTCGGGCAGCGCGCTGACTTCGGTTTCCATGGATATGCCCGACGACCGTTCTTTTGCCGGCGAGGATGCCGAGTCGGAGGGAGACCTCGGCCTGCTTAAGATCAATCTGGAAAAACTCATGATCTGCATCGAGCTCGGGAGCTGGGAAAAAGCGGAGAATTTCGCGACGACGATCAGGAATTATATCTCGCAGAACGATCCGGAGCGCAAGAACAAGGCATTTTCGCTGCTGCTGAATGTCCGCAAGGAAAAATACGATCAGGCAATGGAGCTTATCAAGGAGCTTGGGAGCATATATGGAGTTTAAGAGAAAAGATACGGAGAATGTCCTGATATTGGACGATGTGGTATCCAATCTTATGACGCTGGCGGATATCGTGAGGGAAGCGGGATATATCGCGCGCCCGGTGCCCGCGGTCGAGCTCGCGATGAAGGCCGTGGAGGCCGAGCTGCCCGACATCATCCTTATGGATATCACGATGCCGCAGATGAACGGATACGAATACTGCAGGCTCCTCAAAAAGGACGTCAAGACACGAGACATACCCGTAATATTCGTATCGGGCCTTTCCGCGCCCGCCGACCGCATAAAGGGTTACGAGAGCGGAGCGGTGGATTATATAACAAAACCCTTCGAGCGCACGGACGTGCTGATGAGCCTGAAGACCCATCTGCATAATTTCGAGCTGCAGAAGGAGCTGCTGATCAACAACAAAAAGCTGCACAGGCTCGTAAACCAGCAGCTGCACCAGATCGAGGACGAGCGCAAAAATATGGCTCTCGCGATCGCTGCCCTGGCCGAGGACAGAGACGACGGTACCGGCATGCATCTGGTGAATATCTCGCGAAACTGCCGCCTTATCGCGACGGGGCTTTCGCTCACACACAAATACGAAAAGCTGATAACCAGCGAGTTCATCAGCACGATAGAGATCGCGTCAAAGCTGCACGATATCGGCAAAATGGCTATCCCGGACAAGATACTCTTAAAGGAGGGTCATCTGACCGGACGCGAAAGATCGATCATGATGATGCACACGGTGGCCGGAGTCGAGACGCTGAACGGCATTTACGCGAAGAACTCACAGAACGGCTTTATCAAGATGGCGATAGACATAGCTTATCATCACCATGAGAAATGGGACGGCAGCGGCTATCCTTGCGGCCTGGCGGGGACCGACATCCCCCTCGCGGCGCGCATAATGGCTGTGGTGGACACTTACGACGCGATCGTGAGCGAACGCTGCTACAAGCCCGGATACACGCATGAGGTTGCCATAGAGATCATCAGGGCAGAGAGCGGAAAGAGCTTCGATCCCGATGTGGTCAATATTTTCTGCAGGCTGGAAAAGCATCTCAAGCATGAATCGGCCGGCGAGAATTTGGTGGGCAGGACCAGCACGCCTAATTACGATGCAATGGAAGGAAGAAGATAATACATGAGAAAGAGCGACATGTATATAGATTACGGCAGCGGCCGCGGGGGACGTCCGCCCTCGTTCGGGCGGATACTCGCGATAATACTCGTTGTCGTACTCGCCTGCGGCATAGGCTTCGGAGGCTATATCGCGGCAAAGTATTATTCGGGCGTCATGAAGGAACAGGAGCCCGATGCAGCGGGGACGCCGACTCCGACCTCATTCGCCGAGGCCATGGCCGGCGACGGTGACGCGGATCTTACCGGGGCGGCGGCAGAGACCGGCATTTACGGCCTCTGGTACAGTCCCAAAGAAGAGGCCGATGACGGCGGTTCGATCTACGATGACCTCGACGGAGAGGTCTGGATGGCGGACTTTGTGGACACGAGGACCCGTGTCGATTCGAGAGGCATATATCTTTCGGCGCAGAAGTTCAACTCAAAGCTTGAGGACGCGCTGAAGCTGGTCGAGCAGACCGAGCTCAATACGATAGTCGTGGATATCAAATCCGACTACGGCTCCATTTCCTATCAGATGAATTCTCCGATAGCGAAGGAGGCAAAGGCACTTTCGTGGACTATCCCCGATGTCGGGAAATTCATCGAGCGCCTGCACGGGATGGGCATCTACGTCATTGCCCGCGTCGTAACCATGAAGGATCCCGTGATCAGCAAATCGAGACCCGACCTGTGCATATTTAAGACCGACGGTCAGCTCTACAAGGACAATACCGGCTACACCTGGCTGAACCCTTACAACGAGGAGGCCTGGGACTACATCATCGAGGTATGCAAATGCTGCGCTGAGGACGGCTTTGACGAGGTCAATCTCGACTATATCCGTTTCCCTACCGACAAAGGAAATCTCGGCGCGGAGAGCTACGATTACGGCGATATAGTCAACGAAGTCTCAAAGATCGACGCAATCTCGAACGGCATCAAGAAGCTCTGCGAGGAGGTCAAGCCGCTCGGATGCTTCGTTTCGTGCGACCTGTTCGGTGCCGTTATCACGAGCTCGATCGACGCAAAGATCGTAGGACAGAGCTACTACAGGATGGCGCAGTACCTCGATTATCTCTGCCCCATGGTATATCCGTCCCACTACGCGAACGGCTACTATAATCTGGACTATCCGGACTGTCACCCTTACGAGCTGGTCTACAACGCTATGCTCGATTCGAGGAAGGTCCTCTACATGATCGACGACACGGTCGGCAACAAGGCCCAGGTACGCCCCTGGCTGCAGGATTTCACGGCTTCATGGGTAAGGCATCATCTGGACTACGGCAAAAAAGAGGTGCGCGACCAGATACAGGCGGTATATGATTCCGGCTATTCGGGGTGGCTGCTCTGGAACGCCGGCATAGTTTATACGAAAGACGCGCTGCTTCCGGCGGAGGAAGCCGGGAAGTAAGCGCTGCAAAAATACGGGTTTACATATTCAGGGGAGGTGTTTTTGTGGAGATACTTATCAAAAACGGTAAGATCGTCAATGCGGGAGGCTCCTTTAAGGGAGATGTGCTCGTAAGGAACGGAAAGATCGCGGCGGTCGGAAAAGCTCTGGACGCAAAGACGGCTTCGAAGACCATCGACGCTTCGGGACTGTACGTGCTGCCGGGCGCTATCGATGTCCATACGCATCTGGAGATGCCTATGATGGGCAAGACCGTGAGCGCCGACGGATACGAATCGGGCACGAGGGCAGCGGCATGCGGCGGGACCACGACGGTTTTTGACTATACGCTTCAGGAAAACGGCAAGCCGATGCTGGAGGAGATCGCCGACAGGAACCGTCTGGCGGAGCCCGCGGCATGCGTCGACTACGCATTCCACGGCGGTATCAGCGAGGTAAACGCCGACCGGCTTAACGAGATCGCCGACATGGCAAAACAGGGATTCCCGAGCATAAAGGCATATATGACCTACGCTTTCGGACTCGACGACAAGGCACTGTACGAGCTGCTGCAGCGTGCCGCAAAAGAACGCGTGCTGATCACCGTTCATGCGGAGAGCCACGGCATCGTCGAGGCAAACCGTGCGGAGTTTAAGAAAGAGGGCCTCACGGATGTCTGGTATCATTATCTTTCACGCCCCGAGATAGCGGAGGAGGAGGCCGACATACGCGCCGTAACGCTCGCCAGGGCAGCAGGAGCACCGATCTATATCGTGCATCTCGGCAGCGAAGCCGGAGAGCGGTATATCGCAAAGGCGCGCGCGGAGGGCATTCCGGTGTATGCCGAGACCTGCCCGCATTATCTGGCGTTTACCAACGAAGTGTTCAAGCGCCCCGACGGCATCAGATTCATCTGCTCGCCGCCGATGAAGGGCAAGGAGAGCCAGATCGCGCTCTGGGAAGGCATCAGCCGCGGAGTCATCGATACCGTGGCGACAGATCATTGTCCGGCACAGACCTTTGAAAAGGACTGGGGCAAGGACGACTTTACCCTGGCGCCCTGCGGCGTGATGGGCATCGAGAATATGTACCCCTATATGCTCAATGCGGCGAATAAGGGCAT
Source organism: Lachnospiraceae bacterium (assembly GCA_016288005.1). GTDB lineage: Bacteria > Bacillota > Clostridia > Lachnospirales > Lachnospiraceae > RUG11977. Next base: position 20,624 of record JAEEXY010000002.1, read on the forward strand.
GATCTCATTTGAGCGCGCGGTTGAACTGTGTTCATACAATCCCTCGCGGATATTCGGATGCGACACAAAGGGAGCGGTCCTGCCCGGACTGGACGCCGATATCGTGCTCTACGATCCCAAGAAGGAGTTTACGATTACGGTTGACAAAATGCACTCAAACATTGATTATACTATATATGAGGGCATGAAGCTCAAGGGCTATCCGGTACTTACGATGTCGCGCGGCAGCGTGGTATACGAGGACGGAGAGTTCAGGGGCGAGGCCGGTTACGGCAGGCTTTTGAGGCGCAGGGTATCGTGCGCTTACGAAAAGTACTGACGTTATAAAAGAGCGGTTTCGGTTCGTGACCGGAGCCGGACAGGAGGTATAGAATGGGTATTCTGGACATTATCAAAAAAGCGGCGAAAAATGGGGTTTCCAATGCTATCAACGGTTCCGTGAGCAACGCAAAAGGCAGCGTGAACCAGACGATCAATCACGCCGTTAACGACATTGCGAACAAGGCAAAGCAGGGCATCAAGAACGCTGTCGACAACAAGACCAAAAAGTTCAAGTTCGATAAGCTTCCGACCACTCTCGAGGAGCTGCAGGCTATGCCCGAGGCTAAGCTTACCGACTACTATGCGACTGCGGCACTGGCTGTTATCGCGCTCGACGTATGCTCGACGAATTTCGCGGAAGGCGAGAGGATGCTTGATTTCTTAAACGGCCCCAACACCTTCTCCGAGAGCGACAGACAGTTCATCAGAGGCCAGTTCTCCGAGGGACGCAACTATATCGCGCGTTCTTATTTCGAGGGCGCTACACCCGAGAATAATTACACGCCTTCTACACCTTACAAGATCGAGGTTACCGAGACCAAATACAGCAAGGAAAACTACGATGACGGATACATCACACTGTATCTCGAGTCGGGCGGCGCAGACGGGTTAAGACCCATTTTCCTGCGCGGCAAGAAGTCGACCGGCGAATGGTTTGTAAACGATTACCGCGGTGTGCTTGTAAGCATCAGGAAATCAAAAGATCAGGATGAATGGGCATAACGATCTACGGGGGGATGGCTGATACGTCATCCCCCCGGGACGGTTTTGGCGGTAAGTAAAATGGTTTGGATATTATTGGTGCTGATCTACGGTATCAGCAAGGGACTGCGCGAGGTTTTCAAGAAAAAGGCGCTGGAGACCTCGACCACGATTGAGGTTCTTTTTTTATACACTTTTATTTCATTTCTGCTGGTATCGCCGGAGATACGCGGCGCCGGGGGAGTGCCCGCCCGCACGCTCGCGCTGATAGCGGTCAAGTCGCTGATCATTTTCGTCGCGTGGATCGCGGGATTTACTGCGGTCAAGAATCTGCCGGTGGGAGTGTACGGCCTGCTCGACCAGATGCGCCTGATTTTCGCGATGCTCCTCGGAGTTCTCGTACTGCATGAAAAAATGGGCGCGGGACAGGTGATCGGACTGGTGCTCGTTATCGCGGGACTCCTGCTCCTGCGTCTGTGGAATGCCAAAGAGGATGCGGATAAGCGGACCTCGGCAAAATATGTGATACTTGTCGTGATATCCTGCTTTTTCAACGCTCTTTCCGGACTGCTCGACAAGATACTGATGTCGGGAGACGATCTGTCCGACGGTCAGCTGCAGTTCTGGTACATGCTTTTTCTGGTGGTCTATTACCTGCTCTACATTATCATCCGCAGACCCGGCATACGCTGGAAGGAATCTCTTAAAAACGGATGGATATGGGTGCTCGCGATACTTTTTGTGGTCGCGGACCGCTGCCTGTTCATAGCGAACGGGTATCCCGAGAGCAAGGTCACCGTTATGACTCTTATCAAGCAGAGCAGCTGCATAGTTACCATACTCGGAGGCAGGCTGTTCTTTAAGGAAGAGGGCCTCCTGCACAAGCTGGTATGCGCAGGACTTGTTTTTGCGGGAATCGTGGCCGCTGCGCTGCTGTGACGCTCCCGCCTTAAGCCGGACACTTGCGTTTTGGGGCGGCACGGATTAAACTGAAAACAGTAACCGCTTGCAAAAACGGTTACAATGCGATATACTCTACTTTATTGTAGTAAAGTGAAAAATCGTTTCTTAAAAAAGAGGAGATTTTCATATGGTTGATGAGATCAAAGAAATAGCCGAAAGAATAGCGGGCCTTCGCGATGCGTGCGGTTATACGCAGGAAGAATTTGCCGGCATGCTCGGCATTGCGCCCGATGTCTATAAGGAATATGAGGAGTCGGGCAAGAATATCCCGATCAGCGTGATCTACGAGATCTCGCGCAAGTGCAACGTCGATTTTGCCGAGATACTCACAGGCGAAGCGGCAAAGCTCGACACCTATCACGTCGTCCGTAAGGGACAGGGACAGATCATCGAGAGAATACCCGGCTACGTGTTTAAGGACCTGGCATTCAGGTTCACCAAGAAAAAGATGCAGCCCCTGCAGGTAACGATCGCTCCTTCGGACAAGCCCGCCGAGCTGGTTACCCACGGCGGCGAGGAGTTCAACCTCGTGACCGAAGGCTCGATCATCGTAACGCTCGGCAATAAGGAGATCCTCCTCGAAGAGGGCGACAGCATCTACTTCGATCCCCACATCCCGCACGGACAAAGATGCGGAGGAGATAAACCAGGAACATTTATTACGTTTATATGCGAATAGCTGCGCTATTCGCATATAAACGCATAAAAAAGAAATAAGGAAGTAAAGATTATGTTAGAGAAATTCCTGCCCCGTACGGAGTTCGACTCCTACGAGGACTTCAAAGCGAACTATAAGGTTACGATCCCCGAAAACTTTAATTTCGGCTGGGACATAGTTGACGGCTGGGCCAAGGAAAAGCCCGAAAACCGCGCGCTCGTATGGTGTGACGACAACGGCGAGGAGAGGGTGTTCACCTTTGCAGACATGAGCAGGCTCTCTAATAAGGCCGCGAACTATTTCAAAACTCTCGGCATACATAAGGGCAGCGTAGTTATGATGATCCTGCGCCGCCGCTACGAATACTGGATCTGCGCGAGCGCTCTCATCAAGCTCGGCGCGATCATCATCCCGGGCACACTGCAGCTGACGACCCACGATCTCGTTTACCGCGCGAACGCGGCGAGCATCGAGATGTTCATCGCGCTTGACGATGATTTTGTCGTTACCCAGATACAGAACACTCTGCCCGAGGCACCCACCGTTAAGAACATCATGCTGGCGAACGGTCACCGTGAGGGCTGGCTGAACCTTCATGACGGCATGGACGCGCAGAGCGACGTGCTCGAGCGCCCTACCGGCGACGAAGCCACACATAATCATGATATCATGCAGATCTATTTCACTTCGGGTACCACAGGCATGCCCAAGATGGTAACCCACAATTATCTGCATCCTCTCGGACATATCGTTACCGCCAAATACTGGCAGTGCGTGCAGGAAAACAAGCTTCACATGAGCGTTTCCGATTCGGGCTGGGCAAAGTTCGGATGGGGCAAGATCTACGGCCAGTGGATCGCCGGAGCCACCGTTTTCTGCTATGACATGAAGAAATTCATCCCGACCAACCTTTTGCAGAAGATCCAGGATTACAAGCTCACCACCTTCTGTGCGCCGCCCACTATGTACCGTTTCATGCTGCAGGAGGATGTCGCGGCATACGATCTGTCTTCGGTACAGCGCTGGTGCACCGCAGGCGAGCCTCTTAACCCCGAGGTCGTCAGGAAATGGAAGGAGTTCACCGGATATACTATCGCGGAGGGCTTCGGACAGACCGAGGGTACCGTACTCGCTGCGAACTTCCCGTGGTTTGAGCCCAAAGCAGGCTCCATGGGCAAGCCTTCGCCGATCTACGATCTGCAGCTGATCAACTCTGAGGGCAATATCGCCGAGGACGGTGAAGAAGGCGAGATCACGATCTGCAATCTCGACAAGGAGTATCCGGTAGGTCTCTTTGTCGGCTACTACAAGAGCAAGGAGCTGACCGATGAGGCGATAGGCTCCGGCAAATACAATCTTAAGGACGTTGCGTGGCGCGATCCGGACGGCTATCTCTGGTTCGTCGGACGTCATGACGACGTTATCAAGTGCTCGGGCTACAGGATAGGTCCCTTCGAGGTAGAGAGCGCGCTGATCACGCATCCCGCGGTTGTGGAGTGCGCGATAACCGCAGCACCCGACCCGATCAGAGGCCAGGTCGTTAAGGCTACCGTTGTTCTCGCGAAGGGCTACACTCCTTCGGACGAGCTCACCAAGGAGCTCCAGAACCACGTTAAGACCAATACGGCGCCTTACAAATACCCGAGGATCATCGAATATGTCGATGAGCTTCCCAAGACGCTCGGCGGCAAGATCAAGCGCGCGCAGATCCGCAAGGCGGACGCGGAGAGCGCGGGCAAATAAAAAGCGGGGGATAAGACCATGAGAAACGGACGCATTTTTATGACAGTAATAATGCTGTCCGTTTTCTGTACCCTTTTTTCGGGCTGCTCGTCGGCCGAAAAATCCGCGTACTCGATGGCGGTAAAGCTCTACGGTGAGGGGCGCTTTACGGAGGCGGAGCCGTATTTCGTGGCTGCGCTCGACGGCGGCGCGGGAGACGATACCGTAAGGCTCGGACACGCCTACAACATGATCGAGCTCGGAGATACGGCCAACGCGCTCGATGAGCTGATCGCGCTGCAGGACAGTTTCACCGATCCGAATGTGACAGAGGCGGTACGCAGGACCATACTCGATATCTATATTGCAGAAGACAATAAGGCCGGAGCGGCCAGAGTCTGCGACGAGCTCGCGGGAAGGCTGAACGATCCCGCTGCGGCGGAGAGCTTCCGTACGCAGGCGGCGCTGATACGCGCCGATATCTGCAGGAGGGACGGCGACGCGCAGGGGCTTAAGAAACAGCTTAAGAATCTGATCGATATAAAGACTTTTGCGGCGGATGAGTACTTTGAGCTGTATTCAATGTCGGTTGCGGCAGGCGAGAAGGAGCCCCGCCTGCAGCTCGCGGACGAGATCATCGGCTACATGACCGGACATTCCTCGTACGTTTCGGATTACCGCCGGATACTCACTGTTGTGTTCGACGCCGCGGACGTTGCGGCCTATACGGAATGGACCCGGAGCAGTGAGGATTATTTCACGATCGCTGAGGATTTTATCGCTAAAGCCAACGAATCCCAGATTACCGAAAATGAGGCTTTAAAGTACAAAGTCATCATCGCCGAGAGGCGGGGAAAGATGGAAGTCGCATATAACCTTTTGGGTGTATATCTTAACCATTGTCCCGACGACAAATATGCCTTAAAGGAGATGGATTACCTCGGAAACCGGCTCGGGCTCGGGGAGTGAAAAACCTTTAAATCCGCTAGTCCACAACCGTAGAATGAGACCTTTTCACACATAATACAAGTATAGAACGACCACAATATCTAGTGGTCGTTGTTTTTTTGAAAAATATATCTAGTAGAATTTGTTGACACTGTTTCTTTTAAATGCTACACTTGAACTAAGGTTGTGCGAGGCACCGGAAGTGCTTCGCCGGACCGCAGAAAAACGCCGGTTTTGTCTTGTTCCGGGCATACGGTGAAAGAGGAGAGGTACGAAAGTTCTTATGGAAAATTTTAAAGTAATGAAGCGCGACGGGGCGATCGCGGAGTTTAATCTTGATAAGATCTCGGGAGCTATCAAGAAGGCCTTTAATGCAACGGAGAATCTCTACAATGATGACATCATCAATCTCCTTGCCCTCAGGGTTACCGCCATGTTCCAGTCCAAGGTAAAGGACGGGACCATCAGCGTCGAGGATATCCAGGACTGTGTTGAGGAGACCCTTAACCAGGCAGGATACAATGAGGTCGCAAAGGCTTATATCCTTTATCGTAAGCAGAGAGAGAAACTGCGCAACATGAAGTCCACCATCCTTGACTATAAGGAGATCGTGGACAGCTATGTTAAGGAGGAGGACTGGAGAGTTAAGGAGAACTCTACCGTTACATACTCCGTCGGCGGACTCATCCTGCACAATTCGGGCTCTGTTACCGCAAACTACTGGCTGAGCGAGATCTACGACGACGAGATCGCGAGCGCTCACCGCAATGCGGACATCCATATCCATGACCTCAGCATGCTTACGGGCTACTGCGCGGGCTGGTCGCTGAAGCAGCTCATCAAGGAGGGTCTCGGCGGTATTCCCGGCAAGATCACTTCCTCACCCGCAAAGCATCTTTCGACACTCTGCAACCAGATGGTCAACTTCCTCGGCATCATGCAGAATGAGTGGGCGGGCGCACAGGCTTTCTCATCGTTTGATACCTACCTCGCACCTTTCGTTAAGATAGATAACCTCGACTACGAAGAGGTTAAGCAGTGCATCCAGTGCTTTGTTTACGGTGTAAATACACCCAGCAGATGGGGCACCCAGGCTCCTTTCTCGAACATAACCCTTGACTGGACCGTTCCGAACGACCTGGCAGAGCTTCCCTGCATCATCGGCGGCAAAGAGGTTGATTTCTGCTACAAGGACTGCAAGAAAGAGATGGATATGGTCAACAAGGCCTTCCTCGAGATCATGATCGAGGGCGACGCAAACGGCCGCGGCTTCCAGTATCCCATCCCCACATATTCGATCACTCGTGATTTCGACTGGAGCGACACCGAGAACAACCGTCTCCTCTTCGAGATGACCGCAAAGTACGGCACACCTTATTTCTCGAACTATATCAACTCCGACATGGAGCCTTCGGATGTACGTTCGATGTGCTGCAGACTTCGTCTCGACCTTCGCGAGCTCCGTAAGAAATCAGGCGGTTTCTTCGGCAGCGGCGAGTCGACAGGCTCGGTAGGTGTTGTTACGATCAACATCCCCCGCATCGCATATCAGTCGAACAATGAGGACGAGTTCTTCAAGCGTCTCGACAGGATGATGGATATCGCGGCACGCTCACTTAAGGTTAAGCGTGAGATCATCACCAAGCTCCTCAACGAGGGTCTCTACCCTTACACAAAGAGATATCTCGGAACCTTTGCGAACCACTTCTCGACCATCGGACTTGTCGGCATGAATGAGGCATGTCTGAATGCGAACTGGATCGGCAGGGATCTGACCGACCCCAGATCACAGGAGTTCACCATCAAGGTTCTGAACCATATGAGAGAGCGCCTTTCCGATTATCAGGAAGAGTACGGCGACCTTTACAACCTCGAGGCTACTCCCGCAGAGTCCACATCGTACCGTCTTGCGAAGCATGACCGCAAGCGCTGGCCCGATATCAAGACCGCAGGAGCGAGAGGCGACACACCTTACTACACCAACTCGAGCCACCTGCCCGTTGAGTTCAGCGAGGACATCTTCGCGGCACTCGATATCCAGGACAGACTCCAGACACTTTATACTTCGGGAACCGTATTCCACGCATTCCTCGGAGAGAAGCTTCCGAGCTGGGAGTCGGCGGCCAAGCTTGTTCGTACGATCGCAGAGAACTACAAGCTGCCTTACTACACGATGTCTCCGACCTACTCGATCTGCCGCGACCACGGTTATCTGACCGGCGAGCAGTTCAAGTGCCCTATCTGCGGCGCCGAGGCTGAGGTTTACTCACGTATCACGGGTTACTACCGTCCCGTTAAGAACTGGAACGCGGGTAAGGCCCAGGAGTACAAGAACCGTACCGAGTATAAGCCCGAGAAGTACATGAACAGATTCACTCTCGGATCGGGCTGCTGCAATACAGGCGCTACCGATGAGATCACGCTTTCACTCGATAAGAACACCGAGCCCATCGCTTCCGAGGAGGTTATGGCAGGTGAGCTTACCGACGGACTGTATCTCTTCACCACAAAGACCTGCCCGAACTGCAAGCTCGCAAAGCAGTACCTCGAGGGCATTGATTACACGGTGATCGATGCGGAGGATGAAGCCGATCTTGCCCGTGAATGGGGCATCATGGCAGCTCCCACACTCGTGGTATTAAAGGACGGCACCAGGACCAAGTATGCTAACGCATCGAATATCAAGAGATTTGCGGAAACAGTGACTGCAACGGTTTAAGCAGGAGTTCCGCGATAATTCAGGACATGATCACCACAGGCTGCGGACCGGTTTCGGCCCGCAGCTTTTTTTGAGCATAAATTGGCGATCATTGACAGTTTCATTTGTTGTGTACAAATTTGTTTTATGGTACAATTTATGTGAGATATTTTAGGGTTTGGAGTAGTTTTTATGGTAACGATAAGGGAAGTTGCAACAAAGAAGGAGCAGAGAGCGTTCGTGCGCTTTCCGCTGAAACTGTACAAAGGCAATAAGTACTATGTTCCGATGCTTTACGCAGGAGAATTTGACATATTCAGCCCCGATTATCCCTTCAACAAGATCTGCGATACGATCTGCCTGTTAGCTTACAGGGACGGCGAAGTGGTCGGACGCGTTCAGGGTATCGTACAGCATGACGCAAATAAGAAATGGGGCTGTAAGCAGGCCAGATTTACGCGTTTTGACGCTATAGACGATGAGGAGGTTTCCTCGGCGCTGTTCGCGTATCTCGACAAATGGGCCGCGGGACTCGGCATGACAGAGATCGTGGGACCGCTCGGGTTCTCCGATTTCGAGAGAGAGGGTCTGCTGATCGAGGGCTTTGAGGAGCCCCAGACCTATGAGGAGCAGTATAACTACCCCTACTATCAGAGGCTGATCGAGGCTTCGGGGTATGCCAAGGATACCGACTGGCTGGAGTTTCAGATATACGGTTCGGATGAGGAGCCGGAAAAGCTTAAGGCACTCGGCAATAAGCTCATGGAGCGATACGAGCTGACTTTCTGGCAGGCAAAGACCATGTCGGAGCTGCTCGACGGTCATATCTACGATATCCTGGGTGTTGTTGAACAGGCTTATTCGCCGTTGTACGGCACCGTTCCGCTCAATGAGGAGACCGTCAACAACTACATTAAGGATTTCAAATCGATCGTCCGTCCGCAGGATATCGGCGCGCTGTTTGACAAGAACGGCAGGACGGTTGCCGTTGCGATCGTATTTCCTTCGATATCGGAGGCCGTGCGCTCATCGAACGGACACATCACACCGGGATTTCTGTACCGTTTCCTTAGGGACAAGAGACATCCGAAGGTGATGGACCTCGGGCTCATCGGAGTGCTGCCCGAGTACAATTCAAAGGGTATTATTGCCATTATGATAGGAATGCTGGTAGAGAGGATCCGCGAGGCCGGGCTCGATTACCTGGAGACCAACCTCATACTTGAGGACAACTTCAAGATGCAGAATCTCTTAAAGCATTTCAACAAGCGTCATACCAAGAGAAGAAGGTGCTTCAAAAAACAGATCGGGGAGGTAAGATAGCATGAGTTACGCGGATACCTGTTTTATCAACATGTGCAGAGACATCCTGGAGAACGGAACGAGCACGGAGGACGAAAAAGTCAGGCCTCACTGGGAGGACGGCACGCCCGCCTATACCATCAAGCAGTTCGGAGTTGTGAACCGTTACGACCTGTCAAAGGAGTTCCCCGCGATCACCTTACGAAAAGTACCGATCAAGTCATGCACCGAGGAGATGCTCTGGATATGGCAGAAAAAGTCGAACCGGGTGGCAGATCTCTCCACACATGTATGGGACCAGTGGCAGGATGAAAACGGCACGATCGGCAAGGCTTACGGCTATCAGATGAGCGTTAAGCACAAATACAAAGAGGGCATGTTCGACCAGGTCGACAGGGTCATCTACGATCTGAAAAACAACCCGTTCAGCCGCCGTATCATGACAAACATCTATGTGCACGCGGACCTTTCGGAGATGATGCTCTATCCCTGCGCGTACAGCATGACCTTTAACGTAACGAAGCCCAGGAACGGCGGCAAACTCGTACTTAACTCGATACTGAACCAGCGCTCGCAGGACATACTTGCGGCAAACGCATGGAATGTTGCCCAGTACGCGGTGCTGACTCACATGCTCGCACGCGAGTGCGACATGCAGGTGGGAGAGTTCGTTCATGTTATCGCCGACGCTCATATCTACGACAGGCATGTCGAGACGATAAAGGAGCTCATCGCCAGACCCACGTATCCGGCACCCGATTTCTGGCTTAACCCGGAAAAGCACAGCTTCTACGATTTTATAAAGGATGACGTAAGACTTGACAATTACCGGTACGGTGAGCAGATCAAAAATATACCGGTAGCGATATGAGCGAATAGCGAGAGCACTCAGCCGGCGGAGCCGTGTCGCACGTCACCGACACGGTGCAAGCCGAAGGCTTGCGAACGTGCCGGTGACGTGCGACACGGTGCAAGCCAAAGGCTTGCGAACGTGCCGGTGACGTGCGACACGGTGCAAGCCAAAGGCTTGCGAACGTGCCGGGACGTACGACAGGAGTACGAAGTACGGGCTGAGTGCCGAGCAAACGTACATCGAGCGAGCTTTGCTCGCGAGATGAGCAACAAGGGGAGGACACGTATATGAAAATGATAGCATCCGCGGACCACAACTGGGGTATCGGCAATAAGGGCTCACTGCTCGTGAGCATCCCCGGGGACCTGCGCAATTTTAAAAGGCTTACTACCGGTAAAACGGTCGTACTCGGCCGCAAGACACTCGATACATTCCCTGCCGGCAGACCGCTGCGCGAGCGCAGGAACATTATCCTGACCCGTGACAGGACCTATAAGATCCACGACGCCGAGGTGGTCAACAGCGTTGACGAGCTGTTTAAGGCACTCGGAGATACGGACACCGACGACGTTTTTGTTATAGGCGGAGCGAGCGTTTATTCCCAGCTGCTCCCTTACTGCGATACGGCCTATATCACCAAGATCGACTACACCTATGAGGCCGACAGCTTCCTGCCCAATCTCGACGAGGACCCCGAATGGGAACTGATCGAGGAGTCTGAGGAGCAGACCTGTTATGACCTGGTCTATACCTTCTGTACCTATCAAAAAAAGAGGTAACCGATAATGGTAATGGTAGTGGCTTACATATTCCAGATACTGTTTCTGCTGATATCGATCGCAGGCCTGCTCTATCTGATCCACCGCAAGGCGTCTTCAGAGCAGGGTCTGCTGACCGCGGCGTTCATATGCTTCTTTTTATGCAATTTCGGCGCGGTCTTAAGATTTCGGGCACCCGATATCGGCTCGGTCATTACCGCTAGTAAATTTATTTATCTGGGGTATACCATACCCTGTCTTATTTTCCTGTCTTTTGTGTTCCGGGTGACCGGAAAAAAGGTCAATACGGCCTTTACCGTACTGATCTGCATATTCAGTGTGCTCGCGATACTCTCGGCCACCGTTTTTTACGAGCGCGGATGGTTTACCGTCATTTCCGATTACGCAAATGTGAACGGCTTCGCGACGTTTAACTGCGAGTTTAAGCTCGGTGCGATCGTTACCGCGTTTGTCGATGCGTTTGTCACATTCTATGCCGTTTTTATCTTCCTTCGCTGGTTCAACGAGACGCAAAACCGCGATACCCGCGAGCCTGAGATACGGAAGATCAGATATCAGTTCTTCATTTTCGTTTTCTGCATACTGTATATCATCGTTCTGATATCGGAGTTCTTCCTGCCCTGGCAGGCAGCCGAGCCGCTGCCGTACTATATGGGCGCCGTTGCATTTTTCATACTTGTCATGCTGCTTGAGAACTCGATCGTTACGCGTATTTACAGTCCCCGCGACACACTGATCGAGAGCCTGCCCGACGCGGTCATCATACTTGACCATGATTTCATGATCGTGGATATGAACCGTACCACACCCGAGCTGTTCTCCGAGATCGGCGGACGCATAGGCAGCTCGCTGCCGGACCAGTATGCGTTCCTGCTCGACGATTACGATGAGGTGATCGGATTTACGCATGAGGGCAGGCATTTCGAGAGACGTTTCGTACCGATCCTCCGTGAGGGTCAGATATACGGCTACGGACTCGTTATCACCGATGTTTCGCCCGCGCACAAACTGATGGTGGAGATGCGCGAGCTCAAGCGCAGCGCGGATATCGCAAACGAGGCAAAGAGCAGTTTCCTCGCGAACATGTCGCATGAGATCAGGACGCCCATGAACGCGATCGTGGGCTATGTTGAGCTGCTCTCGCGCGAGAAACTGTCAAAGGAAGGCAGGATGTACGCGGATGAGATCAGGAGCAGTTCGAACTCGCTGCTGCACATAATCAACGATATCCTGGATTTCTCAAAGATCGAGCAGGGCAAACTCGAGATCATGGAAGAAGAATACGAGCCCGAGGCTCTGTTCGCCGAAGTAGGGCATATTACGCGGATGCAGTCGGAAAAGAAGGGGCTCAAATTCGTGAGCCTGATCGATCCCGACATACCTTCGGTGCTCTACGGCGACAAGGTCAGGATCAAACAGGTACTCTTAAATATCACGGGCAACGCGGTTAAGTTTACCGACGTAGGAACCGTTAAACTGGCCGCGGAATGGCATAAGACGCCCGACGGGCGCGCGGAACTGTCGATAACGGTCACGGACACAGGCATAGGTATTGCCTCCGAAAATATGAACAAGCTGTTCAATGAGTTCGAACAGGTTGATATACGCAGCACGATGACCAAGCCCGGCACCGGACTCGGTCTGGTCATCTCAAAGAGCCTGCTCGAGATGATGGGCGGCAGCATCGACATTACGAGCGAATACGGTGTCGGAACGTCTGTCACCATCACCATCAGACAAAGGATCATCAGTCCGGAGCCGGCCGCGAAACGCGCCGAAAAAGCGGAGCGTGAGAGCCATATCTCCTCGAAGACTTTTGCGGCGCCCGACGCGAAGATCCTCGTAGTCGACGATAATAAGGTCAATCTCGAGCTCATGAACAATTATCTGAAGCAGTACAGGATCATTCCCGATACAGCGGACGGCGGAGCCAAGGCCGTATCGATGGCCGCTAAGAAACAGTACGATATCATTTTCATGGATCAGATGATGCCCGAGATGGACGGTGTCGAAGCGATGAAGCGTATCAGGGCGCTCGGCAGCAGCTATGTCGAGAAGATGCCGATCATAGCACTTACCGCCAACGCGATCGCGGGAACCAGGAACCTGCTGATCTCGGAGGGCTTTACGGACTATGCGTCAAAGCCCATGCCGATCAAGGTTCTCGAGAATCTCCTGACTAAATATCTGCCCAAGGGCACCTATACGATCAATGCCGAGGAGCACGGTACCGGCGATGTTTCAGACATGAAGGGTGTATTGAAAAACGACAGGGCGGTGCTCGAACTGCCGGATTATGTCGACCAGAGCATAGGCATGACCAATGCGGGCGAGGATATCGCGCAGTACCGTGAGGTCATCGGTATCGTATACAAATACGCTCATGAGAAGCTCGATACGGTAAAAGAGCTGTTGAAAAACGAGGATTACCAGCGTTACACGATCGAAGTGCACGCGTTAAAGTCCAATGCCGCGACCGTCGGGGCGATGAAGCTCGCGGACAAGGCAAAGGCACTTGAGGATGCCGGAAAAACAGGAGATATCGAAACCATTAAGCGTGATACCGACGGGTTCCTGACCGAGTATGCCGCTTTTGCGGATGACCTTAAGAAATGCATGGACTACGAGGCCGAGATGAGCGGTGAGGAAGCAGGAGACACGGCTGCCAAGCAGACTTTCATGAGCGCCGCGGACGAAGAGTATCTCAGCACTTTCGAGGAGATAGAGAACGCGCTGGGAGAGGCCAGATACGAGGACACGAACGATCTGCTCGGAGTGCTGGAGTTCTTTGACCTTCCTCCGGTCGTCGCGCATGCCGTGGGAGCGATGAGAGAAGCTGCCGCCGCACAGGACTGGGCGGGCGTACTTGATATTGTCAGAAAGCTGAGATAGAATGTTTAGGGGAGGGTGCTATGATTCAGTTACTGGTAATAAATGACAAGAATGTTCAGGCCGGGATACAATCTACGGACGGATATGAATTCGAGGTTACTGTTGCGGATTCTCCGCTTCAGGCATTTAACAGCATCATTCATATCAGTCCGGACGCCATTGCTCTTAACATGACCAACCCGGGGATGGACGGAGAGCAGGTCCTGATGCGCATCAGGAACATGCAGGCTTCGAAATACGTTCCGGTGCTCCTGTTCATCAGTCCCGGTGATGAGGAGACTTACAGACACAGGCTTGAGAACGATAAACTGACCGATTATTTCGTGGTTCCCGTGGGGAACGGCGAGGTGCTCGACTGGGCGGCAAAGGCGACCGGAGCTGCCAGCGCCGAGCAGAGAAAGACGGTACTCGTGGTGGACGACGACCCCGTTGTGCTCGATCTGATGAAGCTCTATCTCGGTGCCAAATATAAGGTTCTCGCGATGAACTCGGCGGCCGACGCGCTGGCGAAGCTCAAACTCGTGACACCGGACATCATACTGCTCGATATCGCGATGCCCGACATGGACGGCAAGGAGCTGTTCCGTCAGATCAGGGACATCGGTTCGTGCGCCGAGATACCGATCCTGTTCCAGACCGGTATGGCAGGCATAAATACCGTGCGAGAGTGCGTTAAGCTCGGCGCTGCGGGCTTTGTCATCAAGCCCATCCAGAAGCCGGTACTGCTCGAAAGGATCGAGGAGACGCTCTATCCGCCCGAGAAGGACCCGAATTCCAACAACAAGGTATTTGTGTGCGAGGAGTTCGATTTCCTGTATACGCTGATCCACGGCTACCTGAAGGACGACTACGAGGTAAGGCGCGGTGAGGCCGTGATGCAGACCATCAATGAGATAGAGGAGTTCATGCCGGGCTGCATGATCATAGATTTCGACAATTCGGCATACATCTTAAGCCGCGTAAGGGAAAAGACCGAACAGTTCAAGATCCCCGTGATCCTGCTGACCAGAGACCTGATGTCGTCGGCCGTGCTCGCGGAGATGAACAAGCCGAACACGTATCTGACCCAGCTTCCCATGACCAGGGAATCGCTGCTCGAGACGATGAAGAGTATCAAAGAGTGGAAAGAATAAAAAGAAAAAGGTGCCTGTCACCATTAGCATTAGCAATGGTGACAGGCACCTTTTAATTTTAGATCGAGATATCGATATTTCCGCCGACTGAAGGGTTCACGGAATGCTCCATCGAACGCCTCATCATATCCAGCAGGGCTGCACCGGCCTGCTCCTGATTGTTCAGGGATTTGGCCAGCATCATGGTCCCCGCCTGTTCCATGGTTTTGTTCTGAGCGGACAAAACGGATAAAGCGGAAATACTCTCGGGAGAGATTGAAGAAATATCCATAGCTGCACCTCCTGCCTCCTCGATGATCTCAAACACTCGCCCCGAAACCGCGAAGCGGTTCCCCGGGTACTTTATTTATCGGCTTATTTGCCCGGATATTTAATAACGGAATCGATATTAAAGCCTGCGAGCTTCTTGCGGCCCTCAAGGCCTTCGAGCTCCATAAGGAAGCAGATCTTAACGACTTCGCCGCCGAGCTGCTTAACGAGCTTTGTGATGGCTTCGATGGTGCCGCCGGTAGCTATCAGATCGTCGATGATGACAACCTTCTGGCCGGGCTTGATGGAATCCTTGTGCATCTCGATCGTAGCTGTGCCGTACTCGAGATCATAGGTGGCCTCGATGGTCTCGCAGGGGAGCTTGCCCTTTTTGCGGACGGGTACGAATGCCTTTTTGAGCTCGTACGCTACAGGTACGCCAAAGATGAAGCCGCGCGACTCGGGGCCGACAACCACATCAAAATCAACGTCCTTGAGCATATCTATGATACCGTTGATCGATACCTGCAGTCCGTCGGGATCCTGCAGAACGCTCGTAACATCGCGGAACATGATACCGGGCTCGGGGAAATCGGGAATAGTCCTAACATAATCTTCAGCTTTTTTATACATGTCTGTAATCTCCAATCTTATATGTTTTGCAAAAGTTTATCACTCAACGGTGGAAAACTTATATTTCGTAATGGTCTTAAAGGTCTCACCCGCTTTGAGCACGGGGCTCCTGAATGAAGGGATGTTGACCGCGTTCGGGAAGAACTGTGTCTCGAGACAAACCGCGCAGCGCTTGCCGTAGGATGTACCGGCTTTACCGGTCTGGTTCGCGATGAAGTTGCCTGCGTAGAACTGTACGCCGGGAAGGTCGGTATAAACGGACATCCGTCTGCCTGACTTTTCATCGGTGAGCACCGCGATCTGTTCGGGTTTGGTGCACGAGGTATCCACAGCCCAGTTATGATCGTAGCCGCCGGCGAGCTTGAGCTGCTCATGCGGGGCGTCGATGCGGTCGCCTATGCGTGTGGGCTGGGTGAAATCAAAGGGTGTGCCCGCAACCGTCGCAACCTCTCCGGTAGGGATGCTGCCGGGGAATGTGGGCGTGTAGTGCGTCGCGTTCAGCCAGAGCTTTTGGTCCATCGCGGCGGCGGTGCCTGCCGTATGTCCCGCGAGATTAAAGTAGCTGTGGTTCGTGAGATTGAATACCGTGTCGGCATCGGTCGTGCCCTTGTATTCGATCTCGAGGGCGCTGCACTCGGTAACGCGGAAGGTGATCTCAACGTTAAGATTGCCCGGGAAGCCCTGGTCGCCGTCGGGAGAGAAGAGCGAGAGCGTTACGGAATTATCCGCCTCATTGATCGAGCCCTTAAACATCTTTTTGTTGTAGCACTCGTCAAAATGACTGTGGAGATTGTTCTCTCCGTCATTCTTCTCGAGATTGTATGTCACGCCGTTCAGTGTAAAACGCGCGGCACCTATGCGGTTGGCGTTTCGGCCGATCGTGCTGCCGAAAAAGCTGGGGTTGACCGAGTAGCCCTTAACGTCGTCAAAGCCGAGCACCACGTCGTCAAATCTGCCGTCTCTGTCGGGTACGCATATCGATGTGATATTCGCACCGAAATCGATGATTCCGACGGTCATACCGGAAGTATTGCTGATCTTATAGAGAGTGACCGGTTCTCCCTTACTGGTCTGTCCAAATGATTCGGTTGTAACTGCCATATATCCATCTCCGTTCCTGTTAGCTGAAAAACGCGCGGGGGCAGAACTGCCCCACTCGAATATTATACCTTAATAAAATACAAAAGTACAGAATTTTTATAGATTTAAGTTGACTTGAACAAGTCAGCGCATTAACATATTGAAGAAAGATCATGCGGCTGAAACCGCTGTTTAAGAGGAGGAACGAAAAATGGCATTATCAAAGGATACGATCTGTCTTACGGGAGGATGGGAACCTCATCAGGGAGAGCCCAGACAGGTTCCGATCTATCAGAGCACGACATTCAGATATGATACCAGCGACGCGATGGGCAAGCTGTTTGACCTTGAGGCGAGCGGATATTTTTACACCAGACTTCAGAACCCCACCAACGATTATGTCGCGAAAAAGATATGCGAGCTCGAGGGCGGTTATGCGGCGATGCTGACCAGTTCGGGACAGGCGGCCAATTTCTTTGCCGTATTCAATATCTGCGAAGCCGGCGACCATTTCATCGCGTCTTCGTCGATCTACGGCGGCACCTATAATCTGTTCGGCACCACTATGAAGAAGATGGGCATCGAGTGCACCTTTGTCGACAATGACATCACACCCGAGGAGCTCGATAAGGAGTTCCGTCCGAACACCAAGTGCGTTTTCGGTGAGACCATCACGAATCCTACCGTTGCCATTTTCGATATAGAAAAATTTGCGCAGGCGGCGCATAAGCACGGCGTGCCGCTCATCATGGACAATACGTTCGCGACCCCGATCAACTGCAATCCGTTTAAGTTCGGCTGCGATATCGTGACACATTCCACCACCAAGTACATGGACGGCCATTCAGTAGGCGTGGGCGGCGCGATCGTAGACAGCGGCAACTTCGACTGGCTGGCTCATAAGGATAAGTTCCCGGGACTCACCACTCCCGACGAGAGCTATCACGGGCTCATCTATGCCGAGAAGTTCGGCAAGGCCGCATACATCACAAAGGCCACATCACAGCTCATGCGCGATTTCGGCTCGATACCTTCGCCCCAGAACGCGTTCTATCTGAACGTATCTCTCGAATCGCTGGCCGTGCGCATGGCGCGCCACTGCTCGAGCGCCAAAAAGATCGCCGCATGGCTCAAGACCCAGGAAAAGGTCGCCTGGGTCAACTATTCCGACCTTGAGGACGATCCGCATCACGCACTCCAGCAGAAGTACTGCCCGAAGGGCACCTGCGGCGTTATCGCATTCGCGGTAAAGGGCGGCAGAGAGAAGGCGATCACATTTATGGATTCGCTGAAGCTCGCGTTCATCGACACACATGTAGCAGATGCGAAAACAGGCCTGCTGCATCCCGCGAGCCACACACACCGCCAGCTGACCGACGATCAGCTCCGCGAGGCGGGCGTAGCTCCCGACCTGATCCGTTTCTCGGTAGGCCTCGAGGACCCCGACGATATCATAGCGGATATTAAACAGGCGCTGGATAAGATCTGATACGGAGGAGCCTGTCACCATGTCTTAATTATTGGTGACAGGCTCCTTTGATTTGGGTATTGACATCGCCCTGCACATATGATTACAATAAATATGGTTGAGATCTTTAAGAACGGTACGGGATACCGGCAAGATTATATACATTGGATATGTAGGACCACTATATTCATTCGCTTAAAGGTTTCCGCACTGCAGCATTCGCAGGAGCGGTATTTTTTTGCGAGGTTTCATATGCATGCATCTAACCTCCTGCCGGGACCGTAGCAGGAGGTATTTTTTATGGAACTGAAGGCACATATCCTTGACGAAAATGACATAAGGCGCGCCCTCGTCCGTATATCTCATGAGATAGTTGAGAGCAACAAGGGTACCGAAGGCCTGTGCCTCGTAGGCATCATGAGCCGCGGCAAGCCGCTTTCGGAGCTGATCCGCGCCAACATTGAGAAAATTGAGGGCGTGCAGGTTCCCTGCGGCGAGCTCGATATCAGGTTTTACCGTGACGACTTGAGTCATGAGAACAACGATCCCACCCTGCGCAAAGCCGAGCTTGATTTCCCCGTGGAAGGAAAAAGGATAGTTCTGGTGGATGACGTGATCTACACGGGCAGGACAGCCCGCGCCGCCATCGAGGCCGTGTTCTCGTTCGGCAGGCCCGCGTCCATCCAGCTCGCGGTACTTGTTGACCGCGGTCACAGAGAACTGCCGATCCGCCCCGATTACGTGGGCAAGAACATCCCTACATCGAGAAATGAGCTCGTCAAGGTCAACATCCCGCCCTTCGACGCACCGCCCGCGAGAGTAACCCTCTACGAGCGCTGAAACCCCACAACTTAAAACCAGGAGGAGAAAAGTTATGAAACTCACTTACACGGTCGAGGACAAGCCGAAATTTTCCCAGCTGATCGTCTTCGCTTTCCAGCAGCTTCTCGCCATTATGGCAGCAACCATCGCAGTTCCCGCGATCATCTCGGGTACCTATGAGGGTGTCGGCGAGGTAAGCATGAGCATGGGCGCCGCTCTGTTCGGAGCAGGTGTCGGAACTCTCGTATATGTACTTTTCACAGCAAAAAAGAGCCCTGTTTTCCTCGGCTCGTCATTCGCTTTCTTAGGCTCGATGTCAACGGCATTCGCCGGCGCGATCTCCGTAGCTGCAGGCTTCGCGGGGATTATCCTCGGCGCGCTGTTCGCGGGACTTGTATATGTCATCATCGCACTCATCGTAAAGAGCGCGGGCGTTAACTGGCTCAACAAGCTCATGCCTCCCGTTATCATCGGACCCACGGTTGCGATCATCGGACTTTCGCTTGCAGGCAACGCGGTAGGAGACCTTCGTACGGCAAACTCCGGCGGTCACGAGCTCATCGCTATCCTCTGTGGTCTCACAACCCTGATCGTTGTTACGGTTTGCTCGGTATACGGCAAGAAGATGGCCAAGCTCATCCCCTTCATCATCGGTATCTTAGCCGGTTACGCTCTTGCGGCGATCTTCACCGCTATCGGAACCGCAGCGGATATCCCCGCTCTTATGATCTGCGATTTCGGCAAGATCACTTCGATCAATTCGGTCATCTCGGTTCCCGACTTCACATTCCTTACAGCGTTCAAGGGCTTTGGCGACCTGACCGGCGCTTATATCGGAACCGTTGCCGCTGCATACGTTCCCGTAGCGTTCGTAGTATTCGCAGAGCATGTTGCTGACCACAAGAACATCTCCTCTATCATAGAAAGAGACCTGCTCGATGAGCCCGGCCTCCACAGAACCCTTCTCGGCGACGGTATCGGTTCGATCGCAGGCGCATTCTTCGGCGGCTGCCCTAATACCACATACGGCGAGTCGATCGCATGCGTAGCGATCACAGGCAATGCTTCGGTACTTACCATCGTATGTACCGCATGCCTCGCGATCATCATTTCCTTCATCACCCCGATCGTAGGATTCCTTTCCTCGATCCCTTCCTGCGTAATGGGCGGCGTTTGCATGTCACTCTACGGCTTCATCGCAGTATCCGGTCTTAAGATGCTCCAGCCCGTAGACCTTAACGACAACCGCAACCTCTTCACCGCTTCGGTGATCCTGATCGCAGGTATCGGCGGACTTACCCTCAACTTCGGCGCGATCACCATCACCTCGATCGCGACCGCTCTGATCCTCGGCATCATCGTATACGCGATCCTCGGCGGAATGAAGAAGGAAACCAAATAAGTTCATACTCTTCCACACTATATCTTTTAAAAGGTGTCTGTCACCGTTCTTTGGTGACAGGCACCTTTTTGCTCTGTCATTATATGTGAAGAAAATAATTTTCCGATTGATATAGAACAAATTTTCGATTATAATGTTCGTAAACAGATTTTGAAAGCTTATGAGGTTGTACTGTGAGTGAATTATTGGACGGACTTAACGATATGCAGAGAGAGGCGGTCGAGTACGGAAAGGGGCCGCTCCTGATCCTGGCCGGCGCGGGCTCGGGCAAGACGCGCGTGCTGACGCACAGGATCGCGTATCTTATAGCGGAGTGCGGTGTGTCGCCGTATTCCATCATAGCGCTGACCTTTACGAATAAGGCGGCGGGAGAGATGAAGGAGCGTGTTGCGCGGCTGGTGGGTCCCGGGGCCGAGAGCATCTGGGTCAGCACCTTTCATTCGTCATGCGTGCGCATACTGCGCAGGTTCATCGACACGATAGGCTACGGACGCGATTTTACGATCTACGATGCCGACGACCAGAAAAGCGTCATGAAGGACGTGTTCAGGACCCTCGCCATCGATCCCAAAAAACATAAAGAAAAAACCGTGCTCGGCGTGATCAGCTCGGCGAAGGACGAGCTGGTCGGTCCCGATGATTTCGAGATACAGGCCGGCGGCGATAAGGGCATGCGCCTGTACGCGGCCTGCTACAAGGAGTACCAGAGGCGGCTTAAGGCCAATAATGCCCTGGACTTTGACGACCTGATATTTAAGACTATCGAGCTGTTCAGATCTAACGGTGACGCGCTCGCATATTACAGACGCAGGTTCGAGTACATTCTTGTCGATGAGTATCAGGATACCAACTCGGCGCAGTTCGAGCTCATCCGCCTGCTCGCGCAGCACCCCAACGATTTCGGTGAGGTTGAGCGCAATCTGTGCGTGGTCGGCGACGATGACCAGAGTATCTATAAGTTCCGCGGCGCCAATATCCGCAACATCCTCGATTTCGAGCAGACCTACGCGGATGCCAGGACCATCAGGCTCGAGGAGAATTACCGTTCCACCAAGAACATCCTAAACGTAGCGAACGACGTTATCGCGAACAATGTCGGCCGTAAGGACAAGCGCCTGTGGACGCAGAACGACGAGGGCAGTATAGTCGAGCTGCGCTGCTGCAGGGACGACAACGAAGAGGCTGCGGGCGTCATCAGCGACATTGCGTCTGCAGTCCGTGAGGGTACCTACGACTATAAGGATTTTGCCATCCTCTACAGGACCAACGCGCAGTCACGCAGCTTCGAGGAAAAACTTGTGTATCGCAATATCCCATACCGGATCATCGGCGGACAGAACTTCTACCAGCGCAGGGAAATCAAGGATATCCTCGCGTACCTGCGCACGATGGCGGGCGGTTCGGACTCCGTTGCGGTAAAGCGCATAATCAATGTTCCGAGGCGCGGTATCGGCACGGCTACTATCGAGAGGCTCGACGCTTACGCTGAGGAAAACAACTGCACATTTTATGACGCGCTCACCAGAGCGCCTTTTATCCCGGGGATCGAGAGAGCTGTCTCCAAGATCGACAGATTCGTGAGCCTGATCGAGGGTCTTAAGGCAAAACTGAACGGAGAGTTCAGGCTGCGCGACATCATCGACGAGATCCTCGAGGCCACTCAGTACATCGATTATCTCGGTGAGGAGGACGATGAGGATAAAGTACAGGAGCGCATAGAGAATATCAACGAAATGATCACCAAGATCACCGACTACGAGGACAGCTTCGAGGAGGGGGTAGAGGCTCCGACTCTGGCCGGGTTCCTCGACGAGGTGACGCTGGTTGCCGATATCGACAGCTACGACGGCGACGAGAACCGCGTGCTGCTGATGACGCTGCACAGCGCAAAGGGGCTCGAGTTCCCGAACGTGTATATGGTAGGCATGGAAGAGGGCATATTCCCAGGCTACATGTCGATCAACGCCGACAATCCCGCGGAGGAGATCGAGGAGGAGAGGAGGCTCTGCTACGTAGGCATCACGCGTGCCCGCGAGCATCTGACACTTACCTACTGCAAGCAGAGGATGATGCGCGGCGAACTGCAGTTTAACGGCGTTTCGCGCTTTGTGCATGAGATCCCCAAGGGTATGGTAAGGGTGACAGGCACCCAGCTCAATTCCAGACTCAACCGTGACGAGGGTATGAGACGCAGGTACAGTGAGGAGAGCGGGACGTTTGAGAGTCCTTCGCGCAGAGGCGGCTATGATGGTGGCTATGACGGCGGATCGCGCAGGGGCGGATACGGCAGCGATTTCGACAGCGGATCGCGTAGAGGCGGTTTCTCGGGAGGCTGCGAGAGCGCTTACCGCGGCGGCGCCGAGTATGGCAGATCTTCCAACAGGTCTGCGGGCGCAGGCAAAAAGAGCATGGCGGATCTGCTCGGACTCGTCTCAAAGGGTGTGCGCGGCTCGAGCGAGAAGCCCACGTATGATGTAGGCGACAGGGTACGGCATGTAAAGTTCGGCGAAGGCACCGTGACAGCGCTCGAAAAGGGCGATAACGACTGGGAAGTAACGGTCGATTTCGGGAATGTCAGCAGGAAAATGAAAGCATCTTTCGCCAAACTTGAGAAACTGTGAATGTCATACCGCGTAACGTGGTTTTGAAAAACTTGTGATTTACTTTTAACAGTGCGTGTGCTATACTTTTTTGCAGTATAGAATACTTACAAACGTCTGAATAGGAGGTTTTTCGTATGTTGAATTTGGAGAAGGTTTTAAGCGGTAAGGATGCAGCCCTGGAGAAGATGAACGACGTGGTGACCAATGTTCTCGCGACCACTAAGCTCAACGAGATCCTGCATAAGGAGGAGCCCAAGCCCGAGAAAAAGACCAACGGATGGGTGATCGCCCTGGCTGTTATCGGTGCCGTTGCCGCTGTTGCAGGCATTGCGTTCTGCGTATATAAGTTCATGTTCCCCGAGTATGTTGATGACTTCGACGAAGAGGATTTTGACGAAGAGGAAGAGGATACCGAAGCCTGATGTCTAACGAAAACCATTACATAGAGACGCTCATCGCGATGATGAAGGAGATCAACTATGTTCAGCCCGGTGACGTGCCGAACATCGATCTCTACATGGATCAGGTCACGACCTTTATGGACGAGTATCTCGAGTCGTCGAAGCGTTACAGCGACGATAAGCTCCTGACCAAGACCATGATCAACAATTACACGAAGAACAGTCTGCTTCCGTCCCCCGAGAAGAAAAAGTACTCAAAGGACCATATTTACATCCTGCTGTTCATCTACTATCTGAAGAATATCCTGTCGATCAGCGATACCAAGGCTATCCTGAATCCGCTCACGACCCATTTCTTTAAGGCCGACCGGAAAAAGGAGAGCGAGGGCATAAGTCTCGAGGACATCTACGCCGAGATATTTAAGATCGAAAAGGAGCAGAGCTCTATCATCACAAAGGACGTGATCCGCAAGTACGAGAAATCATGCAATTCCTTTGCCGATGTCGAGGACGAAGAAGAGGCGGAGATCCTCCGCAAGTTCGCATTTGTCAGCATGCTCTGCTTTGATGTGCATATGAAAAAGCAGATGATCGGTAAGCTCGTCGATAAGTTTTTCAGTGAGGACGAGGCCGGATCGAAGAAAAAAGAATAAACCAGCTATATACAGGCCGTCGCAAATTCATGCGACGGCCTTTTTTTGCGCCGGTGCGGCTGCCCGGGGCAGGTAGAGTTTCATCGTAGGCGGTATACGCCGGAGGGTATGTCACGGCGACTGAAAACACGCTCGGCTGCCTTCGCTGGGCTGCGCACATATTGTCACGCTCTCTCGGCGACGCAAGAAAATAAGGGTCGCCTTCGAGCGTGCACAGTGCTTGCGCAGCTCAGTCGCTCGCTATCGTTTTCATGTCATCCGTAACATACCCTTCGGCTTTTTCCCGGTTAGTTAAAAATTCTTCCGAACGGGCTTGCTGCGCTGGAAAAAACGGGTTGTTGTATGCGATGATCGGCGAGTAATGTCCGGTACTGCATATGCAACTGTCAGAATTTCGATCTGAAATGTTATCAGAGATGTTCTGTTTTTCCTTTTATTTGACGGACATCAATCGGTGCGGCAGCGGCGCGGGCGTGGCGGCGCTTTTTCACGCTCGGGGAAGTCGGATAAGTGCATGCCTGCCGGACGGCTTTTTTGTCTCCGTAAAGTAACATCGTAGTTTTTCTTGGCTTTCGCCGGGGCACAAGGGCAAAAATACACGAATGTATTTTTAGCCGTCATGAGGCATGGACGCCGAATGGCGGCGGCCCTGTGACTTGGTGATAGATCAGCTGCGAAAGCCTAGAAAAACACGAGGTTACGGTGAGGAGCAAAAAAACTGTCCGATGTAGCTGCATGCACATATATAATTGTCTCGCGTGAAAAAGCGGGGGCTGCCGCACCGGTAGGTGATGGGGAGAGAAAAGGGGGAGCAAAAAGAACTGGAGGAGGGAACCAGTTGCTAAAAAAGGATGGCAGATGCGTGAAAAGTTACAAATGGTGAAAACAGACATGAATGAGATGGAAAACTGACACACTTTTGAAAAATACGCACGGTATCATACCCCTACAAGAGAAATGCGGTCATTAATTTATCGAACAAGTGTTAACTCTTGTTAAAGAAATGCCGATAAACATACTGATAAGGGCGTACTGTACTCTTACGGGAGGTTTTGCTTATGAAGAAAACTATACTTAAAGCGTTTGCGTTGATCGTAGCTATGGCTCTGATGATCGGCGGTCTTGAACCGCTGGGCAATGACGGGTCATGGCTTAATAAGCTGTCTTTTAAGCCTGAAAAGGTCGAAGCGGCCACGTCGGCGTACAGCTTTATGTACAACGGTACCACGTACAATGACGGTGCCGAGATCCTGTACAACGACTATAAGGACGGTCTGAATACCATTCAGATCATCTTAAAGAGCGACGACGGTATCCCTTCGGGCACGGCGATCACCTGGACCGCCTCCAACGACAATATCATTGCTATCGCGACGCAGAACGACGATGCCTGCAGCGTTACGCTCGAGATCAAGTCTCCCGGATATTCCGGTCTGGCTGTTTCGCTGAAGATCAACGGTATCGTTTATGCATCGATAGCTTACTGTATCATACATGTTCCGCTGCAGTGGACCGATGACGATACAAAGAACCCCAACATCCTCGCTTCCCCTTCGAGCCCTTACGGCCTGATGATAGCACAGAACGGCGAGAGTTACACGAATGCCAGGGATGTCCGGACGCTTCAGCTGTATACATCGGATTCGGCGGATCATCCGAACCGTTATACATTCCTTCGTAAGATCAGATTCGTCCAATACGGCTTCGCCCCGGGGACGGAGTCCAATTACAGCACCGCGTATGTTCCGAGTAATATCAATCCGGAGCATCTGACGGAGTCGGTTGCGGCCGTTTCATGGGAGTCGAGCGATACCACGGTAGTTGATGTCGACTCGGTAACCGGTGTGATCACTGCGGTGAATTCCGGATTCGCGCGCATCACGGTAACCACGGACACCATCAACGAGGCCACGAAGCAGAGCGAATCGCTTTCGTTTAACGTAGTTGTTGTTCCGGAGGCCTATGTCGTCAACTACACGACCGACATGCAGACAAAGTTCACGGTTACTCCGAACGCTACCGACAGAGAGATCATCGTACAGTCGAACGCGAAGTTTGCGTCATCGCTTGACTGGAAGCTCTATCAGGGCGACAACGCCACCGCTTCCAAGGAAGTGACCAAGACTTACGGCGCGAATATGGATATCAGCACCTCGACGGGACGTGTTGTTCTGAACAACCTTCCCGCAGGCGTTTATTACCTGACAGCGATCCCTGTAAAGGACGCGACCGCGAGCCACGTGCTGGCGACTTATGACGTTACCGCCGCGAATATCCAGTATCTGGGCATTATCCTGGTGGTACCCGTCAGATTCCCTACGGACACGCTGATACTGAACTATTACAATGCCAATGTTTACGATTCCTACGACCTGCTGGGAGATTCGAACCTGCTGTCGGGATCGTTCAGATTTACATCGACCGATACGACGGTGGCAAAGGTCGGCTCGTCCGACGGCGTTGTCGAGGCGACCGGCATCGGCAACTGTAATGTCATCATCAATGTTACCGACAATAAGGTCATCAGCAAGCTGTTCGGCAATTACGCCGCATCCGCGGGCGCGATAGAGTTCAATACCGGCGGCTATCATATCGATGTTACGGTCGTTAACGGTGTTGCGATAAGCAATACTTCGGAGACGCTGCCTGTGGGCGCGAACCTGCAGCTGTATCTTACGTCGCCGAACCCGTATGAGGGCGATATAACATGGAAGTCGAGCGACACATCGATAGTCACCGTCGATGAGAACGGTCTGGTTACCGCTGTTAAGCCCGGCGATGCCACCGTTACCGTAAGGATCAAGGTCGGCGGTGTTACAAAGCAGGCCAAATGTAAGATCAAGGTTGTGGCGGCGGTCGCGGAGATCACGCTCACTTCAAAATATGATTATGTTCTCGTCGGAGACAATCTGACGATCTCGGCTACGATCTCGCCCAAGCTGGCGGGCAGCACCCTCGTATGGTCGGTATCGGATACTTCGATAGCGTCGATCGCGGATACTTCGGATCTGTCCATGACCATCACGGGCGTTAAGGAAGGCACGATAGTCGTTTCCGCGGTCAATAAGGAAAATGCGATCGTGGCGACCAAGATCATAAAGGTAATCCAGGAGATCACAAAGCTGACGCTTTCGGATACGGACGTTACGCTTTCACTGGGAACGGGCTTCTATCAGCTCTACGCTTACTGTGAGCCCGAGCTTCCCGAGTCGCAGTCACTGCAGTGGTCTTCATCGAACAAAAAGGTCGTTACCGTCGATCAGAACGGTAAGGTGACTCTGGTTAAGCCCGGCAGCGCGGTTATCACCGTAGTTACCGAGAACGGACTTATAGCGCAGTGTAATTTCACGGTATTGCAGGGCATCACCGGCATTACCTTCGACCAGACGGAGATCACGCTCTACACTGGCGACAAGGAGAGACTGACTTATGTCATCAAACCCGCGAACGCCAGCAACGTGACACTCAACTGGACCACGCTCGACAATAAGATCGCTACCGTTGATTCTTCGGGCTATGTTACCGCCAAGAATGTCGGTACCACGGTCGTTATCGCAAAGGCGACGGACGGTTCCGGAGTCGAGGCGATGGTCAAGGTCAACGTACTGCAGAACGCTACCGCGATCAAGGTCGATGTTACCGATCTGACGCTCAATGTCGGCGATACATATACGCTGGAGGTTTCCCTCACGCCCACGACTTCGTCGAGCACCGTTTCCTATGAGAGCAGCAATACAAAGGTTGCTACCGTAGGCAAGAAGGGCAAGATCACGGCGAAGGCACGCGGCAACTGCGTAGTTCTCGTTAAAACCAACAACGGTCTCACCGCTTATGTAAATGTTACGGTAAACCAGCAGGTTACCGGCATTTCGCTCAACGAATCGGCGATGACCATTTATGTGGACGAAGAGGTTGAACTCGAAGCCACGCTCACTCCGAAGAACGTTTCGGATACCGAGATCATCTGGGCTTCAACAAATACAAAGGCAGCGACCGTTGACAAGAACGGCGTCGTAAAGGGTATCAGCAACGGCACCACGCTGATCACCGCGACTGCGGCCGACGACACCGACGGCACTCTGATGGCGTACTGCCTGGTAACCGTTATCGAGTATGTTACCGAGATCAAGATCCAGGAAGAGGCCAGCGTCGGCGTAGGCAAGAAGCTCAAGCTCGAGGCTACGGTTTCGGGCGAGACCGCTACCAACAAGAACGTTACCTGGAGCAGCTCGGATACGAGCATCGCGACGGTTAACTCCAAGGGTGTTGTAAAGGGCGTCAAGGTCGGTACCTGTATGATCACGGTTACGGCTGTTGACGGCAGCGGAGAGTCCGCGGAATGCGAACTGACCGTATTTAAGGCAACGGAGAGCATTGAGATCGATCCTACGATGAGCTATCTTGAGATGGTAGTCGGAGATCAGAGAACGGTACTCTACGATATGACACCCGGCGATGCGTCCAACGTTCCCGTATGGACCTCCTCCGATCCTTCGATCGCGATGGTCAACTCAAAGGGCACGATCACGGCGCTGAAGGCGGGAACCACGACCGTTATCGCTTCCGCACCGGACGATCCCACGATCACCGGCACGGTTGTCGTTAAGGTAATCAATCCCGTAAATGCTACGAACATCACATTTGACCAGTACGAGCTCGTACTGATACCCGGTGAGACGCATCAGGTTGTAGCGTCGTTCTCGCCCGGCAATATCACCGAGAGCTACAGCTGGAGCACCGATAACCCGAACGTTGCGACTGTTGATTCGAACGGCAGGATCATAGCGAACAGAGTCGGAACCGCGAACATCACGCTGATGACGAAGAACTCCGGCAAGAAGCAAACCGTTGCGGTCTATGTCGTAGGTCTTTCCGAAACCAACGTGACCCTGTACCAGTACGAAGAGCTGCTGCTCGACCTGCAGCTCGACGGAGCAGCAGCCAATAAGCTGACGGTTCGCTGGGGTACCGGAAACCAGAGCATCGCGGTTATGAACAACGGACACGTTACCGCCAAGGCTACTGGCACCACGCAGGTTTATGTAGTCGTTAACGGACGCAAGCTCTACTGTACGGTAAAGGTAATCAAAAACTTAAAGAGATAGTATTGCGTAGCGGGGCTGCTTAAGGCAGCCCCGCTTTTTCATTTGTGAAAAATCCGTGAGAGAGATTGAAAAATCGTGAGTTTAAAGTATAATGATATCTGTAGTATTGCGCGTAAAAACGCATGCTTAAGATAATGAACCTGGAGGAATCAATTATGCCCTGGTGCCCTAATTGCAAAACAGAATATCAGGAAGGAATAGAGGTGTGCAGTGACTGCGGAGCGACGCTGGTCGATGAGCTTCCCGAAGAAAAGGAAAGGGCCGTGGTAGCCTTTATTTCCGAGGAAGAGCTGGCCGGCAGGCTTGTCGACTATCTCGAGTATTCAAATATTCCGGCGGAATGCGCATACAGCGATGACGAAGAGAGCTATGCGGTGACGGTCGAAGAGGAGGATCTGGCCAAAGCAAAGACCGCTTTCAGAGCCTTCTACAACGTAGAGTCGGCCAACATGGCAAAGGAACAGCGCGAGAAGATCGAAAAGGCTGTCGAAAAAATGGAAAAATGGAAGGAAGGCTCGGACATCGACATCGATGAGGAACTGCTCGAGGAAATACCCGAGAGCGAGATGAGCGCCGAAGAGAAGGAGACCATCGCCCAGGCACTCATGGCAGAAAAGGTCTATAAGCCCACCGAAGTTTATGTAAAAAAGGCTGATGAGAGCAAGGAGATGTTCTCGACCGCGATCACTTTCCTGGGATTTGCGGTGCTGCTGCTGGTTTTCCTGGTGCTCAACGCGACCAACTATATCACACTGTTCAATAACGCTCCTTCGCTGATCCTGATCGGAGCGATGGCCATCGGCTGCTGTCTGGTCGGCATCAATGCGATCAAGCGCTCGAGACGTGCCGAGATCGCGTCGGTTGAGGAAGAGAAGCTTACCGCATCGCTCGACAAGTGGCTTGATGAGAACATCACGGACGATCTGTTTGCGGAGCTTGAAGGCGAGGAACTGAGCGAAGAGCTGCTCTACCTGCGCCGCACGGAGATCATCCGCGCAAAGCTGTTTGCCGAGTATCCCGATCTCGACGAGAGCTACGCGGACGACCTGATCGAGGATTACTATAATTCACATTTTGACGATACGCTCGGTCAAGAGGAGACCGCAGGGACCGGGGAGGACGAGACCGGGGATACAGAGGAGTAAGGTCCGTCCGGATTATGGGAGCGCAGCGTGTAAATAAGGGGGATACATATGAATAAAACGTTTGCCTTAAAGGGAGACATCTGTTTCTCAAAGGCACTTACCGAGCTGGAGTTTTACGAGAATTCGTACCTGATCTGCGAGAACGGCAAGGCAGCGGGCATATACAGGGAGCTGCCCGAAAAATATGCCGGGATCGAGGTATTTGACTACACGGACAAACTGATATGTCCGGGCATGTCCGACATACATCTGCATGCGCCGCAGTACGCGTACAGGGGACTCGGCATGGATCTGGAGCTTTTGGACTGGCTCGATACTATCACATTTCCGCAGGAGAGCAGATACGCGGACATTGAATACGCGAAAAAGGCATATGACGTATTTGTCGATGACATAAAGCACAGCGCGACCTCACGTGCGGTCGTTTTCGCGACGATCCACAGGCAGGCCACGGAGTATCTGATGGAAGCCTTTGACCGTGAGGGTATGGCAGGCTACATCGGCAAGGTAAACATGGACCGCAACAGTCCCGACATTTATCGTGAGGAAACAGCCGAGTCCGCGGAGGAGACCGTCAGGTGGCTCGATGAAGTCACGGGCAGATATGACAACGTGCATCCGATCATCACGCCCAGATTCGTGCCCTCGTGCACGGACGATCTCATGAGACGTCTCGGAGAGATCGCCGCCGAGCGGCATTTGCCCGTACAGTCGCATCTTTCGGAAAACTTAAGCGAGGTAGACTGGGTACATGAACTGGCACCCGACTCAAAGGGCTACGCGGATGCGTATGACAGGTTCGGACTCTTCGGAACCTCCGGGAAAACTGTTATGGCGCACTGCATCCATATGCGTGACGACGAGATAGAGCTGATGAAGGAGAGGGGCGTATTTGTCGCTCATTCCCCGCAGTCCAACGAGAACCTGCGCTCTGGCATCGCGCCCATGAGGAAATTCCTCAACAGAGGAGTTAAGTGCGGTCTTGCCAGCGACGTTGCCGGCGGTTCGACCATCAATATGTTCAAGGCGGTCACCGACTCGATCCAGGTATCGAAGCTTCGCTGGAGACTGGTCGATGACACAGAGAGGGCGCTGACATTCCCCGAGGCATTTTTCCTCGCCACAAAGGGCGGCGGAGAGTTCTTCGGCAAGGTCGGCAGCTTTGAGGACGGCTATGAGTTTGACGCCCTCATAATCGATGATTCCTCCGCAAGGACGGTGCTCGAGCTCAACATACCCCAGAGACTCGAGCGCATCATGTATCTCGGTCATGCGGGTTCGATCATCGCGAAATGGGTAGCGGGGCGTAAGCTGTTCTGAGGCATCGGCCCGTTATTCCGCAATAAACAGTAATTGATCTGGAGTATAAATGACAAAATTAGCATTATCGGATGAGATATTAAGTTCGATAGAAAAGCCCGAGCGCTATATCGGGCACGAGGTCAACGCGATCGTGAAGGACCTCTCGAAGATCGACGTAAGATTCTGTATGTGTTTCCCCGACGTATATGAGGTGGGCATGTCCCATCTCGGGATACAGATACTCTACGATATGTTCAATCAGAGAGAGGACACCTGGTGCGAGCGCGTTTATTCGCCGTGGCCCGATCTCGATAAGATCATGCGCGAACAGGATATCCCGCTGTTTGCGCTCGAGAGCCAGCAGCCGATAAAGGATTTCGATTTCCTCGGCATCACGCTGCAGTATGAGATGTGCTATACGAATGTTCTGCAGGTGCTTGAGCTCTCGCATATCCCGCTGTTTTCAAAGGACCGCACGGACGACGATCCGATCGTTATAGGCGGAGGCCCCTGCACTTACAATCCCGAGCCCATCGCGGATTTCTTCGACATAATCTATATAGGCGAGGGCGAGACCGTTTACTACGACATGCTCGATCTGTATAAGGAGCTGCGGGCGAAAAAGGCGTCGAGGCATGATATCCTGCTGGCGCTCTCACACATCGAAGGCCTGTACATGCCGGCATTTTACGATGTCACATACAATGACGACGGTACCATCGCTTCGTTTACGGGCAGGGAAGGTGTGCCCGCGACGATAAAACGCCAGGTGGTCGGGAACCTCTCGGACACATTCTATCCGAGAAAGCCCATCGTACCGTACCTTAAGGCCGTTCAGGACCGCGCGGTGCTCGAGATACAGCGCGGCTGCATCAGAGGCTGCCGTTTCTGCCAGGCAGGCATGATCTACCGTCCGATCAGGGCGAGGTCTCTCGAAGTACTTAAGCAGAACACGATAGACATCATCAAAAATACCGGATACGAGGAGATCACACTGAGTTCGCTGAGCTCGAGCGATTATCCGTATCTGGGAGAGCTGCTCGATTATCTCATAGCGGAGATGGGAGACCGCAAGGTCAATATCTCGCTGCCGTCGCTCAGGATCGACGCTTTCGCGATCGACGTGATGAGCAGGGTGCAGGACGTTAAGAAATCATCCGTTACCTTTGCTCCTGAGGCGGGCACGCAGCGGCTCAGGGACGTGATCAATAAGGGCCTTACCGAGGAGCAGATCATGAAGGGCGCAACGGATGCCTTCAGGGCCGGCTGGGACAAGGTCAAGCTCTATTTCATGCTCGGACAGCCGACCGAGACCGACGACGATGTAAGGGGCATCCCGATCCTTGCCAATGAGATGGCTAAGACATTCTACGCGGAGATCCCCAAGGAAAACAGGCGCGGCAAGTGCCAGATCACGATTAGTACATCGTATTTTGTGCCGAAGCCTTTCACTCCTTTCCAGTGGGCTGCCCAGATATCTCCCGACGAGTATCTGCGCAGGAAATCCGTGCTGATGGAGACCTTGAAGCAGCAGCTTAATTTCAAGAGCATCAAATACAACTGGCACGACAGCAACACCTCGATCATCGAAGGCCTGCTCGCGCGCGGCGACCGGAGAGTCGGCAGGGTCATATACGAGGTATATAAGGCCGGCGGCATCTTTGACGCTTGGACCGATTATTTCGATGAGAAAAAATGGACCGAAGCGATAGCAAAAACAGGGATAGACATGGATTTCTACACACTGCGCGAGCGCAGCACCGATGAGATCCTGCCCTGGGATTACATCGATACCGGCATCACGAAGAAGTTCCTCGCCCGTGAGTACGACAGGGCGAAAAAAGGCATCGTGACGCCGAACTGCCGTCAGGCATGCGGCGGCTGCGGATGCACCGAGTTCAACGTCGGCGTCTGCATCGAGCCGAAGAGCGGCACGGCGCAGGAGCTGTAGGCAAGCAGAATTCGTCGAAGACGAAACTGCGAGTGCCTGAAAGGCAGCAGCGTGTGCCCGGAGTTAAACGGAAGGAAAACAATAATGACATTTCGCATAAGATTCGCCAAGTACGGCGTGGTGAAGTTCATCGGCCATCTTGACGTTATGAGATATTTTCAGAAGGTGATCAGACGGTCCGAGCTGCCTGTCTGCTATTCGAAGGGCTTCAATCCCCACCAGATCATGAGTTTTGCCCAGCCTCTGGGCGTCGGCATCACGAGCGACGGTGAGTTCATGGAGGTCGATTTCGAGGATGAGGCACTGTTCGACGCCGCGGGAGTTACGCCTTCGGGCAGCACTGATATCGGCAACGGACTGACCGCCCTGACATGGAGAAAAGAGGACGCGCCTGTTCTCGAGAAATACGTTTTTGACGGCATGAGCTCGGAGACAAGAGAGGGTTTCGCGATACTAGGTGTAAAGCTGCTCCCTCCGCCCAAGCCCAATGTCCATACCGATAAAGCCATGTCGCTGGTCAATGCGGCGGATTACATGGTATCGCTCAAGGACGGATATTCGCTGGGACTGGCGGACGCTGAGGAGTTTCTCGCGCGGTTTGCCGATTTCATGGCGCAGCCGGAGATCAGAGCCATCAAGAAATCAAAGAAAAACGAGAATGAAATCGATATAAAGCCGCTCATTTACCGCTTCGGCGGGCCGGAAGACTTCGATCTGTCGGGCATCGCGCACGCGGACGGATATGAGAGCGGACAGCGCGTGTTCATGAAGACGGCGGCGGGCAGCATCGCGAATCTGCGGCCCGAACCCGTAATGGAGGCCTTTTGCGGATTTCTGGGGCTGGAATATAACCCGCATGCGTTTCAGGTACACAGGATGATGCTGTACCTTGGATAGGTGCCGGGGGACCGCATCGGGAAGAATATTTGGGGGATCATATGGGAAGCAAGCTCGTATTCATCAGGCATGAGAATAAGATAATATCCGGACTGATCGACGGGAACGATCTGGTCGAGGTTCAGGCAGAGGACGCGGAGAAGAGCAGTCTGCTCGGCAATATCTATCTCGGCAAGGTCCAGAACATTGTGAAAAATATCAACGCGGCGTTCGTCGAGATCGAGAACAGGCAGGTGGTCTACCTGTCGCTCACCGACATGAAGAACCCGGTGTTTGCCGATTCGTCGCACCCGGGCAAGCTGCGCGTGGGTGACGAGCTGCTCGTGCAGGTAACAAAGGAGAACACGAAGCTCAAGGCTCCTCTCGCGAGCACCGAATTCGACCTGACGGGCAAGTATGTCGTGCTCGTGCACGGACGCAAGTCTCTCGGCATTTCCCAGAAGATATCCGATCCCGAAGAGAGAAAGCGTTTGAAGGAGCTGATCAAGCCTTATCTCGGGGAGGATTTCGGGTTTATCGTGCGCACCAACGCGGCCTCGGCTCCCGATGCCGTACTCGAGCAGGAGGTTGCGCGCCTCGTGCGCGATTACAAGAATATCGTGGGTTTCGGCGTGCACTGGAACTGCTTTTCAAAGCTCTATTCCGTTCCGCCCGCATACATCGGCGAGATCCGCGACAGCTATGACGACGAGATCGACGAGATCAAGACCGACGATGAGGAGCTCTACCGCGAGATCCGCGATTATCTGGAGATATTCCAGCCCGAGGACCTGCCCAAGCTCGTCAAATACGACGGCAGGGAGCTGAGCCTCGCAAAGCTCTACGGCATCGAAGAAAAGATCAAAAAGGCCCTGTACGAGAAAGTATGGCTCGACAGCGGCGCCTTCCTCGTGATACAGCCGACCGAGGCCTGCACGGTCATCGATGTGAATACCGGCAAGGCCATCTCGGGCAAGACGGATACCGAAGGCACATTTTTCAGCGTAAACATAGAGGCCTCGGAGGAGATCGCGCGCCAGATCAGGCTGCGCAACCTATCGGGCATCATAATCGTGGATTTCATTGACATGGAGTCCGAGGTACATAAAAAGAAACTGATGCGCCATCTGTCCGAGATGCTCGAGAAGGACCGCATCCCGACAAAGGTCATCGACATGACCGCGCTCAATCTCGTCGAGATCACGCGCAAAAAGATCAGGAAGCCGCTCGCCGAGCAGATGAAGCAGTAACAGTATTTTGTTTGACAATGCACGTCGGAAATGATATTATTTTTTAGGTTGTTTGCGACCGCATGCCGCAATGGCGGAATGGCAGACGCAGTGGACTCAAAATCCACCGCCCTCAAAAGCGTGCGGGTTCAAGTCCCGCTTGCGGCATACCGAAAAAGAGGCTGAGCCATGATACGGTCAGCCTCTTTTTTGTATTTATTTAAGGGACAGGGAGAGAGATAAATGAAAACAAAAGTATTATGCATTATGCTGATCTGCGCGATGATCGCGGGAACGGCGGCAGGCTGCTCCTCATCAAAGGGCACGTCATCGGCTCCGACAGCGGGACTGGTCGATTCTTCGTCGGTTCCGACCACTGTCAGCGATCCGGTCGACTACGGGACCGATGTGACCGCGGCACCCGCAGACAATACGACGGATAAGTCTTCGGAGCCTGCTGCGACCGCGGCACCTGCGACCGAAGCGCCTACAGAGGAACCCACCGAGGCGCCTACGCCCACACCGGAGCCCATGCCCACACCCGAACCTACGCCGACACCCAAACCGGCGCCTGCGTACAAGGGCTCGCTTGAGATCCCGTCGGATATCACGGATCCCATCGACAAACTGGAGTATATCCGCGCGCAGCTGATCGCGAACAAGGATTATTACGATTCGCTCGATAATTACAACAATCAGACCTGGTGCTTCAAGCGCATGAAGGACCATTCGCAGTCGGGAAGCTATGAGAGCTTTAAGATCGCCGATTACAATTCCTGCTATGTGGATGAGAATGTCACCGACGACGACAAAAAGATCTATCTGACCTTTGACTGCGGCTATCCTTCGAAGAATACCGAGAAGATCCTCGACATCCTTGCCGCTCACAACGTGAAGGCAAACTTCTTTGTTACGAAGATGTACCTTGAGGAGTGTCAGGATTATGCCAGACGTATGGTCGAAGAGGGACATGCGGTCTGCAATCATACGGTTTCGCATGTTGATCTCACAAACATGTCGGTCGAGAAGATAGCGTCGGAGATACTTGATGTTGCCGAGTATTTCTACCAGATCACAGGCACCGAATTCGCGCCTTACTTAAGAACCCCCACGGGCGCATATACAAAGAGACTGCTGACGCTCATCAACGACTGCGGCTACAAGACCGTATTCTGGAGCATAGCCTACGGCGACTATGACAAGAACAATCAGCCCGCGCCCGGCTATGTTACCGATCATTTCGCGACCTATCACCACAACGGCGCGATCGCTCTCATGCACAACGACTCATCCTCGAATGTCAACGAACTCGACGCAGTGCTGACTCTTCTCGAGGAGGCCGGATACAGATTCGCTCTTCTTAATGAGCTTGACGACTGAAAATTATGGAAGTTATCTATATTATCGCCGGATGTCTGATCTTTTTCGCGGGAAAGGGCATCTACGACAACTACAACAACGCCAGGAAGCTTCGCGCGCGCGTTATCAGGGAATACGGCTCAAAGGCTGACCGAAAGCTCGATGAGGGCCGCGCGCAGAGCATCTCTTATTATTGCAGGAACAGGGACAGGAGCCGCTGTCCGGTCGATGACATCACATGGAACGACCTCGATATGGACAGCATCTACTACCTGCTCAACAACTGCAAATCCGCGATCGGAGACGAGTATCTCTACTATCTGCTGAGGAACCCGTCGGATTCGCTGAGTGACCTTAAGGAGAGGGGCAGAGTCATCGGTGTGCTCGCCGGGAATAAGGAGCTGCGCACGGAGCTCGGCTTTTTGCTCGCATCGATAGGCGGGATAAAGAACATTTCGGTCTATGAGTATATCTGCAGGCTCAAGAATGTAGATATCGACAGCAACCTGAAGCATTTCCTGCAGGCTGCGCTGCTGGCCGCGGGCATCGGACTGATCTTTTACAACCCGACGATCGGCATAGTGTTGACCGTCTGCATGTTCTTCGCGAATATCATTTCGTATTTCAAACGTAAATCGCAGATCGAGTGCTATTTCTCGATCTTCTCGTATATCCTGCAGATGGCGGGAACCGCCGGAAAGCTCGGAAAGGTAACTGCGGCGGACAAGTCAGGAGAATTAAAGGCATACACGGACGTTATACACAGTTCGTCAGCAAAACTGGCCCGGACGACGCGCGGCACGCAGTTTTTCCTGAATCCGGGCGGATCGGGCGATCTGCTCCAGACGATCTTCGATTACATCAGGATGGCGTTTCATGTCGATCTGATCGCTTTTAATCTTACAGTATCGAAGTTTTTTGACCGGCAGGAGGAGTTCGACGCCCTGTTTGAGAATCTCGGATTCCTTGACTGCATGCTGGCCGCGGCATCATACCGTGAATGGACCGGTGACACCTGTGAGCCGGAGCTTCGTATGTGTGATGGTGAGAGGAGCGCATGCATAGAGTTCGAGGGCCTGTCGCATCCGCTGATCCCCGAGCCCGTGGTCAATTCACTCTCGACCGCGCGTCCGGTGCTGCTTACCGGCTCGAATGCTTCGGGAAAGTCCACATTCCTTAAGGCGGTGGCGATCAACGCGATCCTCGCGCAGAGCATATTCACGGTGAGGGCCGAAAAGTACTCATCCGCGTTTTACCATGTGATGTCATCGATGGCGCTGCAGGACAATCTCGCGCTTTCCGAGAGCTATTACATTGTTGAGATCAAATCGCTCAAAAGGATATTGGACGCGACGGCCGAAAAGGACGCCGTGCCTGTGATGTGCTTTATCGATGAGGTACTCAGGGGCACGAATACAGTTGAGAGGATCGCGGCATCGACCGAGATACTTAAGAAACTGTCAGTGGCTGCAGGCATGAGTTTTGTAGCCACGCACGATATCGAGCTTACCTACAAACTTGAGGAGTATTATGCGAATTATCACTTCGAGGAGCAGGTGAGCGACGATGAGGTAACCTTTGACTATCTGCTCCACGAGGGCAGGACCACGACGCGCAACGCGATCAGGCTGCTCGGCATGCTGGGCTTTGACAAAGAGATCGTGGACGCGGCTCAGAAGAATGCGGAGAGTATGGGATGAGTGAAAACCGTGTGACGCATGCGCGCGAGTATATCGAAAAACTCGCATTCGGGTACAATGACGACAATACCTGCTCGGCCATTTCTACGGCTATGGCGCTGAACTACCTGAGCCTCAGGTTCGGGCGCGGATTTGTGCCGGAAAAATGGATGTCGCAGCCGCGAAAAGCCGCGATACCCACAGGCGCGCTGCAGATCAGGGCCGATTATCCCGGGACATATTCGTTTCACAGATATCTGGTCGAAAAATGCGACATGCGGGCCGTAAGCTACGGGGATAAGATCACGGTGCCTTTCCGTCACTATCTGGAGAGCACGGAGGGGATCGACCGCGGGATAGAACTGAACTGGACGCTGTTTCCGAAAGCCTCCACGATAAGGGCCAATATCGACGCGGATCTGCCCGTGCTGATCACGACTACGCTCGCGGGAGATTTAAGCTGGCATACTATGGTCTGCTACGGTTACAGAGAGACAGACGGCAGGACCGAGCTGCTCGTGCACAACGGCTGGTACGGTCCTGAGTATTCGATAAGGAATGAGGCCGACGGCACCGCTTATCAGACCGAAACATGGGTTAAAAAGGGCATCGCGACCTACGGATATTATTTCACGCTCAAATGACGGCAGCGCTCTTATGAGAGTCTCGGCGATAAGGCACGGATCTGCGCGGCCAGCGTGAAAACATAAGCGCCCCTGCAGGTGCGTATGTCCACTCCGGTCAGCTGAGTGAGCTTGCCGATGCGGTATTTGACCGTGTTTTTGTGGATGAAGAGTCGCCCGGAGATCGCGTCGAGCGAACCGTTTTCCTCGAGATACACCGAAGCGAAGTCAAGGCATGAGGAACGTACTTCCGGGGAGGCACTGCCGAAAAGCGTATCCAGGCAGCTTTTTCGCGCGGCCGGGGACAGATCGCGCAGAAGATAATTGATATCAAAAGGATCATAATATGTGACCGGAGCCGGAAGATCGGCTTCGATGGCACGCGCCAGGGCCGAAACGGCTCTGTCGTATGCCCCGGTCAGATGCAGCACGGCGCCCGAATCCGAGGCGCCGATCTTTATTTTCACGGAATAAGAAGAAAAAATGCGCGAACGGATGGCAGACATCACTTCGTCGAGTTTTGGAACCGAGGGCTCGGGTATGATAAAGATCATTCGGGAAGCGGTCCTGAAAACATGTCCGTTCAGTTCTCTGGCAACCATGCGGCGGACGATGCGGGAAATCTCGGTATGGGTGTCATCGCTCAGGCCGGGATCGTTGCACGGGGCGGTGGCGACCACTCTGTAGGGAATGCTCGTGTCGACGGAAAGAGCGGAGACAAGTGCCCCGAAACGCGCGGGAGAACGCTCTTCAAGACCGTCGATGACCCATTCGTTGAAGAAACGGTCTCTGGCCTTCTGCTCGATCACGTCAAGATCCTTTGCACGCTCCTCGAGCAGCAGTACCTCGGTCATTTTTTTGATGATCTCGCCGTATTTGTAGACTTCGCCGACATCGCCCGTGATGCCGATAACGCCGACGACTTCGCTGTCAAACACGACGGGCAGATTAACGCCTTTGCGCGCGCCGGGGAACTGGTCGTCCGATTCCACGATCAGCCGGTCGAGCCGCTCGCGAAGCAGCATCAGCGCGCCTCCGTGGACCTTTCCCTCACGCGAGGGATCGGAGCTCGCGATAATAACTCCGTCGGTGTCCATGATGTTTATGTTCTGTCCGATAGTGTCGGAAAGCCTGAGCACTATTTCTTTGGCGGTTCTTTTCTCTATGATCATATCTTTGCACCTCTTGGGATGAAATGTCTGTCTGAATTCAGTTTATCGTATGAGACTAAAAAACTCAATGATAATTGTCTTTTGAGACATAGAATGTCTGCGTTATATTTTATACAATTTAATACGTGTAAGTATATCTGCGGTAAGGAGAGGCACATGGGAAAAAAGGTGATCATCATACCCGACAGCTTCAAGGGAAGCATTTCTTCGGCTGCGGCTGCGGGAATTCTCGGAGAGGCTGCGAGGAAAGCGGGTTTTGAAACTGTCGAAGTACCTGTTGCCGACGGCGGCGAAGGCACCGTCGACTGTGTGCTGAAGATCACCGGAGGACGCAAAGAGGCGGTGCGGGTGACCGGACCCGAGGGTACGGATATCACGGCGAAATACGTGATCACCCCGAACGATGAGGCTGTCATCGAGATCGCCGAGAGTACAGGCATCACGCGGCAAAACGGACTGCATCCGATGACGGCGGAAACCTTCGGCTTCGGACAGCTGATACTTGACGCGCTCGACAGCGGGGTGCGGAAATTCTTCCTGGGGCTCGGAGGCAGCGCTTCGACCGACTGCGGCCTCGGAATGGCGGCAGCTCTCGGAGTACGGTTCCTGAACGGCAGGGGAGAGTGCTTTATCCCGTGCGGACTGACGCTGCGTGATATCGCGGCCGTCGAGACGGACGGGCTGGATCCGCGCGTGGGCGAGAGCAGCTTCTGCGTGCTCAGTGACGTGACGATCCCTCTGTTCGGACCGAACGGCGCGGCGTATGTATTCAGCCCGCAAAAAGGCGCGAATCCGGAACAGGTGAGGGTCCTCGATGACGGACTGCGAGGAGCCGCAAGGCTCATAGAGCAGGCGACCGGATGCGATCCGGACAGTATCAGCGGTGCCGGCGCGGCCGGAGGTGCCGGCTATGGATGCGCGGCTTTTCTCGGTGCCCGGATAAAGAGCGGCATAGAGGTCATGCTAGAGCTGTGCGGATTTGACCGGACGGTCGGGGAATGCGGCCTGATCGTCACCGGTGAGGGAAGCCTCGACAGCCAGAGCCTCATGGGGAAGGTTCTGAGCGGCATCAAGGCACACTCACGCGGCAAGCCGATAGTATCCTTCTGCGGAAAATGCGAATTGGGTGAGGATGTTCTCCGAACGGAGGGCATCACTGCTGTCGAGATAGGCAGGGACATATCCC
The DNA here is from genome assembly GCA_016288005.1 of Lachnospiraceae bacterium. Lineage (GTDB taxonomy): Bacteria > Bacillota > Clostridia > Lachnospirales > Lachnospiraceae > RUG11977. Next base: position 62,533 of record JAEEXY010000002.1, read on the forward strand.
TTGATGAGTCGATAAGGAACGGGGAAAAGTATCTGCGGCAGGCGGCGGAAGAGTTTTTTATGGGGGCATCCGTAGTATTTGCCAGGAGAAGCGAGTACTAAATCCAAACGGGTGCTTGGGCAGGAATGAATATGATAACCAGAAACAGAAAAGCAGTGCTGACATTGGCGATCTGTCTGATAATAGCGGTCGCTTCGATGTTTACGGCGAATCTGATACAGACCGGGTTCGGCGATATCGATGTCGTGACTGCGTCGTTTGAAGTTGACAACGGTGCGGACAGCTATGACATCACCTATAAACTGTATATTCCCAAAGAGGCGAGCGAGTCAAACCCGTTGCCGGCGCTTCTGTGCCTGCACGGCTACCAGAACGACTATGAGACCTCCGCGGCGTATGCGATAGAGGCCGCCAGACGCGGCATAGTGGCAGTCTGCATAGATGAGTTCGGCCACGGATATAACGGGAGATCGATGAAGAACCGCGGCTGGACGACCTATAAGGTCCAGGGCGTGAGCGCCGACGGTACCGAGACCACCGTGAAGACAAAGCTTAAGGGGCCGGACAGATTCCTTACGATGATGAATTTCTCGACGCTCTCGTTCTTTGAAGGCAGCGCCTACTCTGTAAACGAAGAGAAAACGGTGAGCTTCGACGCTGATAAGGACGGCGTATGGGACAGCTCGATGGGCGGCATTGCCGCGTACAACTGGTTAAAGACCCTTCCTTACGTGCAGTCCGACAATATCGCGATCACGGGTCATTCGATGGGAACATGGGCATCCTGGAGCGTCGCTGCCGCATGCCCGGACCATAAGGCGGTCATCCTCCAGTGCGGCGAGGTGTTCGGCGACAATATGTTTGACAGCTCATCGGTCGAATTCCACAATGTCCTGATGCTGCAGGCACGCTATGACGAGTTCAATTATTTCCGCGATTACCGTCAGGAGACCGTGAACGATAAGATGCTCGAGAGCGGTATCAGGGAGCAGTTTTTTACGGCTTACGGGAGGACTGCGCCCCAGGCTTCGTACACATGGAACACAACTTACGGCAGCTTTGCCGACGGCACGGCAAGGCGTGTCGAGCTGATAGAGACGAACCACCGCCTGACCACGCATAATTCCCACGCGGTCGCCGCGGCGATGGACTGGCTGGAGAGCACGCTGGGCGTACAGAGCGGCATGCCGTCCGACAAGCAGGTATTCATGATCAAGGAACTGTTCGTGATGGTCGCGATGCTGGCTGTCATGGTGGCTCTTTGCCCGCTGTTCATACTGATAACCAATATAGGATTCTTCAGGGTACTGATAATCGACCGCCGCTCCGCGGGACGCGCGCCGAAGCTCATGAGCCGCGGACAGTGGTGGAAGAACGCATGGATCGCGGTATTGATCGGCGCCGTGACATATCCGTTCATGACACAGCTAGGACACGGTCTGCTGCCGGTTCCCGAGAACATTTTCCGCATGACCGTCGGCAACGGTTTCATGACCTGGTATCTGACGCTTGCGATAATCTCGATCATCATGGTGATCGTTTCGAGAGCCTCTAACAAAAAGAGGGGCATCGACAATCTCGACTACTACGATATGGGGCTTTCGCGTCCCGACAAGGCACGCAGGCTCGACTGGGCACTGCTCATCAAGAGCTTCATCGCATCGACGGTAACGGTTGCCTGCATGTACGGTCTGGTCTGCCTGTTCAAACTCGCCTTTAAGCTCGACCTGCGCTTTATCTGGCCTTTCTTCAAGACATTTACAAAGGAAAGGTTCATCCAGTTCCTCGTATACCTGCTCCCGTTCATGCTGTTCTTCATCGTGAACGTGGGCTTTAAGCTGTTCGGAAACATGCGCCAGATACAGGAGGACAGTGTCGGGAACTTCATCAAGTGCTGGTTCGGCAACGTGTTCGTGCTGCTCGGCGGACTGCTCATCGTGACGCTGCTTGAGTACATCCCGTTCTTCATGGGATACGGACCCGGAGCGGACCTGTGCTTCGGCACGACGTTCGGCGGACCGTTCATGTCGGCGCTGATACTGCTGATCCCGCAGTTCATATTCTTTACCTATCTCTCGACCTGGTTTGAGAGAAAGTGCGGAAACGTATATGTCGGAGCGTTCATCTCGGCCATGCTCGCGTCATGGATCGTGACCGGCGGCTCCGCGATGTTCTGATGACCGTAAGCTGTGACTGCGGCCGTTTACCGGCCGGGGAGGGATAATATGACAATAGCCATCATCGCCGCATGCTGCGTCGGCATCGCACTCCAGGCGCTGTTTATCGACAGGGAACACAAAAAAGAATATACTGCCGCGCTGATACTTAAGGCCTGCGCTTCGGCGTGTTTTGTGATATTGGGGTTCATCACCTCGCGAAGGGCGGCTGACGCGGGATTCGCGCGATTCGTCGTGCTCGGTCTGTGTCTGGGCATGGGCGGTGATATACTGCTGAATCTGCGTTTTCTGTCTGAGAAAAAAGGAAATCTCATATTCCTGGTCGGCATACTCGTATTCCTCTCGGGGCATGTGATGTATCTGGCGGCGCTGATCCCGCTGTGCGAAAATGTTGTTTTGGGACTGGCGCTCGGAGCCGTGTTCACGGCGGTGATACTGCTCTGGATATTCAGGCAGATCACGGCAAAACCGGCGTTTAAGATATTCGGAGTATTTTACATCGGCGCGATCGTTATCATGACGACGATCGCGATCTTGAATCTCATTGCGGGATTTTCGGCGATGAAGCTGATATTCGCTGTCGGCGCGGTATTGTTCCTGCTGAGCGACATTATCCTGATAATCAATAATTTCGGGGGAAAGAACAGCAAACAGCTGCGCACGATGAACCTGGCGCTGTATTATATCGGACAGCTGTGCATCGCGATATGCCTGCTGTTCGCGTGACGGATATACGATACAGAAGGTGACAGGCACCGTTTTCCTGGGAAAACGGTGCCTGTCACCTTCTGTACCTTCTGCAACAAAAAATGATAAGCGCCGTTCCAAAGCATAAGAAGATATAAAACAGTCATGCTGATATCATGGGAACGGATGCCGCACCGGCGGCAGGCAAATATCGAAAGGAGACGGCGAAATGTTTGATTTTAAGTATTATACCCCCACAAAGGTTATCTTCGGAAAGAATACCGAGAGCAGGGTCGCAGACCTGATAAAGGAGTTCGGAGGCACGAAGGTTCTGATCCACTATGGCGGAGGCAGTGTGGTGCGCTCGGGTCTGTTAAAGAGAGTGACCGATACGCTCGACGCGGCCGGGATCAGCTATGTGACACTCGGCGGAGCGGTACCGAACCCTCATCTGGGACTGGTTTACGAAGGAATAGAGCTGTGCAGGAGGGAAAACGTTGATTTCCTGCTCGCGGTCGGCGGAGGCAGCGCGATCGATTCGGCAAAGGCCATCGGCTACGGCCTCGCAAACGAGGGTGATGTATGGGATTTCTATGATTATAAGAGACAGGTAAAGGGCTGCACACCTTTAGGCGTTATCCTCACTATCGCGGCTACCGGCAGTGAGATGAGCGATTCCTCCGTCATCACAAAGGAGGAGGGACTCGTAAAGCGCGGCTACAGCAGCGATTTCGGACGTCCGAGATTTGCGATAATGAATCCTGAGCTGACCATGACTCTGCCAGATTATCAGACCGCATGCGGCTGCACGGATATCATGATGCATACGATGGAGAGATATTTTACCAACGGCGGCAATATGGAGATCACCGATTCGATGGCTGAAGGACTGCTGCGCACGGTTAAGAAAAATGCTCTGATCCTTAAAAAGGATCCTAAGGATTATGACGCGAGAGCGGAAGTAATGTGGGCGGGAAGCCTGGCGCACAACGGCCTTACCGGCTGCGGCAACGACGGAGGCGACTGGATGACCCATAAGCTCGAGCATGAGCTCGGCGGACTCTACGATGTGGCTCACGGCGCGGGACTCGCAGCGATCTGGGGCAGCTGGGCAAGATATGTCTACAAGAACTGCCTCCACCGTTTCAAGAGATTCGCGCTCAATGTCATGGAAGTAGAGGACAGAGGCTCCGACGAAGAGATCGCTCTGTGCGGCATTGAGGCCATGGAGGATTTTTACAGGAGCATAGATATGCCTACGAATCTCCATGAGCTCGGAGTTAAGCCCACGGAAGACGAGCTTGTACTGATGGCGAAGAAATGTGCGGCCGGCCTTAAAGGCGGAGTCGGAGGATCGGCAAAGGTGCTTGATGAAGCAGCGATGCTCGCGATCTATCGCGCAAGTATCTGAGACGAACGGCTTTTGAGTCTGAGCCATGCGGTGGAGCCGCTGAGTACCCAGACGATACCGGAGGCCAGCCAGATACCGCGTTCACCCATGCCCATATACTGAGTGATCAGGATGGGTATGGTGAACCGGCCGATGACCTCGATCACGCCGTTAAACAGCGCAAAGAAAGCATCGCCTGTGCCTGTCAGGACGCCTCTTACCACATAGATGAGCCCGAGGGCGAGATAGAATATGCTGGTTATGCGCAGTCCCGCAGCACCCAGCGCGATGATACCGGGCTCCGATACGAACAGCGAGGTTATCGCGCCGCCGAAGAACTGCATTGCGATGGTCATGAGCGATGTGATGCAGACCATGATCACGAGGCCGTGCCTGTAACCCGTATTTACACGGTTAAGCCTGCGCGCGCCGTAGTTCTGACCGCAGAATGTAGAAAGAGCCGCGGACAGGGTTGCATAGGGCTGATGGATCAGCTGCTCGATGCGGTTGGTCGCGGTAAAGGCGGCAACGACTGTGGTGCCGTAATGGTTTACGATCCGCTGGACCGCCATCGAAGATATCGCGATCAGACCGAACTGCAGCGACATCGGCACACCCAGACGGATGATCTGGAAGGAGAGCGCGGGAACATATGTGAGATCCTCCCTCTTCAGCCTGAAATACGGATTTGTTTTATATGCGTATATGCCGCAGCTTGCTGCCGCTATGAACTGTGATATTATGGTGGCGAGCGCGGCTCCTTTTATGCCCATCGAGAAACGGTAGACGAACAGCATGTCGAGACCGACATTGATCAGCGTAGACAGGATCAGGAAATAGAGCGGTGAACGCGAATCCCCGAGAGCCCTCAGCATCGCGGTGATGTAATTGTAGAGCGATACGAATATGATGCCTACACACATGTACCGTATGTATGAGGCGGATCCGGCCATGATGTCGGCGGGGGTCTGCAGGAGCCTCAATATCCCCTTTGCAGAGATAAAGCCGGCGGTACCTACCATTGCGGGGAAAATGAGCATGATGATGCCGGTATTTACGATGCTCTTTCTGACATTTTCATCGTCATGGGCACCGTAATACTGCGAAACGATTATGCCGCCGCCGCTTGCGATACCGTTGCAGAGCGCAAAGAAAAGGAATGTGATCGAGGAGGTGGCTCCTACCGCAGCCAGTGCGTCAGGGCCTACGAAGCGTCCGACGATCACGGAGTCCGCGAAATTATAGACCTGCTGGAATACATTGCCTATTAGCGCGGGCAGCGCGAAGAGCAGTATATGCCGGGCGGGATTGCCCACGGTCATATCGGTTGTATGATTTCTCATTTATCTTTTATTCTCCGTAAAAATCTGTTATAGTCTTATCGTTAATATAACCCTGTTCAATATCGCATTCTTCTTACGATTATACATTTTTGATTCTCATTTTGTGACCGGGAGCGTGTATGGATTACAGCAAATACGAGATATACGATTTTGACAATACGAGCGCATTTAACATGTCAACGGGCTATAAGGAGCGCAGCTATCAGATGCACTGGCATTCCTATGGTGAGATACTGCTGGTGGGCCCCGGGAAGACCAATATATTCAGGGTCAACCGCAGCACCTACAATCTCTCCGAGGGAGATTTCGTGCTGATCTGGCCGATGGAGATGCATGCGATCATCGACGCCGACAGGCAGGAATCGCTGGTCATCCAGTTCAGCAACGCATTTGTGAATACGCTGTTCGACCTGCAGAGGATCATGCATTTTTACAGGAATCTGAGCGTCATACGCGCGGAGAGTCATCCGGAGCTCGCCCATGAACTGCAGGAGATCGCGCGGAAAATGAAGGAGACCTTTTTTACCGCGCAGACAAACCGCGAGGTAAGGTGCTGCATGCTGCTGATGGAATTCATGCTGACGCTTGACGGGCACAGGGAGGAGTTTGCCCCGGAGCCCGGAGCGGATACGCATGACCCCTATGAGGACGACGTGATGCGCAGGATGATGCTGGTCACCGATTATATCAAGAACAATCTGACGGCGGACGACCTCTCGCAGGGCGCGATGGCGCAGATGGCCGGGATCAGCAGGGAGTATTTTTCCAGGATGTTTAAGAATGTTACGGGCATGAACTACAGCAAGTGGCTGAACATGATCAGGCTCGAGAAAGCATCCGAGCTGCTCTCGCATAAGAATATGACGCTGACGGAAGTGGCGATGCTGTCGGGATTTCAGAGCATACCGAGCTTTAACAGGGTATTTCATGAGGACAAAGGGATGTCCCCGGGAGAATTCAGGGCACTGTTCGTACAGTGAACAGGCAGGAGGGAAAGAGATTGATAAAGAGAACCATAGCGGTAATACTGACGATAATTTGGATGTTGGTCATTTTTGCATACTCGGAAAAAACGGCGGAAGCCTCTACAGGACAGAGTTTGAGACTCGGAAGGACACTTGGCAGGCTTGTCATTTCCGACTGGAATGAATTGAGCGAGACCGAGCAGCAGGCTTTTGCAGAGCGCTGGGACCACCCGATCAGAAAGACCGCGCATGTTACGGAGTTCGCGATACTCGGTATACTGATGACCAATGTTTTCCTGCTCAGGAAAACGAAAAAGAAGCCCGCGGCCATGCTCTCGCTTTTCTGCGGCATAGTGTACGCGGCGTCCGACGAACTGCACCAGACCTTCGTGCCGGGGCGCGCGGGGATGTTCAGCGATGTATGCGTCGATACCTGCGGAGTTGTGATAGGTACGGCGCTGTTCATAGGGATATACGTGCTGGCTGAGATGATAAAAGACCGGTCAGGGAGAAAGGAAAGTAAGACATGAAAGCTAACGAACGCACAAATGTTATGAGAGTACTCGATCAGAAAAAGATCGCGTACGAGCCGCATTCGTACGAGCCCGACGCGACGATGACCGGTGAGGAGATCGCAGCGATCCTCGGGGAGGATCCGCTTAAAGTATTTAAAACCCTGGTAACACAGGGCAAGTCCGGACAGTATTATGTATTTGTGGTCCCGGTAGGAGCGGAGCTTGACCTTAAAAAGGCGGCATCGGCAGCAGGCGAGAAGGCTGTCGCCATGATCAAACAGAAAGATCTGCTGCCTCTGACGGGATATGTTCACGGAGGCTGCTCGCCCATAGGGATGAAAAAACAATTTAAGACATTTATCGATTCATCCGCGGGGGGATATGAGAAGATGTTCGTGAGTGCCGGTAAGGTAGGATTCCAGATAGAGCTGGCGCCGGCGGACCTCGCGGCCGTTGCCGGATGCGGATTTGCGGAGCTGGTGTAAAAGCGGTATCATAAAAAATAAGGCACAGTCTCAAACAGGGACTATGCCTTTTTCTTATCTGTTACTTTGGAAAGATCGTGTGAAAGCGATTCGATGATATCAAGCTGACTTCTGTTGAGCCGGTTGAGATATTCGATGATCCTTGAGACCTGATCGGGGTTCGGCATCGATGTATCAAAGAATTCCATCGGTGTTATCTGAAGGTACTCGCAAATATAGAAGAAACACGTCATCGACGGAAATGCCTTGCCGGTCTCGATGTTGTTTATATAAGCCGGGTTCTGTCCGAGCGCGAGGCTCATCTCTCTGGCGGAAACGCCTTTATTCATCCTCAGCTGGGACAGGCGCGCAGCAAACTGCTTGTCATATAGCTGGTCTTCGTACATAAAAATGGTCCTTTCGGCATACGGACATGCGCAAAACGCGCGTGCCTGCGTAACGGTAATAACCATATTTAATAGTATCAAAGACCCGTCAAAATCTATTTGAATCAAGCCTGTATCTGCACGGCTGTGTTAGAACAGAAGCGACATTGGGCCTTCGACATCATATTCATGCCCAAAGAAAGGTCGCCTTTGCTGTTGTTCCTGAATCGTATAACCCGGATTATCGCATAAGAAATAAGCCCCGCAGAGGCCAGTCTGCACAGATCGCCGAGGCGCATCGCGATGCTGGCGGAAGTGATGCTCTTGGAGGTATAAGTGTGTGAATCTTCGATATTGACAATGCGGCATCTTTCCTCGTGCGCGGGGCCGGCCATAAGCGGCAGGCTGCAGCGGGAGAGGAGCAGACGCACATTGCGCAAGCAGTACTGAAATATAGTCTCCTGCTCGGAGCAGATCTCTGCGCAGAGCCCTGACTGAACGGGAGCAAGGCAGCAGACGGATAACAGAATAAGGATATGCATCGGATTATAGTATTAATTCCCGGCAGTCATCGGACCGCCGGGAATCGATCGTGTTAAGTTCTGTTTGCGGTTTATACATTAAACCTTTCCGTGGTGTCCTGCAGCGAGGAGATGCTGGCCATGACTTCGGCAGTTTCCTCGGATACGGTGGCACTGGATTCGGCTATGCTCTGCATATTGCTGGAGATGTCGTGAACGGCGTCGCCGAGTTCTGTCTGGGCGGAGCCGATATGCTCGAGCACTTTGTTGATGTCGGAAACGGATGTGTTAACATCCTTGGCGCCCGCACCGAGCTCTTTGCTGATGCTGCTGTAGTAGTTGGCGTCTTCCATGTAGTTGTTGGCAAGGGTTTCGAGATTATCGTAATCCTTGAGCACATTCTCTGTAAGGAACTTGATGATCTGGGCGCTGACTCTCGAGAGAGCCTCGACATTGGCGGTAACTTCACTGGTCAGGGCATCGACTTTCTTAATCTCGTTGCCGGTCGTGGTACTCAGGCTGTTGATCTCGTCGGCAACCACAGCGAAGCCTCTGCCTGCCTCACCGGCACGCGCGGCCTCGATCGAAGCGTTGAGCGCGAGCAGATTGGTCTGGCTGGCAATACCCTGGATGGCGGCGGCCACGTCAACGATCTGCTCGATGACCTGTATGCCCTTGAGAGCCTCTTCAAGGTCTGCCTTGGTCTGATTGGTGATGGTCACCGCGTGCTTCTTGTTGGCGAGAATCTCGGGAACCATAGCCTTAACCCTGCCGATGATCTCATCGGTCTTGTCACTCATTTCCTTAGTATCGGCCGCGAATGACTCGGAAGCCGTCTGAACCTTGCCGCACAGATCCTCGATACTGCGGATGCTCTGGGTCTGGCTGCCGATGCCGTCCTCGGTGCGCTGCATGGCCTCGTTGATCTCGCCGATGCTGTCGTTGATGCTGCTGATCTTATCGGAAGCGGATGTCATCTTTTCCCTGATAAGGAGCGATTCATCTTTGGTCTTATGTATGGTATCGATAACCCTGCTCTCCAGCTCGGTCTGGAGATAGCGTATCTCTTCAACCTCGGAATCGGTCTTTTTGATATTCCCGCTGCCGATGACCTTTTCCTTAACAAAGGACTTCATGTCCTCCATGGGAGCGAGCTGGATACCGATGATCTTGGTCATGATGATGATCACCGCGGCAATGGCGATGAGCGCGATGATGATGCCGGTCAGGACCAGACGGTAACTCGTAGCCTTAACGTTGCGGTGTGGCATCGCAAGACCGAGCTTCCAGTTACATCCGGCGACAACCGAGGTCGCCATGTAATTCTTCTCGGAATCGTAATCTTTAACGAGGATAACTTCGCTGCCGGGAGCGGCAACGATGGGCGAGATCGCTGACATGACCGACATGACGGAAGTCGCTGAATCTTCACCGGGCAGATAAGCCTGATTCTCATGCATGATATAGTTGCCGGAAGCATCGATCAGGAATCCGTATTCGCCTTTATCGTAAGGAATGTTATTGACAACGCTCGAAATGTAGTCAAGAGTAAAGTCCGCGCCGAGCACGCCGGCCAGCTGTCCGTTTCTGTAAACAGGGGTAGCGATCGTGATGCACATGCCGCCGATCAGGACGTCCATGTAAGGGTCGGTGACGATCGTGGTGCCCGCAGCCTTGGCTGCTTTGTACCAGCCTCTGGCGGTGGGATCGTAACCCTCGGGAACACCGGCATTGGGATCCATCTGGATGTGCTGTTTGTCCTCCATGCCGTAATAGAGATTAAGAAATTCGGAATGTCCGGCAGCTTCGGTAGTTACTATGCTCTGGATGTGCTCTCTGTCATAGGAACTGTCGGGAAGCGCGGTAAATGCGGCTGCGCCTGCGGCGTTGAGTCCCTTTTCCATCTCGATCCAGCTGTTGATCGAATTGGCGTATTTATCCGCGTTGATCTGCAGCTGGTTTGTTAAACCGTCGGTGACCCTGCTGCCCGCGGTGCCGACTACGACAGCCGTGGATACGAGCATGGCCGCTACAACAATGAGAATAACAACTAATGTAAGTCTTCCTTTAATTGTACTCGTCATATCGTGTAACATCTCCTTTGACTTCAGCTTTTAATTACAGAATTATGCCGAAACGCAGCGGAAATGTCAATAATATTTTTAATTATGGAGAAAATGTAAACCATTTTGTTTATAAAGGATAAGAAATTTATGGGAAATAAACCCGGAGTTCATCCCGGAATAAATTGTAAGGATAGTTTTGCATTTAATTCGCCAACGCTTTCAGAAAGTTCCGCCGCGAGCTCGGCGTAGCGCTCGTTCTGCAGCCGCAGATGGCATTTGCCGTAGCCTGCGCCCGTGATATGGTCATCGCGCGCGCTCTGCAGGATATGGAGATATTTGGCGGTGTCGGAGCGGTCGGCATTATCGATCAGATGCTTTCCGGATTTGCCGTAATTGCGGCAGTTTACGGGCAGGTGACCGCCGCGGGCGATCAGATGGTCGGACAGGATGACGCCGTCTCTTTCGGACGCCCAGAGTTTGTCGGCAAGGTCCGAGCACATTTCGCGGATCGTATCAACGGATGCGGACCGGCTGCAGCGGGATTTGATCTTTAGGATCGACTGCCTGATGTATCTGTCCTGCTCGCAGTCGGCGGCCAGCGCGCGGAGCTGCTTTAAGCCTCTGCAAAAGATGCTGATCTCGGTGCGGTCGAAAAGGTCCAGAAGACAGGAGGTGAGCTCGCGGCCGATAACGGCGGTCTGCAGCAGGTCAGACTCGAGTGCCAGCCGGGCTTTCTGCGTATACATATCGGCTGCGGGCGTGATGCGGACACCTTCGGACAGGGCCGTCCGGCCGGTGTGCGGCAATGCTTCCGTGCCGCGCGTTACCGAGAGCTGTTCTTCATCGTCGTCTTCAAGAAAAAAATGCGCAAAGGGGCTTTCGCTGATATCGTGAGATGAGTCAACAACCGTGACAGTCTGGCCTTTGTTCAGCTTCAATGCCTCGCAGCAGTAGTCTTTTGTCTCAGAATCAAGAACGGAAGCCAGAAGGCTCAGAGAGCTGATCCTGACTTCCTGCAGCTGCGGGTTGTTGCGAATATCCAGTACCGTAAGATGCTTGGTATAGTCGCTCAGATCGATGCAGCCTTTGATGTCCAGTCCGTTCAGATACAGACGGCTTAAAAAGCCCTTGGAGTTAAAACCGCACCGGTTGATAAGAATATTTTCGTTTTGTTCGCCGGGCATGCCCAGCGTATTTGCCAAATCCTTTATAAGCTGCATAGTGTCCCCACCCTTATGCCGCCTCTCCGGAAGAGACGCTGTTATTTCAGGAATCCGTTTACGATCATGGCCTCGGCTTCCTCTTCGGTAAGGCCCAGAGTCATGAGCTTCGTGATCTGCTCGCCCGCGATCTTGCCGATGGCTGCCTCATGGATCAGGGAAGCGTCAACATTGTTCGCCGCCAGTGCGGGGATCGCGTCCACGCGGGCATTGTCCATGATGATGGCGTCGCACTCGGAGTGTCCGTGGCAGTTGGAATTGCCGCGGATATGGGAGCGGAAAACCTGCTCGGAGCTGTCGCAGGCTACGGAACGGGAGATGAGGTTGCAGCCGCAGCCGTCACCGTTCAAGTCCACGTCGAAATTGGTCTCGGCATGCTGTTTTCCGTGGGTCATGATCTTTTCTTTGACGACGAGAGTCGCGTCTGCGGCAACATCGCCCTTTGTCTCGCGGATCGTCGAATCAACGCCCTTGATCTGGACCGTCTCCATCTCGAGATAGGAGCCTTCGTCGAGGTGCACGATCGTCTGGGGGTTCAGCACGATCTCGCCGTTGCCGTCGCCCTCTCCGTAATGCTTCTCGACATAGCGTACCTTTGAATGCTTTCCCACGAAAAATGTGTGGATGCCGTCATGCTCGGACTTCTGCGTGCCGCAGTTGTGGATGCCGCAGCCGGCGATGATCGTAATATCGCAGTTTTCTCCGATGAAAAAGTCGTTGTATACCGACTCGGTAAGTCCGGTCTCGCTGATGATGACGGGGATGTGCACGCTCTCTCTGACGGTGCCGTCCTTGATCCTGATATCGATGCCGGGCTTATCCTCTTTGGTGGTTATCTCAATATTTGCGGTGGAGCGGCGTCCCGCGCCCTCACCGTTTGAGCGGATATTGTAGGCACCTTCGGGAACCTCGTGAAGGTCGGCCACTTCCGCAAGTAATCTCTTCTGTATCTCGTCCATTTTATCCCTTTTCCGCATCCGGATGACTATGCGCCCGGACGCCGTTATGTAAGTGTTTATACTGCCGCGGCCTTGCTGCAGCCGGGCTTAGCGATATTGCCGTTCATGAGCAGCGGCATGATCTCATCCTTTGAGCCGGACTTTACTATCTGTCCGTCGGCTAAGAGGATGATCTCGTCAGCTATATTTATGATCCTCTCCTGATGGGAAATGATCACTATCGAGCCGTGGGTCTCATCATGAAGCTTTTCGAATACCTTGATCAGGTTGTTGAAGCTCCAGAGGTCGATGCCGGCTTCCGGCTCGTCGAAAACGGTGAATTGGGACTTGCGCGCAAGCGTCATAGCGATCTCTATGCGCTTTAACTCTCCGCCGGAGAGGGAAGCGTTGACCTCGCGGTTGATGTAGTCGCGCGCGCAGAGGCCTACCTGCGAAAGGTAGTCGCAGACGTCGGCGTTCATGTCCTTGTCCGCGGGGCCGTTGGCTGCAAGCTTGATCAGGTCCTTAACGGTGATGCCCTTAAAGCGGATCGGCTGCTGGAAAGCGAAGCTGATGCCGAGATTGGCCCTCTCGGTGATCGAAAGGGAGGTGATGTCGCGGCCGTTGTAAAGGAGCTTTCCGGATTCGGGAGTGTAGATCCCGGCGATGATCTTCGCCAGAGATGATTTGCCGCTGCCGTTGGGGCCCGTGATAACGTAAAATTTGTTGTCTCCGAGAGTCAGGCTGACATCCCTGAGGATGTCCTTATCACCGTTCTCATCGGAGGCCGAATAGGTAATGTTTTGTAATTCGAGCATGTGTATCTCCGTTCTTGCGGACAGTTCCGCTGTTTATATGATCGGTACGGCAAAAAGCCGTCAGCGCAGAAGACGGACCGTAAGTTCCTTGATCTCTTCAAGCCATTCGGAGGTGAGCTGTATGTCACCGTCGCCCAGAGACTCGAGCGCATGGTCTGCATAACGCAGCAACTTCTCGAGTTCGTCTTTCCGGACCGCGGAAGGAGCCTCGCTCTGCTCCGCGGCAGCGGCCGGTTCCTCTTCCCCGGGCATGATATCGTCGGCTACGTCCAGCAGCTCGGGCCTCATCTGCTCGAGCGCGTACAGCAGCTTCGGAGTATCGACAAGGACGGTCATTTTGTTGTCCTCATCGTTTTTGCCGTTAGGAACGGCGCCGGTAATGGCTTTTCCGGTGAATTCAAGTACTTTTGCGGCTTCGGCGAGCTCATTCGCGTTGATGATCTTGCATTCGCCCTTGATGCGGTGAACCTCGACCGTGTATTCCTCGTAGTCGGCCGCGTTCAGGGCTGCGTCGATGCGGGCTCTCTTTGCGGGAATGTCTTCGCAGAAGATCCGCACCAGTTCGGCAAAGCCTTCGGGGTCCTCGGCAAGCGCCGCGTCCAGGCTCTCGTCCGAAATGCCGTGAACTCTCGGAGTCCACTCGGACATGACCTTTTTAAGGTCCTCCGCCTGCAGCGGTTTGGTCAGGACACCGTTGGCGCCGCTCGCGATCATTTCCGCGACAAGCTCCTCATTTTCCTCGGCAGTCAGGATGATGATCGGCAGATTGGCATAATAACCCCTCCGCTGTCCGCCCGCCATGCGACGGATGACCTCTACCGTCTCGATACCGTTCATGCCGGGCATGAGGTAATCGATCAGTACCAGATCGTAATCCCGTCTGGACAGAGCGGTGAAAGCGGCATCTGCGCCGGAAACATAGTCTCCCGATATTCCGAAGCTGTTAAGCAGCATCTCCGTGACACGGAGGCTCAGCTCGCTGTCGTCCACCACCAGAAAATGTTTTTTGGATTTCACTTTTGCGCCTCGCTTAAGTGCTGTAATTCGCCAATTATCATATCATCTAAGGGATGTGGTGTCAATCGCGCGCCCCGCCCGAAAGCGCCTGTTTTTAGCGGATTTTATGATAAGTTAAGAGTTATTCACAGATATTTTATTTGAGTGAAAGTGATTTGAATGTTAACATGATTTGAGGTATAATGTTATTTGTAGTTTTATACGCGGAAAGGATGATGAGCTGCAGCATGAATTGCAGCCAAGGTGAAAGATGACAGAATTCAAAAACGAGAAGTTTACCGGTGAGCGTGCCTGTTTTGCGACACACGGCGCGAGGTTCGACGGATGTATCTTTTCGGACGGAGAGTCGCCCTTAAAGGAGAGCGGTGACTTAGAGCTTAAGACCTGTATGTTCAGGTGGAAATATCCGCTCTGGTACTGTAATAATGTCACTGTAGAGGATTCGAGCTGGTTCGAGATGGCCAGAGCCGGTGTATGGTATACGAACGATATCAAAGTTAAGGATTCGATGCTCCAGGCACCGAAGAATTTCAGACGCTGCAGCGGCGTCGGGCTCGAAAACGTTACTTTTACGCATGCGGCCGAGACTCTCTGGAGCTGCGATCACGTTAAGATGAAAAACGTTCGCGCAAAGGGCGATTACTTTGCGATGAACTCGCACGATATGGAGATCGACGGACTGGAGCTGGACGGCAACTATTCGTTCGACGGCGTTTACAATGTCACCGTCAGGAACTCCAGACTGCTCTCGAAGGATTCCTTCTGGAACAGCGAGAACGTTACGGTATACGATTCGTTCATTTCCGGCGAGTATCTCGGCTGGAATTCAAAGAACCTTACGCTGGTCAACTGCACTATAGAGTCCCTGCAGGGCATGTGCTATATAGACAATCTTAAGATGATCAACTGCAGGCTGCTCGACACCACGCTCGCGTTTGAGTATTCAGATGTTGACGCCGAGATATGCTCGGGCATCGAGAGCGTATTCAATCCAAAGTCGGGCACGATCCGCGCCGAGCGTATCGGTGAGCTGATCATGGAAAAGGACCAGATCGATCCTTCAAAGACTAAGATAGTCTGCAGCGATATCGCGAAGAATACCGACAGGGTCATCTGGAGACAGTAAGAGCTTAAGCTCACTGCTATAATGGGTATGGGGGAAAACAAAATGGTTTACGATTTTGACGAGATCATTTCCAGGCGCGGAACGGATTCGCTCAAATGGGACGTAAAGGAGGGCGAACTCCCGATGTGGGTCGCGGACATGGATTTTAAGACCGCGCCCGAGATCAGGGAGGCCCTTGCCGCGAGATTTGAGCACGGGATATTCGGATATTCCGATGTTCCCGACGCCTGGTATGACAGCTATATATACTGGTGGAAGACCAGACACGGTTTTGAGCTTCAAAAGGAATGGCTGATCTTCTGCACGGGTGTTATACCCGCCATTTCCAGCACGGTGCGAAAACTCACGACACCCAACGAGAATGTCGTGATACAGACACCGGTCTACAATATTTTCTTCAACAGCATCATAAACAACGGCTGCCGTGTGCTCGAGAACGCGCTCCTTTATCACGACGGCCGGTATGATATGGATTTCGAGGATCTCGAGGCAAAGCTCTCGGACCCCCAGACGACCATGATGATCCTGTGCAATCCGCAGAATCCCGCGGGGCGCATCTGGATGCGGGATGAGCTGGCAAGAGTCGGTGAGCTCTGCGCAAAGCACGGAGTCACCGTGATATCCGACGAGATCCACTGCGATCACACGATCCCCGGCAAAGAATACATACCGTTCGCGTCGGTGAACGAGACCTGCAGGAGATGTTCGATCACCTGCATCGCTCCCACAAAGACATTTAACATAGCGGGACTCAATACCGCGGCTGTCAGCGTTCCGGACGAGCATTTGCGGAACCGTATATGCCGCGCGCTGAACACCGATGAGGTCGCCGAACCGAACGCTTTCGCGGTGACCGCAGCCGTCGCGGCCTTTACAAAAGGCGCACCATGGCTCGACGCACTGCGTGAGTATCTGGCGGAGAACAGGCGCTTTGCCTGCGAGTATATAAGGCGTGAGATACCGGGCGCGGTCCCTGTCGAGGCCGAAGCCACATATCTGCTCTGGGTGGATGTGAGCGGCATCGGGGTTACGGAGGCTGCCGCCAAGGGCAGACCCGGCTGCGAGAGGCGCACCGTCAGCGAGTTTATCGCGCATGAGCTGAGGCGCATCACGGGCCTGTACGTCTGCGAGGGTTCGGAATACGGCATGGCAGGGGACGGATTCCTCCGTATTAATCTCGCGTGCCCGAGGAGTGCCGTTACGGACGGCATGGAGCGGTTAAAGAGAGGCCTCGCCGCGATAGCGGAAGAGATAAAACCGATGTATCCGTACCTGTTCTTCGATCTGGACGGGACACTTACCGAATCGGGAGAGGGCATCACGAACGCTGCAAGATACGCGTTTGAGCAGATGGGCATGCCGGTACCCGCGCATGAGGAGCTGTTCAGTT
Source organism: Lachnospiraceae bacterium (assembly GCA_016288005.1). GTDB lineage: Bacteria > Bacillota > Clostridia > Lachnospirales > Lachnospiraceae > RUG11977. The sequence continues at coordinate 79,556 of JAEEXY010000002.1, forward strand.
TCGTGGGACCGCCCCTGTCGGAGAGCTTCCCGAAGTTCGGAGTAGCCCCGGAAAAGGTCGATGAGGCCGTCAGGATATTCAGGGAATACTACGATAAGCAAGGCTGGTGCGAGAACGTGCCTTATCCCGGGATCGCGGATCTGTGCCGGAGACTGCAGGCCTACGGCTATAAGCTGATCGTGGCGACCTCCAAGCGTCACACCCAGGCAGTCAGGATCATGGAGCATTTCGGGCTGGCCCCTTATTTTACCGATGTGATCGGCAATGATGAGGAGTCGGGACGCAAAACAAAATCGCAGGTCATCGAGTATCTGCTGAAAAAGCACGGGATCACCGATCCGAAGGATGTCGTGATGATCGGGGACCGCTGCTATGACGCGGAAGGCGCCGCAAAACACGGCATAGAGACGATAGGGGTATCTTACGGCTACGGGACGCGCAGGGAACTCGAGGACGCGGGCACGGTCGCCGTTGTTGACAGTGTCGCGGAGCTCGGCAGCTATCTTATGAAATAGTATTTTGATCCATACAAATATAACAGCGAAGGAGAAGGTATTTATGACTATCAAAGAACTGGTGTCACAGTTAACGCTTCAGGAGAAGGCAAAACTGGCGGGCGGAGCCGACGCATGGCATACCGCGGCCATTGACAGGCTCGGGATCCCGGCGATCACGGTAAGCGACGGCCCTCACGGACTGAGAAAGGTAGCCGAGGCAAGCGATACCGCCGATCTGTCGCAGAGCAGACAGGCAGTCTGCTTCCCTGCGGGAGTTTGTCTTGCAAGCACATTCAACAGGGACCTCGCGGAGCATGTCGGCGAGCTGCTCGGAGATGAGTGTCTGGCCGAGGACGTGGATATCCTTCTCGGACCCGCCATCAATATCAAGCGTTCGCCTCTGTGCGGCCGCAACTTCGAGTATCTGTCGGAGGACCCTTACGTGGCCGGACAGATCTCATCGGCATATATAAAGGGCGTCCAGTCAAAGGGCGTGGGCGTTTCGCTCAAGCATTTCGCGGCGAACAACCAGGAAAAGCGCCGCATGACCGTATCCGCGGTAGTTGACGAGAGGACCCTGCGCGAGATATACCTCGCCGCGTTCGAGGAGGCGGTTAAGACCGCTCATCCCGATACCCTGATGTGCTCGTACAACAGGATCAACGGCGTGTACAGCTCCGAGAATCCCTGGCTGCTGAACAAGGTACTTCGCGACGAGTGGGGCTTTGACGGATTCGTTATGTCCGACTGGGGCGCAGTCAACGACAGGCCTGCGGGAGTTGAGGCCGGCCTTGATCTTGAGATGCCCACGAGCAGCGGCATCAGCGAGGCTCAGATCATCGACGCGGTCGAGGAAGGCCGCTTAAAAGAGGAATATCTCGATAAGGCTGTCGAGCATATCCTTAACAAGGTCAACAGATACACAGGTTTCATGGATATAAAGAACGGCATGGCTCCCGCGGAGAAGAACAGACCCGTATTCGACTATGTCGCTGACCACAAGGAGGCCAGAAAGGTCGCGAGAGAGGGCATGGTGCTCTTAAAGAACGACGGCGCGCTGCCTCTTAAAAAGGACCAGAAGATCCTCTTTATCGGTGAGTTCGCGAAGAAGCCCAGATATCAGGGCGGCGGCAGCTCACACATCAATCCTACCCGCGTTATCAGCGCGCTCTCGGCATCTACGAGACACACTCTTGTTGAATATACAAAGGGCTTCTCGGCGACAAAGGACATCGTTGAGGACAATCTGATCGACGAGGCTGTGGATAAGGCGGCAGCAGCGGATGTAGCCGTTATCTTTGCCGGACTTCCGGACAGCTTCGAGAGCGAAGGGTACGACCGTGAGCATATGAGACTGCCCCAGTGCCAGAACCGCCTGATCAGGGAGGTCGCAAAGGTTCAGCCCAATACCGTTGTCGTACTGCATAACGGTTCACCCGTATCGATGCCCTGGATCGGCAATGTTAACGCCGTGCTTGAGGCGTATCTCGCCGGCGAGGCTTCGGGAGAGGCAGTCATCGACATCCTCTTCGGCGTGGTCAATCCTTCGGGTAAGCTCGCGGAGACGTTCCCTATCTCGATCAAGGATACACCATGCTATGACAATTTCCCCGGCAACAGGCTTACGGTAGAGTACCGCGAGGGTCTGTTCGTCGGCTACAGATACTATGACCGCGTTGACATGAACGTGCTGTTCCCGTTCGGACACGGTCTCAGCTACACCACCTTCGCGTACAGCGGACTGGAGATAAAGAGCGGCGACAAGTGCGCGACCGTATCGTTTAAGGTCAAGAACACCGGTAAGGTCGCCGGTGCCGAGGCTGCCCAGATATATGTCGGAAAGACAGGCAGCAAGGTATTCAGGCCTCTTCGCGAGCTCAAGGGCTTCGAGAAGGTATTCTTGGCACCCGGCGAGGAAAAGGAGATCACGGTCGAGCTGAACGAGAGAGCGTTCTCGTATTACTGCGTGGGCGCGCACAAGTGGTGCGTGGAGCCCGGAGCGTACACCATCAGCGTAGGTTCCTCGAGCCGCGATATCAGGCTGCGCGGAGACGTATGGTTCAACCATGAGGAGTACGACATCTGGCAGTACACCAGAGAAGAGCTCCCGACCTACTACTTCGGCGATCCTTCGAGTGTTTCCGACAGCGAGTTCGAGAAGCTCTTATGCGGTCCTATCCCCGAGAGCGTAAGGCGCGCGGACGATCCGTTCACTCTCAATTCCACCATTGAGGACGCGAGGAGCACCAAGTGGGGCGCGCGCGTCATCAAGCTCATCGAGCTGGCAGAGAAGAGCAAGGGCGTTGTTAAAAAAGAAGGCAGCGGAATGTTCATCGCGATGATCAACGAGATGCCGTTCCACTCGGTAGCATGCATGTCCGGAGGCAAGATCACGATCGATATGGCGGAGGCCATCGTCGGCCTGCTGAATAACGAGGACGTCGGACGCAATCTGAAGCTCCTGGGCCTCAGCGGAGTGGACAGCGTGGTCTCAAAGCTCGGCGGCAAAGACGGTATTAAGTCCAGACTCTCCGGTATGGCCGGACATTTCAAGGAGACTGCGTCTAAGGCAAAGGAAGATATCGCGAAGCTTAAGGAGAAGCGCGCGCAGGCCATGGCCGAAGACGAGGAAGAAGACGAAGAAGAATAAGCAATCAGAACCGAAAGGCAATCCAGATGGTTACGATAAATAACCCCGTCATATGGGCGGATTTCCCGGACAATGATGTGATCCGTGAGGGCGACGCTTTTTACATGGTGACCACGAGCATGCATTCGATGCCCGGGTGTCCGATCATGAAGTCCTGCGATCTGCAGCACTGGGAAACCGTCAGCTACTGCTTTGACAGGCTCAGCGAGAAGGACGGGAACAATCTCGAGAACGGACAGAACATATACGGACAGGGCAGCTGGGCCGCCTCCCTCCGCAAGGTCGGAGAGTGGTACTACTGCCTGTTCAACAGCAACGACGATCACCATGCATATATTTTCCGCACCCGCAATATCGAGGGGCCGGACTGGGAGCGCTATCTGCTGCCGAAGTATATGCATGATCCGTCACTGCTGATAGACGATGACGGACGCAAATACATAATCTACGGCAATCACGAGATCTATATCACCGAGCTCTCGGACGATATGAGGAGCCTGCTCTCGGACGGCGACGACAGGCTGCTGCTCACGACGGAGTCGGAAAATATGGGACTCAAGGCCGAGGGAGCACACGCGTATAAGATCGACGGGCGCTACTATGTGATATTCATCGAATGGCCGCGCGACGGTCACGGACGCAGGCGCGAGGTCTGCTATCGCTCGGATTCGCTCGACGGACCGTTCGAGCACAGGATCATACTCGACGACGACTGCGGCTATCATAACGCGGGAGTGGCGCAGGGAGCGATATTTACTCTGCCCGACTGCCCCGAAGAGGCGGCACCCGAAGGCATAAAGCTGTTCAATAATAAGGGCCCCGAAGGCAAGGTCTGGGCCGCGGTCATGTTCCAGGACCACGGCGCGGTGGGCAGGATACCCTACGTGCTGCCCGTAGTCTGGGAGGATGGCTGGCCTATGCTCGGAGATGAGGGCAAAGTGCCGGTGAGGTTCGCGCTCCCGATAGCGGCACCCAAAGATGCTCTTTATGAGAATTCGAACGGCAATGTCATACTGGCACCCGGAGCAGGGGGCTCAAAGAGTCTCGCGGAAACAGGCACGGTATGCTCCGCGGACGATGATTTCAGGAGACTGCCCGGACAGGAGAGGGCGCTTACCGATCCGAAGCATTTCTGGCAGTGGAACCATAATCCCGACGACGCGCTCTGGTCGCTGACCGAGCGTCCCGGATACCTGCGCCTGATCAACGGCCACATAAACGATCACGGCATACTGCAGGCGAGGAATACGCTCACGCAGCGTACCTGCGGTCCGAAGTGCTCATGCGTGACGCATGTGGATCTGACGGGGCTGAAGGACGGCGACTGCTGCGGACTGGCCGCGATACAGGGACAGTTCGGACTGGTCGGCATACGCGCCGATGAGGATGAGCGCTATGTCGTGATGTGTGTCAACGACGGCAGCGGCGGTGAAAAAGAACTGCTGAAGAAGCCCTGGACGGGCAGTGACATATATCTGGGGATATCGTTTGATTTTACGGACAATACCGACATCGCGGAGTTTGAGTACTCCGCAGACGGAAAGACATGGGAAAAAGCAGGCGCACTGCAGCTGAAATACACGCTCGATCATTTCATGGGCTGCAGGATGGGGCTTTATTCCTATGCGACCTTAAAGACCGGCGGATTCGCCGATTTCGAGTATTTCAGGTTCAGACAATGACCGGGTCAGACGATCACCGGTGAGGATGACAGTTCGCTGCCGGCATCGGTACCGAAACGGCTGCGGATGAGCTGTCTGTATATGCCGGAAGCGTACAGGCCTGCGGCAGTCAGAGGCTGCGTGCGGTCAGCGTCGGCCGGCTTGGTGATGAGCTCGGTATGCTCTGAGTCTGAGACGGGTCTTAAAATATCCGAGGATGACTTTTTCAGTCCGAGCAGGCGGATCACGGGCAATATCGGAGAGGCTTTCAGAGCCGTTACGTGTCCGGGGCCGATACCGAGCGTCAGATGCAGCAGCGCACGGCACACCGAGGTATAGTTATTGTTTTTTGATTTGAGTTTTGAGGCGAGCTCTGTAAACGTACAGGGCTCGTTTTTGTATTTGGACAGTGCGTTCGCCAGATCCCTGCTGACATCCGCAAATGCTGTATAATCGCCGGTCGCGGGATCGTTGAGCCTCATATAGAGCATGGTGCTCAGATCGTCTGCGGTTATCGGGAGAGTGCGGCGGTAATTCTCATCGATCAGTTTTAAAACCGTATCGGGAACCTGGCCGATCAGCTCGCCGGTATCTCCGTCCGGGTCTTCGAGCGCGGCGCGCAGAGCGGTCGCCGAGGACTGCATATGCGCAACGATCGTATTGTCATGATAGCCGCTGCCAACACGCCTGACCGCTGCGGGCTCAATGGCGGGCATATCGCTGCCTGCGGGCGCGAGCCGGAGTGCCGCCCTGCAGTATTCGATCGCAAGGATATTGTTGGGTGAGCGCAGTACCGCGGTAAGTCCGGGATCGCCCGTCTCGGCCTCGAACGCGGCATCGCGCGCCGCGGGAAAGCTGAGGCCCTCTTTAAGCTTTGACTGCAGAACGCTCTTAAACAGGTCGCTTTCGCTGTTAAGTATCCGCGCGATGTCTGTAAGCACCGATATATCGGGACATTCGCTGCCGAACGCGATGCAGTCGACATTGCCGAGCGAATTGAACAGTTTTACACCGGCCTCGGCAAATATCTCGGCCGAAGCGGTAGCATAGGGAACGGGCAGCTCGAACACGGCATCCGCGCCGCAGAGCAGCGCCATGCGCGCGCGCAGGGACTTGCCGCAGACCGCGGGAGTGCCGCGCTGAACGAAATCTCCGCTCATCGCTATAACGCATCTGTCCGCGCCGGTTGCGCGCTTTGCTTCGTTGATTATGTATTCGTGCCCGCAATGGAAGGGGTTGAATTCCGCTATGATGCCGACTGTTTTCATCGTGACTCTGCTCCGTGTATATGCATATATTGCCGCCTGATATATATCTTACCATATTAACTGCCAAATGGTGTTGTTATTTCTCCGTTTTTTGAGTAAAATCAGTATGAATCGATAACAGGAGACGGGAAAATGACACTTAACGAATTGAAAACAGGCCAGAGCGCGGTCATCACGCGTGTGGGAGGAGAGGGCGCATTAAGACAGCATTTCCTCGATATGGGCGTTATCCCCAAGACTGAGGTGACCCTGATCAAGCTCGCGCCGATGGGCGATCCGATGGAGCTGAGGATACACGGATATGAGCTGACGCTGAGACTGGCCGATGCGGAAAAAATAGAGATAGAGCCTGTCTGTCCGGGCGCAGGACGTGCGGTATCCGGACCCGGCAGGCAGCAGGACGGAGCAGAGTCATCTGCGAATGATAAGGAAAAAGCCTTCCGGCGCAGGAAAAAGGACGACGCTGCGGGGCCGACTTCCCATCCCGGACTCGGTGAGGACGGTATACTCTACCACGATCCGGCTACGGAGAACCCGCTGCCCGAGGGAACTGTGCTGACTTTCGCGCTCGCGGGCAATCAGAACAGCGGAAAGACCACTCTGTTCAACAGCCTTACGGGCTCGAACCAGCACGTGGGCAATTTCCCCGGCGTGACCGTTGACCGCAAGAGCGGCGTGATCAGAGGGCATGCGGATACCGAGGTCGTCGACCTGCCGGGCATATATTCGCTCTCGCCCTATACCGAGGAGGAGATCGTCTCCCGCCAGTACATAATCGGCGAAAAGCCGAAGGGCATCATAAATATCGTTGACGCGACAAATATAGAGAGAAACCTGTATCTGACGATGCAGCTGATAGAACTCGATGTGCCGATGGTACTCGCGCTCAACATGATGGACGAGCTGCGCGGGAACGGCGGCAGCGTGCGCACGAACGATATGGAGGCGATGCTGGGCATCCCCGTGGTACCCATTTCCGCGGCCAAGGACGAGGGTGTGGACGAGCTGGTCAGCCATGCTATCCATGTGGCAAAGTACCAGGAGTCGCCGACAAAGCAGGATTTCTGCGATGAGTCGGATCACGGCGGAGCCATTCACCGCTGCATACACGGCATCATGTCGCTGGTCGAGGACCACGCGAAGAGAGCGGGCATACCGATCCGCTTCGCCGCGAACAAGATAATCGAGGGCGACGCGCGCGTTATCGAGGCGCTCGGGCTGTCGCAGAACGAGCGCGAGATGATCGAGCACATCATCCTGCAGATGGAGGAGGAGTGCGGACTCGACCGCGCGGCAGCGATCGCTGACATGCGTTTCTCATTCGTTGAAAAACTCGCCGCGAAATGCGTAGTCAAGCCCGTGGAGAGCAAAGAGCGCGAGCGCAGCGAGAAAATAGACAGGATACTTACGGGCAGATTCACGGCGATCCCCGCGTTTATCGTGATAATGGCGCTGGTTTTCTGGGTAACGTTCGGACTGCTGGGGGCATGGCTTCAGGAGCTGCTCGAGACCGGCATCGATTCGCTGACGGGTATTGTGGACGGGGCATTCGAAGCGTGGAATGTCAACGAAGTACTGCGGTCACTCGTTGTGGACGGCATATTTAACGGCGTAGGAAGCGTGCTCAGCTTCATGCCGATCATACTGATACTGTTTTTCTTCCTCTCGCTGCTCGAGGACACGGGCTATATGGCCAGGGTCGCGTTCGTAATGGATAAACCCTTAAGGCGTCTGGGTCTGTCGGGTCGCAGCATAGTGCCGATGCTCGTCGGTTTCGGCTGCTCGGTACCCGGCGTCATGGCATCGAGAACGTTGCCCTCACAGCGTGACAGAAAGCTCACCATCATGCTGATACCGTTCATGAGCTGTACGGCCAAGCTCCCGATATACGCATTTTTTACCGGCATATTCTTCCCGGAGCATTCGGCGCTCATCATGATCGGGCTCTATCTGTTCGGCATACTCACCGGCATCATCACGGCGCTGGTATCCAAGCATACCGCGTTTAAGGGCGAGGCCGTGCCGTTTGTCATGGAACTGCCCAATTACAGGATGCCCGGCGCGAAAAACGTCATAAGGCTGCTCTGGGAAAAGGCAAAGGATTTCCTGATGAGGGCGTTCACGATCATTTTCGTCGCAACGATCGTCATCTGGTTCCTGCAGACCTTCAACCTGCACCTGGGACTTGCGGAATCCTCGCAGGAGAGCATACTTGCGAGCATCGCGAACATATTCACGCCTATATTCAAACCGATGGGCTTCGGTGACTGGAGGATCGTCACCGCGCTGATCACGGGCTTTATGGCGAAGGAAAGCGTGGTATCGACGCTGTCGGTACTCTTCGGAGACGGATCCGCGCTGCTTGCGGCCGTTGCGCCCGCGGCGGCTCTGGCACTGCTCATATTCTGCCTGCTCTATACGCCCTGCGTTGCTGCGATCGCGTCCGTAAAACGTGAGCTCGGAAGGAAATGGGCCGCGGGCATTGTGCTGTTCCAGTGCGCGGTCGCATGGGTAATGGCGTTTATCGTGTTCCTGATCGCGGGAGCGCTGATGTGAGACCCGTCGCGGAAAAAACAAACCATATCCGGAGGATCATATGCCTCCGATACTATAATCCAAAGGAGAAACTATATGGCAAGAACTGTCGGATCAAGCGCGGAGCTTAAGAGCCTTCCCGCGTACAAACTCGAATACGAGGAGCATGTGCCGGACTGCAACGGTCAGGGTATGCTGTTCAGACACATCAAGAGCGGCGCGAGAGTAAGCGTCATCTCGAACGATGATGAGAATAAGGTTTTCTGCATCTCATTCAGGACCACGCCCACGGACGATACCGGTGTCGCTCATATCACCGAGCATTCGGTGCTCTGCGGCTCGGACAAATACCCTCCGAAGGATCCTTTCATGGAGCTGGAGAAGAGCTCGCTCAACACATTCCTTAACGCATTTACCTATCCCGACAAGACCTGCTATCCCGTAGCGAGCTGCAACGACGCGGATTTCGCCAATCTGTCGGATGTTTACATGGACGCGGTATTCCATCCCAACACCTATAAGCATGAGGAGATATTCAGGCAGGAGGGCTGGAGATACGAGCTTAACTCAAAGGACGAGCCCATCACGATAAACGGCGTTGTTTACAGCGAAATGAAGGGCGCGTTCTCATCGGCCGAGGACCGTCAGTACAGAGAGCTCACACACGCGCTCTTCCCCGATACGACCTACGGTGTGGAGTCGGGCGGCGACCCGAAGGCCATCCCGGACCTGACCTACGAGCAGTTCCTTGATTTCCACAGGCGCTATTACCATCCGACTAACAGCTATATCTACATCTACGGCGATATGGACGTTGAGGAGCGTCTCGAGTGGCTGGACCGCGAGTATCTCTCCAAATACGACGTTCAGCCGGTGGATTCCGCCGTTACGATGCAGAAGCCCATGGGTGTCAGCGAGATCCATTCGTTCTACCCGATCGGAGAGGACGATACCGAGGAGGATGCGGGATATCTCGCATGGGCATTCACACTGAACCACGCGAACGACCTGCTCGAGAACGCGGCGATGGGCGTGCTCGTGGACGCGCTGTTCAACGTGCCCGGCGCTCCGATCAAGGAGGCTCTCGTAAAAGCCGGCATCGGACAGGACATTTCCTGCTATGTGAGCGATTATATCATGCAGCCTTTTGTGGCAATGGTCATCAGAAATACCTCTGTCGATAAGCTCGATGAGATGAAAAAGATACTTAAGAGCGAGCTGGAACGTCTCGTGCGCGAAGGCGTGGACAAAAAGTCCCTGCTCGGCATCATCAACGGCGGCGAATTCAGATACTGCGAGGCCGATTACGGCTCTGAGCCCAAGGGCCTCGAGTACGGCGTCAATGCGCTCAAGACCTGGCTGTACGACGATACAAAGGCATTCGCGGCTCTGCATGTGAGAGAGTCCTTCGAACCCCTGCGCCGCATGATCGACGAGGGCGGATACGAGAAGCTTATCGCGAAATACATGCTGAACGGCAATAATGTCGTTTTCCAGACCATGGCTCCCCAAAAGGGCATGACCGCCGAGTCGGACAGGGCGCTTGAGGAAAAGCTCGCGGCTTATAAGGCGTCGCTGACTGACGCGCAGCTTGACGAGATGATCGAAAAGACCGCGGCGCTCCGCGCGTATCAGGAGGAGCCTTCGACTCCCGAGGAGCTGGCGACGATCCCTATGCTCGCGCGCGAGGATATCGAGAAAAAGTCGCCCGAACTGATCATTTCCGAAACAGAGATCTGCGGGATACCGACTTATCTGCATGACATCGATACGAACGGGATCGTGTATTTCAAGCTCCTGTTCGATATGGACACGCTTGATATCAAAGACGCGAAATATGCGGCATTCGCGGCTGAATTCGCGGGCAGGATGAATACCGCGAAGCATACGTATCTGGAATTCAACACCGAGGTTAACATATACACGGGCGGTATGGGCATGCGTCCGATCTCGTTCCCGCTGTACGGAACCGACGACGATTACAGGATCGTGATGGCGGCAACCGGCGCGGTGCTCGAGAAGAATCTGGACAAGATGCTCGAACTGCTCGGAGAGGAGCTGCTCGAGACCGATTTCTCGGATCCTGTCAGGATCAGGGAGCTGGCGGGCGAGACCAAAGCCGGCATGCAGTATTCGCTGGCAGCTCGCGGCAACTCTACCGCGGCCGGACACGCGCTGGCCGGACTGGCTTCGGATGCCGTTTACGATGAGCAGTTCAAGGGTCTCGGCATGTACAGGAATATCTGCGCGCTGCTCGAGATGAGCGATGAGGAGATCAAAGAGACCGCGGATTCGATGAAGAGAGTGCTCGCGGATACATTCGGCTGCGACAACATGCTGATCGACGTGACCTGCGGCAAAGATATATTCGAGCGAAATAAGGATAAGTTCGCGGCCTTCGCGAAGCGTTTCTGCAAGGTACGGCATGATTCAAAAAAGCCCGGCGAGCGACTCGGAACGCATTTCCCCGAGAGGACCGTCAGCGAAGGACTCAAGACCGCAGGAGAGGTAAACTATCTCGCGATCGCGGGAAAGAGCGGCAGATGCACGCCCGAAAAGAGCGGCGTGATGGCTGTAGTAAGGCACATCCTCGGCACGGAGTATCTCTGGAATAATGTCAGGGTGCTCGGCGGTGCGTACGGCTCGGGCTTCTCGTTCGATCCTGCAAAGGGCATCGGAACCTTTACGTCATACCGCGATCCTCATCTGGCGAGGACGCTGGATGTTTATAAAAAAGCAGCGGATTTCCTCAGGAATTTCGAAGCGGACGAGAGAACGATGACCAAATTCGTGATAGGCACGATGGGCGGCGTGGACAGACCGTTAAGCTCTTCGGCAAAGGGCGCGAGGGCGCTGGCGGCGACTCTTTCGGGACGCAGCCCCGAGGCTATACAGAAGCAGCGCGACGCGATACTTTCGGCGGATGTCGAAGATATACGTTCCTGCGCGCAGATACTCGATAAGGTGCTCTCGGATTACTGCATCTGCGCGGTAGGCACCGAAGCCAAGCTTAATTCGCATAAGGAAATGTTTGAGACCGTGACAAATCTGCTGTAAGGCAGGGCGGACGAAAGGAGCAAAATGGCAGAATTCAAATCGGGCTTTGTGGCTATGGCGGGCCGCACGAATGTCGGTAAATCAACGCTCATGAACAGGCTGATAGGACAGAAGGTCGCTATCACCTGCAACAAGCCGCAGACAACGAGGACGAGGATCCGCACGATCCTTACAGAGGAGCGCGGACAGGCGATATTCATCGATACTCCCGGCATACACCAGGCAAAGACCAAGCTCGGCAAATTCATGGTGGACGCCGCGGAGCGCACCTTAAACGAGGTGGATCTGATCCTCTGGCTCGTGGAGCCCGTGGACTCGGTCGGCCCGGGTGACAGGCACATCGCGGAGCTGCTCAGCGGGAACAGCACTCCGAAGGTTCTGGTCATCAACAAGATCGACACGGTGCCCGCGGAGAAGGTGCTCTCGATGATCGCCATGTACAAGGACCTCGCGGATTTCGACGAGATCGTGCCCGTGAGCGCTTTAAACGGCAGGAACGAGGATGACCTGAAAGGCGTTATATTCAAGCTCCTTCCCGAGGGGCCGATGTACTACGATGAGGATGAGCTGACCGATCAGCCCGAGAGGCAGATCGCAGCCGAGATCATCAGGGAGAGCGCGCTGAAGAACTTAAGCGATGAGATCCCCCACGGCATAGCTGTCGGGATCGAGCTCATGAAGGAACGCAAAAAGGGCGGCGGATACATTAATTACGAAGAGGATCCCGAGGATCTGATCGAGCGCCGCGGCGGCGCGGACGAAGAGGACGATGAACCGGACGGTCCCGTAGTGTTTGATACGGGTGCCGGATCCGGAAAAGCAAAGGAACCGCAGATAGGCACGGGTCTGTTTGACATCGAGGCAACGATCGTATGCGAGCGTGACTCTCACAAGGGCATCATAATCGGCAAAGGCGGCGCGATGCTCAAAAAGATCGGCACCGACGCGCGTCTGCAGATGGAGGCGCTGCTCGGGTTCAGAGTCAATCTCAAGCTCTTTGTCAAGGTCAAAAAGGACTGGCGCAATTCCGATTTCCTGCTGAAGAATTACGGATTCAGGGACGAGCCGGACGATGAGGAGTAAGTAATGGCCGGAGAAGTAACCGTACACGGGATCGTGCTGACATCGATGCCGGTCAACGATTTTGACCGCAGGATCACGATTCTCACAAGTGAAAGAGGCAGGATAACTGCTTTCGCAAAAGGCGCACGCAGACCGACGGGCGCCTTCTTGGCGTGTACGCGGGGCTTCACTTACGGCGAGTTCACGCTGTTTGAGGGCAGGGATGCCTACAGCGTCAAATCGGTCGACAAGACCAGGTATTTCAAGGAACTCGAGGAGGATCTCGAGGGAATGTATTACGGGATGTACTTCTGCGAGCTGGCAGGCGCGTTCACGCGTGAGGAGCTTGAGGAGGCGGGGCAGATGAAGCTGCTGTATCTGGCGCTGCTCGCGCTCGCCAAAAAGACCATGCCGGCCCGCCTGATACGCTGCGTTTACGAGCTGAGGGCCATCACGATCTACGGAGAGGGCATGAGGACCGACGGCGAGTACTATACCGCCCGATACAACGGCCTGAACGCCGAAAACTACGCAGGCTCGGTAAAGGTCAGCGAGACCGCGCTCTATACGGTGCGATATATCGAGCGGACACCGCTCAAGGAGCTTTTCTCGTTTAAGGTGAGCGATGAGGTGATGGACGAGCTCGAGCGGATCACGAGGGATTACATGGAGAGCAAGACGGAGCGCAGGTTCAAAAGCCTCGAAGTGCTTGAAACTATCCTGTGATAAATCGGTTGCGCAAATTGCGGAACGTTATTGCATTTATTCCGCGTTCGGATATAATAGTCAACAGTTATTAAAGAACGAAAGGCAGGACTCATATGACAAAGAATGTTTTTTTCGAACAGCTGGAGAAGTACGGACAGCAGAAGTTTATCGGCACATTTGAAGGGCTCCAGGCCTCAGATCAGGCGAAGATCTTAGAGCAGGCGGATCTGCTCGATTTCAACATGATCGCGGACGTGGACGTAAAGCAGCAGGAGCTGCCCAGAGGCGTGATCGAGCCCATCAAGACGCTCACGATAGAGGAATATAAGGACAAGGCGACGCATTACCGCGAGATCGGCCTCGAGGCGATCATGGCGGGAAAGATCGGCGCTCTGCTGCTCGCGGGCGGCATGGGCACGAGACTCGGTTACGACCATGCGAAGGGCATGTACGATATCGGCATCACAAAGCCCGTGTTCATTTTCCAGAGAACCATAGAGAATATCATGGACGTTACAAAGGAGGCCGGCTGCTGCATACATCTCTATGTCATGACGAGTCATCTGAACGATACCGAAACGCGCGAGTTCTTTAAGGAGCACAACTATTTCGGATACGACGGAAACTATGTGCATTTCTATATGCAGGATATGGCTCCCTGCCTCGACAGAGAGGGCAATATGTTCCTCGCTTCCGAGGACGCGATCGCAATGTCTCCCAACGGCAACGGCGGATTCTATTCCTCGCTCGTCAACAGCGGCTTAGGTAAGCAGATGCATGAGGCAGGCATCGAGTACATCAACGTATTCGCGGTGGACAATGTGCTGCAGAGGATCGCGGATCCCGTATTCGTAGGCGCTACGATCGAGAGCGGATGCGCTACGGGCGCGAAGGTTGTTGCCAAGGCGGCTCCTGATGAGAGAGTCGGCGCGATCTGCCTTGAGGACGGCACTCCCTCGGTTGTCGAGTATTACGACATGACTCCCGAGCTGATGGCGGCAAAGCTTGAAGACGGCACTCCCGCATACAATTTCGGCGTTATATTAAATTACCTGTTCAGGGTTAAGGATATCGACGAGGTAGTCAGCAGCAAGCTGCCCGTGCATCTCGTAAACAAAAAGGTGCCTTATCTCGACTATGTTGACGGAAAGCCCGAGACCGTGGCGCCCGAGAAGCCCAACGCGTTCAAGCTTGAGACGCTTTCGCTCGATCTGGTTCATCTGACCGATTCCTGCCTGCCTTTCGAGGTAGTGCGCGAGAAGGAGTTTGCTCCGATCAAGAATCCTACCGGCATCGATTCGGTCGAGAGCGCGAGAAAGCTGCTGCAGGACTGCGGCTACGTACTGTAAAAGCGTAAGGGGATGCAACTGCCCCTTGCAAAATGCCTGCGATACGTTTAAAATACATTGAAAAGTTTGTCGGCGAAGACGCGTGACCGCGCGCAAAGAAAAGCCGGCACGGAACGGAGAGATATATGGAAAAGACAATGGATATGATCGTTGCGCTGGCCAAGGCCAGAGGCTTTGTTTACCCGGGCTCGGAGATCTACGGCGGTCTCGCGAACACCTGGGATTACGGAAACCTCGGCGTTGAGCTCAAGAACAACGTCAAGAAGGCCTGGTGGAAGAAGTTCATCCAGGAAAACCCTTATAATGTCGGCGTAGACTGCGCCATCCTCATGAACCCCCAGACATGGGTGGCTTCGGGGCACCTCGGCGGATTCTCGGATCCCCTGATGGACTGCAAGGAGTGTAAGGAACGTTTCAGAGCCGACAAGCTCATCGAGGATTACGCTGCAGAGAAGGGCATCGAGCTGCCCAAGCCCGTAGACGCATTCACACAGGAAGAGATGAAGAAATATATCGATGACAACAACATCTGCTGTCCTTCCTGCGGCAAGCACAATTTCACAGACATCCGTCAGTTCAATCTGATGTTCAAGACCTTCCAGGGCGTTACCGAGGACGCCAAGAACGTTGTTTATCTGCGTCCCGAGACCGCTCAGGGTATTTTCGTAAACTTCAAGAACGTACAGCGTACTTCCCGCAAAAAGGTACCCTTCGGTATCGGTCAGATCGGTAAGTCCTTCCGCAACGAGATCACGCCCGGCAACTTCACCTTCCGTACACGTGAGTTCGAGCAGATGGAGCTGGAGTTTTTCTGCAAGCCCGGTACCGACCTTGAGTGGTTCCAGTACTGGAGAGGCTTCTGCCGTGACTGGCTGATCAGCCTCGGCATCAAGGAAGACGAGATGAGACTGCGCGATCATGATCCGGCAGAGCTGGCATTCTATTCAAAGGGCACCACGGACATCGAGTTCCTGTTCCCGTTCGGATGGGGCGAGCTCTGGGGTATCGCGGATCGTACGGATTATGATCTTACACAGCATCAGAACGTATCGAAGGAGGATATGAGCTACTTCGATGACGAGACCAACGAGCGCTATGTGCCTTACGTTGTTGAGCCTTCGCTCGGCGCCGACCGCGTAACGCTGGCATTCCTCTGCGCAGCATACGACGAGGAGGAGCTCGAGGGCGGCGACAAGCGTACCGTGCTTCATTTCCATCCCGCACTGGCACCCGTTAAGGTCGGCATCCTGCCTCTTTCCAAGAAGCTTAACGAGGGCGCGGAGAAGATCTACGCCGAGCTGTCCAAGGAGTGGAACTGCGAGTTCGACGACCGCGGCAATATCGGTAAGAGATACCGCCGTCAGGACGAGATCGGAACGCCTTACTGCGTAACCTACGATTTCGAGTCCGAGAACGACAACTGCGTGACCGTTCGTGAGCGCGATACCATGGCTCAGGTACGCATCCCGATCGCGGAGCTGAAAGCTTATTTAGCCGAGAGATTGGCTTTTTAAGCCAATTTCTCGGCATCGACCAACGAGCGGCAGAGGAATTTTGCGACAGCAAAAACCTCGAGAGCGAACTTGGTCGGAATCGCAAAGCGATTCATTCCTTATAAGACTTTTAAAAATATGCCGCAATTCAGTCGTATTGCGGCATATTTTGGATAGGAGACCATATATGTGCGGAATATCCGGATACATCGGGCGCAAGAGTGCGGCCCCGATCGTTCTTGAGGGTTTGTCGAAACTGGAATACAGAGGCTATGATTCCGCGGGCATCGCAGTCCGCGACGGCGATCACGATTTTGAAGTGGTCAAGGCTAAGGGCAGACTCAAAACACTCTATGAGAAAACCGACGGCGGGAATTCGCTGCGCGGAACCTGCGGCATAGGACATACACGCTGGGCGACTCACGGCGAGCCGTCCGAGACGAACGCGCATCCGCATCTTTCCGACGATTACAACGTTGTCGGAGTGCATAACGGCATCATCGAGAACTACAAGGAGCTCAAGGACAAGCTCCTGCGCAAGGGCTATACTTTCTACAGCCAGACAGACACAGAAGTAGCCGTAAAACTCGTTGATTACTACTACAAAAAATACAATATCGGCCCCGTTGACGCCATCGCGAAGGCAATGGTCAGGATCAGGGGCTCATACGCGCTCGCGCTGATGTTCAAGGAGTACCCGAACGAGATCTGGGTAGCCCGCAAGGACAGCCCGCTCGTTATCGGCGTTGAGGACGGCGAGACCTATCTGGCTTCCGACGTTCCCGCGATACTTAAATACACGCGCAGCGTTTACTACATCGACAATCTCGAGTTCGGACGCTTAAGGGCGGGAGAGGTGACCTTCTTCAATCTGGACGGCGATGAGGTCGCAAAGGAGCCCACAACGGTCGAGTGGGATGCTAAGGCTGCCGAGCGCGGCGGTTTTGAGCATTTCATGATCAAGGAGATACATGAGCAGCCGCAGGCGGTCGAGAACACGCTGAACGCGCTCGTTAAGGACAACAGGATCAGCTTCGGCGACGATGTGCTGCCCGATGAGGTGCTGAGGGACATTTCCTCGGTTACGATAGTCGCGTGCGGTTCGGCATGGCATGTCGGTATGGCCGCGCAGTACGTCATCGAAGATCTGGCGGGCATCCCGGTCAGGGTCGAACTCGCGTCGGAGTACCGCTACAGGCCCGTGATAGCGGACCCTAAGGGGCTCGTGGTCATCATATCGCAGTCGGGAGAGACAGCTGATAGCCTCGCGGCTTTGAGACTCGCAAAGGAAAAGGGCATCAGGACGCTCGCGATAGTAAATGTGGTGGGCAGCACGATAGCCAGGGAGGCGGACCGCGTGATCTACACGCTGGCGGGCCCCGAGATAGCTGTTGCGACCACAAAGGCTTATTCGGCGCAGCTCATCGTGTCTTATCTTATCGCGATGCAGGCGGCGCTCGTCAGAAAAACGATCACCGAAGAAAAATACGGTATGCTGATCGGCGAGCTGTTCACGATACCCGCAAAGATATCAAAGATCCTCGAGGACAAAGACAGGATCCAGTGGTTTGCAGCAAAATACGCATACGCGAAGGACGTATTCTTCATCGGACGCGGACTCGATTACGCGATCTGCCTTGAGGGGAGCCTCAAGATGAAAGAGATCTCGTACATCCATTCCGAGGCCTATGCGGCGGGTGAATTAAAGCACGGCACCATATCCCTGATCGAGGACGGAACGCTGGTAGTAGGCGTGCTCACGCAGGGCAGGATCATCGAAAAGACCGTCAGCAACATGGTTGAGGTCAAGAGCCGCGGAGCATACCTGATGGGACTGACGAGCTACGGACATTACGAGATCGAGGATACGGTCGATTTCTGCTGCTACATACCCAAGATCGACGAGCACTTTACAGCGAGTCTCGCGGTAGTGCCGCTCCAGCTTCTCGGATACTATCTGTCGGTCGCAAAGGGCCTCGATGTGGACAAGCCCAGAAACCTCGCAAAAAGTGTTACGGTAGAGTAAATAAGCATATATCGGCTGCCTGATCGCGGGCAGCCGTTTTTTTTATTGAAATTTCATAATTTTCTTTATTTTTTGGGACCGCTGTGATATAATAACGTGTTGTGAAACCAGGAAGAAAAATGAAAAAAACAGATAATTAGGAGGAAAAAATCTTTATGAAGAAATGGGTCTACCTGTTCAGCGAAGGAAGCGCTGACATGAGGAACCTTCTCGGCGGAAAGGGCGCTAACCTTGCCGAGATGACCAACATCGGAATGCCCGTACCTCAGGGCTTCACGATCACAACCGAAGCCTGCACCCAGTACTATGAGGACGGCAAGCAGATCAATCCCGAGATTCAGGCTCAGATTGACGAATACGTTATTAAGCTCGAAGAGATGACCGGAAAGAAGTTCGGCGACAAGGAGAATCCCCTTCTCGTATCGGTTCGTTCCGGAGCACGCGCTTCGATGCCCGGTATGATGGACACCATTCTTAACCTGGGCTTAAACGAAGACGTTGTTAATACATTGGCAGAGAAGTCCGGCAATCCCCGTTGGGCATGGGACTGCTACAGAAGATTTATCCAGATGTTCTCCGACGTTGTTATGGAAGTCGGCAAGAAATATTTCGAAGAGCTCATCGACCAGATGAAGGCCAAGAAGGGCGTTACTCAGGACGTTGAGCTGACAGCGGACGACCTTAAGGAGCTGGCTAACCAGTTCAAGGCCGAGTACAAGTCAAAGCTCGGCGAGGATTTCCCTTCAAATCCCAGAGTTCAGCTTGCTGAGGCTATCAAGGCCGTATTCCGTTCATGGGATAACCCCAGAGCAAACGTTTACAGACGTGACAACGATATCCCTTATTCATGGGGTACCGCCGTTAACGTACAGAGCATGGCATTCGGAAACATGGGCGATGACTGCGGCACAGGCGTAGCATTCACACGTAACCCCGCTACCGGCGAGAAGGGCCTCTTCGGTGAGTTCCTTACCAACGCGCAGGGCGAGGACGTTGTTGCCGGCGTTCGTACTCCCATGAAGATAACCGAGATGGCTGAGAAGTTCCCCGAGGCATTCGAGCAGTTCAAGCAGGTTTGCCAGAACCTCGAGAATCACTACAGGGATATGCAGGACATGGAGTTCACCGTTGAGCACGGAAAGCTCTTCATGCTCCAGACCCGTAACGGTAAGCGTACCGCTCAGGCAGCTCTCAAGATCGCATGCGATCTCGTTGACGAAGGCATGAGGACCGAGGAAGAGGCTGTTGCCATGATCGATCCCCGTAACCTCGACACCCTGCTCCATCCTCAGTTCGATAAGGACGCGGTTGCACGCGCGAGGATCATGGGCAAGGCACTCGGTGCAGCTCCCGGCGCCGCATGCGGTAAGATCGTATTCACCGCAGAGGACGCAAAGGAATGGGCAGCACGCGGCGAGAAGGTCGTTCTCGTTCGTCTCGAGACCTCACCCGAGGACATCGAGGGCATGAAGGCCGCACAGGGCATCCTCACCGTTCGCGGCGGTATGACCTCACACGCAGCCGTAGTTGCACGCGGTATGGGTACCTGCTGTGTATCGGGCTGCTCCGACATCGTTATGAATGAGGCTGCCAAGACATTCACTCTCGGCGGCAAGACATATTCCGAAGGCGACATGATCTCCTTCGACGGCACCACCGGCAACATCTACGACGGAGCCATCAGAACCGTTGACGCTACCATCGCAGGTGAGTTCGGACGCATCATGGCATGGGCGGACAAGTACCGCAAGCTCAAGGTTCGTACCAACGCCGACACACCCCGCGACGCTCAGAAGGCTCGCGAGCTCGGCGCAGAGGGTATCGGACTTTGCCGTACAGAGCACATGTTCTTCGAGGAGAACCGTATCGAGGCATTCCGTGAGATGATCTGCTCCGATACCAAGGAAGAGCGCGAGGAGGCTCTCGAGAAGATCCTTCCTCTGCAGCAGGGTGACTTCGAGAAGCTGTTCACCGCTATGGAGGGCAACCCCGTTACCATCCGTTTCCTTGATCCGCCTCTGCATGAGTTCGTTCCCACCGATCCCGCCGACATCGAGAAGCTGGCTAAGGCTAAGGGCAAGACCGTTGAACAGATCAAGGCTATCATCGAGAACCTTAAGGAGTTCAACCCCATGATGGGTCACCGCGGATGCCGTCTGACCGTAACCTATCCCGAGATCGCGGTTATGCAGACCAAGGCTATCATCCGTGCCGCCGTTAACGTTCAGAAGTCACATCCCGACTGGCATGTAGAGCCCGAGATCATGATCCCTCTGACCGGCGACGTTAAGGAGTTCACATACGTTAAAAAGACCGTTATCGAGACTGCTGACAAGGAGATCGCGGCAGCAGGCATCGGCCTTAAGTACGAAGTAGGTACCATGATCGAGATCCCCCGTGCAGCTCTTACAG
This sequence comes from Lachnospiraceae bacterium, assembly GCA_016288005.1. Classification (GTDB taxonomy): domain Bacteria; phylum Bacillota; class Clostridia; order Lachnospirales; family Lachnospiraceae; genus RUG11977. The sequence continues at coordinate 100,274 of JAEEXY010000002.1, forward strand.
CTAACGAGATCGCTAAGGAAGCTGAGTTCTTCTGCTTCGGTACCAACGACCTGACCCAGATGACCTACGGCTTCTCACGTGACGATGCCGGCAAGTTCCTTGAGGCATACTACAAGGCAAAGATCTTCGAGAACGATCCTTTCGCAAAGCTCGACCAGAGCGGCGTAGGTCAGCTCATGGAGATCGCCATCGAGAAGGGTAAGTCGGTTCGCCCTAACCTCCACTGCGGTATCTGCGGCGAGCACGGCGGCGATCCTTCATCCGTAGAGTTCTGCCACAAGATCGGCCTTGACTACGTAAGCTGCTCACCTTTCAGAGTTCCGATCGCAAGACTTGCGGCAGCACAGGCAGCAATTAATTCTAAGAATTAATTGCATCGCCCAACGAGCGGCAGAGGAATTTTGCTTCGAATGTATTAATCGAAGCAAAAACCTCGAGAG
>JAEEXY010000110.1 GCA_016288005.1 Lachnospiraceae bacterium
CACGATTTCATCATGAGCCTGCCGGACGGATATGACACGATCATCGGCGAAGGCGGAGCATCGCTTTCGGGCGGAGAGAAGCAGAGAATATCCATTGCCAGAGCAATCATGAAGGGCGCACCGATCATTATCCTCGACGAAGCGACGGCCAATGTCGATCCCGAGAACGAGGCGGAACTCACGCATGCAATCGAAGAGCTCACAAGAAACAAGACGATCATTATGATCGCGCACAGGCTCAAGACCGTAAGGCATGCCGACCAGATCCTTGTGGTTGCGGACGGCAGGATCACCCAAAAAGGCACGCACGAAGAACTGATGGCCATGGACGGTATCTACAGGAACTTCGTCAGCGAGAGAAAAGAAGCCGTATCCTGGAAGATCGCGTAAAGAAGATGACTTCGGAAAAATTTTTTCCGAAGTCATCTTTTACTGTCTTTGTTATTTGTTATATTATATATATTGATATACTCAGAAAGTTATTGCTATACGGAGGCAGGGAAAATATGAAGACGGCTGTTTTGATCGACAATTCCATACGCAGTCTGTTCCAGATGATCGTGCTGGTGGATGACAATACCGGTCGGTATGTGATAATAGATCATAACCCGGAGCTCGGGAATATACCCACGGGCTCCGACGGGGACGAAAAGCGCGGTTCTTTTGCGGTGCTCTGCAAAAGCTTTAAGAAGTTCATTCATCCGGAGGAAAGGGATGAATTCAGGATATTCACCACCCGGGACAATTATGTGAAAAGGCTGGAGGATCACGTGCATATTTCCATGGAGTGCCGGATAAGGCACTCCGACAGGAAATATTACTGGTCCGAGATCATTATGTGCAACACTGCCGCGGAAGACAGCACCGAGGGCAATGACTGCATTTTCATGATAAGGGACATACATGAAAGGAAGACCGCGGAGCTGGCCCGCGAAGCGGAAGACCGGGCGATCCTGAAGAAGCTTCAGGACAAATACGACAAGCTCTTCGAAGAGAATATGACGGATCAGCAGACCGGTTGCTATAACCGCAAAGGTCTCAAGTATTATTCGGAGATCGTTATCGACGACGCGAAGAACACCGGCAGGGATCTGTTCGTGTGCGTTGCGGATCTGAACGGATTAAAGTATCTGAACGACACTTTCGGACATGCTGCGGGTGATGAAGCGATCAGCGTAGTGTCAAGCGAACTTAAAAATGCGGCTCCGACCGGAAGCAAAGCGGTCCGTCTCGGCGGTGACGAGTTCCTTCTGTTTGCCGCGGTCGATCCGGAAAGCAGCGAGCCGGAAGAATTCTCCGAAAAGGTGGATGCGGCGATCGAGGCGTATAACAAGGCACATTCCAATCCCTATACGGTCGGCGTAAGCTACGGATGGGCACTGTTCCCCGCAAAGGAAGGGATGACCTGCATGGACGAATACATTGAGATCGCCGATCAGAAAATGTACGAGATGCGCGTGCAGCGCGATCAGCACAGAAGAGATTAAGAACGCCGGGGGAGAGATTGTCATGAGCCGCTTTAATTTTAGAAGAAAAAAGATAGCTATATTACTCAGTGTTGTCTTATATTCACTGAGTCTTTTGGGACCGGGGAACGTCCGTGTGCATGCGGATGAACAGGAAAAACATGCGATCAGCAGTTATCTGCTGAATTCCATCCGTAACAACACCAATTTATCGATGACTGTATATGATGCTTCGAACGGTCTGATGAATTCTTCGGCGAATGCGATAGCGGAAACTAAGGACGGCTTTATCTGGATAGGAACCTCCAACGGACTCGTAAGATACGACGGCAGAGTTTTCGAGAGGATCGATCCGACAGGGAATATTTCCAATGTATTAAGCCTCTATACGGATTCTGCTGACAGACTCTGGGTCGGTACGTATTACAGCGGAGCGGTCGTAATTTCGGGGAATGACGCGAAAACGTATGACAGAGCGGGCGGTCTGGAGTCGCTTTCGGTAAAAGCGATCGCGGAAGACAAAGACGGCAATATCTATCTGGGCACGAATGCAGGTATCGGCGTTGTCGCGGCTAAAGACGGGCAGCTGTCCATGGTGAACGATGAACGCATCGGCGGACAGGGTATTATTTCCCTCAGACGCGGCAGCGAAGGCGCGGTATACGGCCTGACTGCATCGGGAGATGTATTTCTGATGTCTGCCGGTCAGGTGACAAACTATATTTCCGCAGATCTGTTCGGAGGGCCAATGAACGTGGTCCTGCCCGATCCCGAGAGCCCCAACGGATTCTATGCGGCGGACAATGAGGATATCCTTTACTGCACACTCGGCGGGGCTGAACCTGTCTTTGAGGCGGTTTATTCACATGGATATACTGTGAATATGAATTCACTGGAGATGGTTGACGGCGCGCTATGGATGAGCGTCGGAAACGGACTGGAGATCATTCATACCGGCAAATTCGACATGGATTACCTTGATATCGGCCATCGCGCGGAAAACATGCTGGTTGATTATCAGGGGAATATCTGGTTTACTTCCACGCAGACCGGAGTGATCAAGTTTACGGTTAACCGCTTCTTTGATCTTTACGATCATATCCATCACTGGATCGCAGATGACAACAGCCGGCCAAATGTTACCGCAGTACTCGTCCGTAATGACCGTTTATATCTGTCCGAGGACGATCAGTATGCGGAAATATACGGGAACATCGGCAGCATCGGCGATATCACGAACGAAAACGTAATCCATGTTGAATATCTGGTCGATGCGGCAGGGAATAAAACTTCTGACTACGGCGGGGGCCTTGAGGAACTCCTGATACTTACAAAGGTCCACAGTTTTATGGGAGACAGCCGCGGAAGGATCTGGGTATGCGGTTCCGGCGAGTATCCGCTGCTCTGCTGCAACGGTGAATACGCGGAATCCTACAGTGCTTGGGACGGATTGCCTTCAGACAGTGTCAAGATGATCATCGAGCGCGCTGACGGAAGCTATGCGGCGGCATGCGAAGGCGGTCTGGCGATTATATCCGATAATAAGGTAAGCAATGTTTATGATAAAGACGCTTTCCTGGGTGCGGAGATCCTGACTTTAGCGGAGAACGCGGCAGGAGAGATGGTCATCGGAACGGACGGCGCGGGACTGTTCATCCTCGGGAAAGACGGCCTGACGCATATCGGTACCGCTGAAGGACTCCCTTCAGATGTGGTTCAAAAGGTAAAGAAGGACAGAACACTTGATACGATATGGATCATTGCAGGAGATTCCATCGCATATATGAACTCGGACCGCAAGATCACCACGGTCAGCGGCTTCCCTTATACCGACAACTACGATCTGTTTGAGAACGATAAGGGAGATATGTGGGTTACGGGCAGCAACGGCATTTACGTTGTGCCTAAGAGCGAGATGATGGGAGAAGGCGCGGTCAATGTGATCCATTATGACCTTGACAGCGGACTGCCTTTCCCGATCACACCGAATTCCTACAGCTGCCTGACAGACGAGGGCGACCTGTATATCGCGGGTCAGAAGGGCATCATTAAAGTAAATATCAATGAGAACCTTCGTTATTATGACAACATCAAAATGAGCGTTCCGTACGTGGAAGCCGATGGAACGCGGGTATATCCCGAGGCGGACGGCAGTTTTGTGCTCGATTCCGGAGTAAAGAGGCTCACCGTATACGGCTATGTTTGCAACTATACTCTTGCGGAGCCTGTCATCACCTATAGGCTCGACGGCTTTGAGGATGAGATGAATACCGCGGCGGAGAGCGGAAGCGTTCAGGCGGTATATACGAACCTCAAGGGCGGGGACTACAGCTTTGACATCAGGCTTTCGGATACGCAGAGCGGATATAACACAGGCCTCTATGTGAAAATAATAAAGAAGCTTGCCCTTTATGAGCAGCTATGGTTCAAGATCGCGGCAGGTGTGGCAGCCGCTGCGCTGGTCGCGGGAGTGATAGCGCTGTACTACCGCCACAAACTGAAGATCTACAGCAGGAAGGCCGAGGAGAACAAGACCCTCGTACGTGAGATCGTCGAAGCTTTTGCGAAGGTCATCGATATGAAGGACAAGTATACGAACGGCCACTCAACGAGAGTTGCGGAGTATACGGTGCTCCTGGCGGAGGAGCTCGGCTGTGATGCGGAGACGGTAGACAAGTACAGAAACATCGCGCTCATGCATGATATAGGTAAGGTAGGCGTACCTGCCGAGGTACTCAACAAGCCCGGCAAGCTCTCCGACGATGAGTACCATATCATACAGACTCATTCACCTTTGGGATATGAAACCTTAAAGGGCATCAGCATCATGCCGGATCTTGCGGAGGGTGCGCGCTCGCATCATGAGAGACCGGACGGTAAGGGATACCCGCGCGGACTTAAGGGTGATGATATCCCCCGCGTGGCACAGATCATTGCCGTGGCCGATACATTTGACGCGATGTACTCAAACCGTCCTTACAGAAACAGGATGAATTTTGAGAAGGCCGTATCGATCATCCGGGAGAATTCCGGAACACAGTTTGAAAAAGATGTGGTCGACGCGTTCGTCAGACTGATCGAAAAAGGTAAAATAACGCGTGCCGAGGATGACAACGGCGGAGGCACGACCGAGAATATCGACAATATAAGGAAGAACGGGGAAGGATGATATATAAGGTGCCTGTCACCATTAAAATAATTCTTAATGGTGACAGGCACCTTTTGTTTTTATTACATCCGGGCGGCTATTTTTTTTACGCTCAGATAACTGAGTCCTGCGAGCAGGAGATATGCAGCCGACAGGCCGGTCATAAGCAGAGGCAGTATCCCGTATATGATGCCGAGCGCTACGATACCGCCGCCGATCACCATGGTCGAGAGCATGTTCGGCAGGAGATACGCAGTGACCGCGCGGCCCTGTTTGATGACCTGTACCTCGTTTTCCCAGTCGAGGTTCATGTGCTTTGCTCCGCAGTGCATGCCGTATGCCGTAGAGAACAGATTGACGGAAACGGTGAAAAATACGGCGACCGCGAACTCGGTAAGGCTCGCCTTCAGCGATATGCACGATGTAACGGCCGCAAACAGCGCGGTGGGCAGGAACAGCAGAATATTAAAGAGCATTTTCCCTTTTAGCACCGACAGCATATCGAGCGGGAGCGACTTGATGATCCAGTAGTTTTTACCTTCGAGAGACATCGAGCAGGCGGTCGAAGGCACCATGCCCGTAAAGAAATATATCAGCACGCACATGATCAATGCGGGAGAAAAAGCACCGAGTTCAACGGGCGTACCTGCCATTGAGGAGATGATCCTGTCGGGGTTCACGAACAGTATGATGATGCCGAAAATAGCACACAGAACCGCGCCCATCCCGACGTTGGTCACATATGTGACCGAACCGGTAAAACGCTTGAATTCCTTATATGCGATGCTGGATACGACGGATCTGGCCTTGAAATCCTTTCTCTTTACTTTCTCGTGGCCGGTCGCTCCGGCGCTCAGCCTGGAGTTGATACCCTTATAGAACCTCGCGAACACCGTGAAGAGTATCTCATAAACGATCAGTGACGATCCGATGAGCAGCAGGATCGCTGAAACGGATAAGCTGTTGATGGCGTCCGAGAACCAGATGACCGTAGGTATGCGGCTGCCGATACCGGAAAAGATGTCGGCCGACTTATCCAGCACCATCTCGATCTGATCGTTCCTTATTACATTGTCGATAAAGAATCGCAGGAAGAAGAGCGGGATCACAAGTATGAATACCAGTACGGAAAGCACCAGGTTTTTGTGCTTAAAGCCGGAGCCTATCCCGCCGATCAGGGCGCTGATGCCTACTGCGGCGGCCATGGGAATAACAGGGAGCAGCAGGGAAAGGACTATCCATAATATATATACGGCAGGGCCGGGACGAACGACCAGCGCATAACCGACGAGGGAAGCGACCGAAGTGGGAAGGATCCAGCTCATGCTTTTTATATAAGTATATAAGAAGCGGCAGGACACGATCGTCTTGATCGCGAAGGGCATGGCCATGAGCATGTCGTATTCCCTGTAGGCGAACAGCAGGCCGTGAGCCTTGAGCAGCGTGAACAGGAATGAGATCGCAGTGATGATGATCGCGCAGAACGCGGGGATAACCCCGGGCATGCCGAAAAATGCCATACCGTAGCTCACAGCGGCCATTAGTCCTGCGAGGATCGGGATCAGTATGATCAGACCGATGATATTGCCGAGAGCGAGGCCGCGTTTCTTTTTGTCATCGCTGTACCTCAATATATTTATGCTGCTTGTCGAGGCAAGCATGGTTTTCAACAGAAGCAGTTGTTTACTCATTGGACGCAACCTCCAGGAATACTTCCTCAAGCGATTTGTCGCCTATCAGTTCTTCCATGCCTCCGTTCGCGATGATCTTACCTTTTTTGATAATGGCTATCCTGTTGCACAGTCTTTCGGCCACATCGAGAACGTGAGTGGAGAAGAATACCGCGGAGCCCTTCGCGCACATCTCGCGCATGATCTCTTTTAATGTATATGAAGCTTTGGGATCGAGACCGACGAACGGCTCGTCCATGACCAGCAGCTTCGGCTCGTGGATCAGGGCGCCGATGATCGCTACCTTCTGCTTCATACCGTGTGAGTATGAGGAGATCAGATTCTTCAGGGCATCGGCTATCTCGAAGCGTGCGGCATAGTCCGTGATGCGGGCTTCTCTGTCCGCTGCGGAAATGCCGAACGCGTCAGCGACAAAGTTCAGATACTGAATGCCGGTGAGATTCTCATACAGATCGGGGTTATCGGGAATATAAGCGGTAACCTCTTTGCAGGCTATCGGATCCTTCATCACATCATGTCCGTCGATCTCGATCGAACCCTCGTCAAAATCAAGCACGCCGACCACTGCGCGGATAGTGGTGCTCTTACCTGCGCCGTTGTGGCCGATGAAACCGAAGATGTCGCCGCTGCTTACGGTCAGGCTGACATTGTCACAGGCCTTTTTATCTTTTCCGTATGCCTTGGTGTAGTTTGTTATCTTTAAAACATCCATTATGATGACCTCCTGAAATGATGTTTGATATCAATGTGATATCATTATGACACTAAAAGCATAATCTGTCAAGACGTGAATGCAGATGATTCATTCAAATAACAGCCGGAAACCGTCACCTTATGTTATGACAAAGCGCCGTAAATCCAGTAAAATCAAGGCTTTGCGGCGTTTTCTGAATAGGGCTTACAACTCCCGTTTACAGGGTAAATTGACAGAATTGTATGAAAAACAAAAATTTCTTCAAAAACTCAAAAAAAGTAGTTGACAAACCTTTTTTATGGTGCTATATTACATGAGTCGCCTGCGGGAAACGAAATAAAAAAGCCCAACGGACGACAGCGTTCTTTGACAATTCAATAATGAAACAACCTTGAAATTTCTTTAAAATTTCATTGCCTGTCTTAGTGACAGGTAAGCGATCTTTAAGATCGCAGGACTGTAGATTTTAGATCTACTACCCAAAAACAGTAAACGGGATTAACTAAAACTTACTTTATAGTAAGCCGGCTTAATCCTGAACGAATCAAAACTTTAACATGAGAGTTTGATCCTGGCTCAGGATGAACGCTGGCGGCGTGCTTAACACATGCAAGTCGAACGGAGACTGCTTACGAAGCTGAAGT
>JAEEXY010000111.1 GCA_016288005.1 Lachnospiraceae bacterium
CGAGGAAATTAGCCTCTTCCCACTCAGGATTGTATTTTTTGTCGAGCATCTTCACGAGACCCTTGATCTCGGTGGAATCTGCCGCGTCGTTTTCATTGAGCGCGCGTACATCCTGAAGGATGTCTGCCATCTTGTAGATGGCGTTGTCGCCTCTCTCGGGAGCCGAGCCGTGGCAGGAAACGCCTACAACGTCAACACGGATCTCCATACGTCCGCGGTGTCCTCTGTAGATGCCGCCGTCGGTAGGCTCTGTGGAAACAACGAACTCGGGGCGGATCTTGTCCTCGCGGATGATGTACTGCCAGCAGAGACCGTCGCAGTCCTCTTCCTGAACGGAGCCGACTACCATAATCTTAACATCATTGGGGATCAGGCCCATATCCTTCATGATCTTTGCGCCGTATACGGAAGAAACGATGCCGCCGAGCTGGTCGGAGGTGCCGCGTCCGCCTATATCGGTCTCGGTCTCGTAGCCCTCGTAAGGATCGAACTTCCAGAGGTCGCGGTAGCCGATACCTACAGTGTCGATATGCGCATCAAAAGCAATGATCCTGCTGCCGGTGCCCATGTATCCGATAACATTGCCCTGAGGATCGATCATGACCTCGTCAAAACCGACCTTTTTCATCTCCTCGGCAATACGGTCCGCATGGCCCTTTTCCTCGGCGCTCTCGCCGGGGATCCTGACAAGCTCGCGTAAGAACTTCGTCATGTCCTTCTCATAACCTGCCGCAGCCGCTTTGATCTTTTCAAAATCCAAACTCATAAATACCTCCTCAAAAAATAGTAGCAGACCGGCCTGCACCCCGGCCGACGCCGAGTAGCACCGGACCGTCTGCCCTTACCACCAAATACTCTGTTTATAGTATACTCTCACAAAATAATTTTGTAAAGCCAAAATAATTTTTGTGAGCTTATATTTTCTTTGTATTAAAAGACATGAAGACAAAAAGAGGGGGCGATCTGTTCGCCCCCTCAGAAAACCGAAATTATTTATTTCACATCCACGGTGCGTACGCCCGCGATAGCCTTGATGGCGTCAACGGAACCCGCAGGCGCGTCCTTCGCGTCGATCAGGCAGTAGCCGACCTTGCCGCGCTGTCCGTCCTTAACCGCGTTGATCACAAGACCTACGCCGTTAACGGCCGCTACCATATCAAAGCCTGCGGCAGCCTCGTAGCGGATCGCTATGCGCTTGCCCTGCTTTGCGCCGAGATCAACTCTCGGATAGTTAACGGAATTGATGATGTTGCCGTTCTCGATGAAATCCATCGCCTGCTTAACCGCCATGGCCGCGCAGTTGTCCTCGGCCTCTTCGGTCGAAGCTCCGAGATGGGGAGAAGCGATGCAGCCGGACATCTGAGCCGACTTTGCGTTCGGGAAATCGGAAACATACTTGCGAACCTTGCCCGAAGCGAGAGCCTCAGCCATCGCGTCATCGTCAACCAGCAGGTCGCGCGCGAGGTTCAGTACGATAACGCCGTCCTTCATGAGGGCGATCTTTTCCGCGTTGATCATCTTCTTGGTGTTCTTCTCGGGATCGGGATCGTCGATCAGAGGAGTGTGTACCGAGATGAAATCCGACTGCTTATAGATCTCGTCACGCGATGAAACCATCTTGATCGCGGGATCGAGAACAGCCTTTGCCGCGTCGGAAAGGAAAGGATCGAATCCGATGACCTTCATGCCGAGCGCAAGTGCCGCATTGCCGAGAGGTCCGCCGATCGCGCCGAGGCCGATGATACCGAGGGTCTTGCCCTTGATCTCGGTGCCCGCGAACTTCGATTTGCCTTTCTCAACGAGCTTGGCAACGTCGGGATCCTCTTTGATGGTCTGTACCCAGTTGATTCCGCCAACGATATCACGTGAAGCCAGGAGCATATGAGCGATAGCAAGCTCCTTAACCGCGTTCGCGTTTGCGCCGGGTGTGTTGAAAACTACGATATTCTCGTCCGCGCAGCGGTCCAGCGGAATGTTGTTAACGCCCGCGCCCGCACGCGCGATGCACTTGAGTTTCTTCGAGAACTGCATCTCATGCATAGCTGCGCTTCTTACCAGCACGATATCGGCATCGTCGATATTCTCGGTGATCTCGTAATTGTCCGTAAGCTCGGCAAGGCCGACCTTGGAAATATTATTAAGACAGTTAACTTTATACATTATTCCCCTCCCAAATATTATAATTATGAATTCTTTGCTTCGTAATCCTTCAGGAAATCAACGAGAGCCTGAACGCCCTCCTTGGGCATAGCGTTGTAAATGGAAGCACGCAGGCCGCCTACGCTCTTATGGCCCTTAAGATTGTCAAAGCCCGCTGCCTTTGTGGCCGCTACGACCTCAGCGTCCTTCTCGGCGCTCTCGGTAACGAAAGGAACGTTCATGAGCGAACGGCACTGCTTCTCAACGGTACCGTTGAACATCTTGCTCTGATCGAGGAAGTCGTAGATGATCTTAGCCTTCTCTTCGTTGATCTTAGCCATTGCGGAAAGTCCGCCGATGCTCTTTAAGTACTTGAATACCTTGCCGCATACGTAGATGGCCCAGCAGTTGGGAGTGTTGTACATGGAGCCGTTCTTTGAATATGTGTCGAAACGGCAGTAGGTAGGGATCTTCGGATCAACATCCTCGCGGATCAGATCCTCGCGGATGATAACGATAGCGAGGCCCGCAGGTCCGATATTCTTCTGAACGCCGCCGTAGATAATGCCGTAATCGCTGACATTGCAGGGCTTGCTGAGGAACATCGAGCTCTGGTCGGAAACCAGGATCTTGCCCTTTGTGTTGGGCAGCTGCTGGTAAGTGGTACCGTGAATGGTCTCGTTCTCGCAGATGTATACATAGTCGGCGTCATCGTCAACGGGAAGGTCGGAGCAATCCGGGATGTAGCTGTAGTTCTTGTCCTCGCTCGTAGCGATGATGTTAACCTTGCCGTACTTCTTTGCCTCGTTGGCGGCCTTCTTTGACCATGCGCCGGTAACGATGTAATCGAAAACGCCGTTCTTCTTGAGGTTCATGGGGATCATGGCAAACTCTAAGGTTGCGCCGCCCTGAACAAAGAGAACCTTGTAGTTGTCGGGAATGTTCATCAGCTCGCGGATGTCGGCCTCAGCCTCATCGATGATCTGCTGGTAAACCTTGGAACGGTGGGACATCTCCATAACACTCATTCCGCTTCCCTTGTAGTCAAGCAGCTCCGCCTGGATCTCCTCCAGCACGGGAAGAGGCATTGTCGCGGGACCTGCCGAAAAATTGTAAACTCTTGCCATAATATAACTCCTCCTGAAAAATTTTTTCGTTTTTTGTTTGCCCTTACTTTCCTTATCGCCGGAATATTAAATAAATATCGCCGGCGTCTTCCTTTTTTCAACGAACACCATCATTGTAAAACAAATTTACAGACGATTCAATTCCACAAATTTAATAATTATTCACGTTTGGGAATCAATATGTTTAGTAATTATTACTTTATCGCTTTAGCGCAACAATCCGACCATATATTATCGAATCGCACAGAAGCCTTTATTCAAGCGGCTTTCCGACCTTTTTAAACGCTTCGATGAGCAGCGGCAGCTCAGGTCTGAGCTTCATCGGCTCTCCGGCCGCCTTGATGGCATTGGCCGTGTCCTTAAGTCCGTTGCCCGTAACGACGCTCACTACGCTCGCTCCCTTCGGGATCAGCCCCTCCTCGCAGGCCTTTTTAAGTCCCGCGGTTCCGGTAACGCCCGCAGGCTCACCGAAAATGCCGTATCCGCCGAGCAGCTTCATCGCCGCGAGGATCTCCTCATCGGTAACGTTAACACAGATGCCGTTCGATTCGCGGATCGCGTTCATCGCCTTGTCGGGATTCCTCGGAACGCCTACCGCGATGCTGTCCGCGATCGTGTTCTCTTCCATAGGCTCCCAGGGCTTGTTCTCCATGACTGCGCGGTTGATCGGATAGCAGCCCGTCGACTGAACGCTGATGATGCGGGGCAGCCTGTCGATGAATCCCGCAGCGTACAGGTCCTTAAGTCCCTTCCATAGTCCGCCTATCGTGCAGCCGTCGCCGACAGAGATGGCGATGTAATCGGGCATCTTGAAATCCAGCTGTTCCGCGATCTCGAGGCCGACCGTTTTCTTGCCCTCCATCAGGTAGGGGTTGATCGCCGCGTTGCGGTTGTACCAGCCGAAGCGGTCTATAGCCTCGGCAGACAGCTTAAAGGTCTCCTCGTAGTTGCCCTCGACGCTGATGACGTTCGCCCCGAATATCATGAGCTGGCTCACCTTCCCCTTAGGCGCGCGCTCGGGAACGAAAATGTAGGTCCTGTAGCCGGCCGCCGCCGCATTGCCCGCAAGGGACGATGCCGCGTTGCCCGTAGACGAGCAGGCGATCGTGGTCATGCCGGCCTCGGTAGCCTTAACGACAGCCATGGCCGAAGCGCGGTCCTTAAGGGACGCGGTCGGATTGATGCCGTCGTCCTTTACCCAGAGTGATCCGAGCCCGAGCTTTTCCGCCAGTCTGTCAACCTTGTACAGAGGCGAGCAGCCGACCTTCAGTTTGTTGATCCTGCCCACAACATCGGGATCGACCGGCAGGAACTCCATGTATCTCCACATGGTCTGTTCCCGTCTCTCCTTCAGTTTTGCGGGCGTGAGAACCTTCTTTATGCCTTCGTAATCATATTTGATGTCCAGTATGCCGCCGCACTTTTTGCAGGTGGTCACGGTCGGTGTCGCTTCGAACTCCGCACCGCACTTGACGCATACCGCAGATCTTGCAAAACTCATATCCTTCTCCTTATCATTAAAGCGCAGCCGGGACGCACAGACATGGGGACGGTTCTTCTGTCTGCGGCTCTTCCCGCAGACAGAAGAACCGTCCCCATGTCTTTCCCACGCCTGTTTATTTCATTACAGCTGCTTCAGCAGTCCTGTTCTCTCGTTAAATTCATTGATCAGCGCATCGATCTCGCCGGCCTGGTTCTCCACTGCCTTCCATGTATGCTCGGGATCGTACCAGAGAGCGTTGAGCTCCTCGGTCTTCTTTCCCTGCTGCTCTACCCATGTGTAGTACTTGAGGTTGTGGATGGTCTTGCGGTCGATGTAGGTAAGCTCCTTCATGAAGTCGGTCTTCATGCCGAGGATGTGCTGCTTGAAGCGGCACTCCGCAACTGCCTCGCTGTACTCGCCGTCAGCCTCCTGCAGCTCCTTGATGCGGGATGCGTACATTTCCGCAGAGTCGGTAAGAACGGTAGCGACAACGTCGTTCTCGGTAAGCTCATAGTACTTCGCGAACTTGATGCAGCAGAGGATGTTCGCGATGCCGGAGATGCCGAGGTAATCAAGCTTGTTGACCAGTTCGGGATCTACGTGACGCTGCCTGATCAGATAGTCGCGGGCAGCCTTCTCATTGAAGAAGCGGATGAGCTGCTGGCTGTCCTCATCATCGATATCGATGACCATATCACAGTTCTTAACATTATGGATCCACGGTACATGCTTGTCGCCGATACCCTCGATGCGGTGTCCGCCGAAACCGTTGTTCAGCAGTGTCGGGCACTGGAGAGCCTCGCCCGTAGCGCACTTTGCGTTCGGGAATACGGTCTTTAAGTAGTCACCCGCGGCTGTGGTGCCTGCGGAACCCGAAGTGAAGCATGCGCCCGCGAAGTTCGACTTATCGGTCTTAATAAGATTATATGCCTCCTCGATGGCGGGACCTGTTACGTTGAAATGCCAGAGGTGATTGCCCATCTCCTCAAACTGGTTGAAGATCATGACATCCTCACGTGTGTTGCGCAATTCCCAGGTCTTATCGAAGATCTCCTTAACATTGCTCTCACAGCCGGGAGTGGCGATGGTCTCACTCGCTACGGTCGAAAGCCAGTCGAAACGCTCCTTGCTCATCTCTGCGGGAAGGATTGCGATCGAATAGCATGAAAGCAGCTTCGAATCGAATGCGCCGCCGCGGCAGTAGTTGCCGGTCGAAGGCCATACAGCCTTATGATATGTGGAATCAAACTGACCCGTTACCAGTCTCGGGAGCAGACATCCGATGGACGCGCCTACCTTATGGCAGCCTGTCGGGAACCATTTGCCGATCATGCAGATGATCTTGGCGTCAACGCCCGTAAGCTCCTTGGGAAGCACAAGGAAATTCGGCTTTCCGAACTGTCCGCCCTTTTCCTTGGGCTCATTGTGCCATGTGATCCTGAAAAGGTTCAGGGGATTGATATCCCACAGTCCGACATCCTTTAATTTCTCGCGGATCTTGCCGGGAATCTGCTCGGGATCCCTCATCTGCGCAAATGTGGGCAGGATGATGTTCCTCTCCTTTGCGCGGTCGATATTCTTTTGAAGCACCTGTTCGTTTCTCGTTAAATCAATCATGCGAATTCCTCCATCACGTTCTGTCGTAAGTCGCCCGAAATGCGGGCCGGCGACATTCATTTTCACACCATATTTAATATAGCACAGATGGTCAAAAAAGCAATACTTCTGCACAATTATTTTTAGGGCATTCCAAAAAAATTTTTCATTTTACCCTGAAATGTCTTGAAAATCGGCGTTCCGGATGGTAATATTTATTAAAGGAAACGTGGTTTTATACCTATTTTTTATACATTTTCTACAAAGGAGGCCATTATGCTATTAATCGGAAACGGACGTGTCATAACCAGGGACAGTTCTCATCCCTTCATTGAAAAAGGCGCCGTTGTCTGCGACGGGAAGGTGATCGTTGAGGTCGGCGAATATGAGGCGCTGAAGACCAAATATCCTTCGGCTGAGTTCATCGACGCAAAAGGCGGACTCATCATGCCCGGCATGATCAATGCGCACAATCATATCTACAGCGCCATGTCGCGCGGCATTTCCATCAAGGGCTACAATCCCAAAGGCTTCCTTGACATCCTGGACGGCATGTGGTGGACCATAGACAGGAACCTCACTCTTGAGGGCACCCGCTATTCGGCGGCCGCCACCTACATTGACTGCATAAAGAACGGCTGCACGACCATCTTCGACCATCACGCCAGCTTTGGCGAGATCCCCGGCTCCCTTTTCGCGATAGCCGAAGAATCGAAGAAGTACGGCATCCGCTCGTGCCTGTGCTACGAGACCTCCGACCGCGACGGCGAGGAGAAGTGCGACCAGTCCATCAAAGAGAACGTTGATTTCATTAATTACTGCAGCAGGGACGACTCCGACATGCTCGCCGGAATGTTCGGAATGCACGCGCAGTTCACTCTTTCGGACAAGACCCTCGACAAGTGCGTTTCGGCGCTTCCGGGCGACGCGGGCTATCACATCCACGTGGCCGAAGGCATCGAGGACCTCCACGACTGCCTGCACAAGCACCACAAGCGCATCGTTGACCGCCTGATGGACCACAACATCCTCGGTCCCCACACCATTCTCGGCCACTGCATCTATGTTAACGAGCACGAGATGGACCTTATTAAAGAGACGGACACCATGGTCGTTCACAATCCCGAGTCGAACATGGGCAATGCAGTCGGCTGCCCTCCCACCCTGAAGATCATGAGCAAGGGGATCCTGACCGGTCTCGGCACCGACGGCTACACCAACGACATGTTTGAGTCGATGAAGGTCGCGAACGTTCTCCATAAGCATAATCTCTGCGATC
>JAEEXY010000112.1 GCA_016288005.1 Lachnospiraceae bacterium
GAGTAAAAATCTGTGCAAAAGAGGGATGAAAGATGAAGATTGTTGTTTTAAACGGCGGTATCAGCACTGAGCGCGATGTTTCTCTGGTTTCGGGTACCCAGATATATAAGGCTTTGAAGAGCAAGGGACATGACGTGATATTGCTCGATGTTTACCTCGGGTATGAGAAGGACCTGGCCCCCGGTGAGGAGGACGAACTCTTTACCGCAGGCATCGACTGGGCCGAGAAATCGGCAAAGGTCAGCGAGACAGCGCCCGATATCGAGGCGGTCAAGGCATCGAGGAGACTCAAGAGCGACGAACTCTTCGGTGAGAACGTTATCAGGATCTGCAGGGCTGCGGATATCGTGTTCATGGGCCTGCACGGTGATTTCGGCGAGAACGGAAAGATCCAGGCGGCTCTCGACCTGTACGGCATCAAATACACGGGTACGGATTACTTAAGCTCTGCCCTGGCCATGGACAAAACGGTCACAAAGGCGCTGTTTAAGGTTAACGGCGTGCCGACCCCCGAGTCCTATATCCTTAACGGTCCGGACGATACTTATGTACCGAAGTTCCCTTCGGTAGTCAAGGTCAGCAGCGGCGGCTCATCGATCGGCGTGTTCATCGTGCGCGATGAGAAGGAATACCGTGACGCGGTGGCTGAGTGCGCGCGCTATGACGGACTGACCATCGTTGAGCAGTACATCAAGGGCAGGGAGTTTACCGACTGCGTATTTGACGGCAGACCGCTCCCCGTGGTTGAGATCATTCCGAAGCAGGGCTTCTATGACTATAAAAACAAATACGAAGCCGGCGCGACCGTTGAGATCTGTCCGGCTAAGATTCCCGAAGAGCTGACAAAGCGCATACAGAAGGTGGCGCTCGACGCTTACAATACGCTGAGGATCAAGACCTACGCGCGCATGGATATACTGATGAACGAGGACGGGGAGCTGTTCTGCCTCGAGGCCAATACGCTGCCCGGCATGACGCCCACCAGTCTTATCCCTCAGGAGGCGAGAGCCGAGGGCACGGAGTTCCCCGAGCTGTGTGAGGAGATCATCCGCGTATCGCTGAATAAGTATAAATAAAGGGTTTGCTATGAGAGGAATGACATTAGAGCGGATCGCGGAGGCTGTGAACGGCAGGCTCGTGTATCCGGAAGGAGATGCCGACGACCGGACGGCATACCCGGATGGGGCTGCGGCAGAAAAAGTAGCGGCTGAGGCCTCAGAGATCATCACCGATTCCCGCAAGGCGGGTCCGGGGACCATATTTGCCGCCATACGCGGCGAGCATTCGGACGGACATGATTATATCGGTCAGGTCTTTGAAAAAGGCGCGATGGGCGTTATCTGCGAGAAGGTACCCGGTGACGCCGCCGGACCGTGCATAGCGGTCGACGATACATTAAAGGCACTGAGGCTGCTGGCGTGTTATTACCGCGAGCAGATGAGCAAAGTCAGGATCGTGGGGATAGTCGGCTCTGTCGGCAAGACCAGCACAAAGGAGTTAGTGGCTTCGGTCCTGGAGCAGAGATTCAATACGCTCAAGACCGAGGGGAATTTTAATAACGAGCTCGGAGTGCCGCTCACGATATTCAGGCTCAGGGACGAGCACGAGGCGGCTGTTGTGGAGATGGGCATCAATCATTTCGGAGAGATGGACCGTCTCGGCGAGATAGTAAAGCCCGACGCGGTGGTATTTACGAATGTCGGACCCTGTCATCTGGAGTTCTTAAAGGACCTGGACGGCGTGCTGCGGGCTAAGTCCGAGGTATTTAAGCATGTAAGAGAGGGCGGGACGCTGATCCTGAACGCCGAGGACGAAAAACTCTCCGGCGTGCGCGATGTGCCGGGGCTGAACATTGTCCGCTACGGCAGCGGCGGAGACATCTGCGCGGAAAATATCGTAAACATGGGACTTAAGGGCACCGAGGCAGACATCCTGTACCATACGGGCCCGTGGATGGCAAACGGCGACGGCGATACCTCATCGGTGGGACGTTTTCATGCCAAGGTGCATCTTCCCGGAGCTCATATGGTCCTAAACAGCCTGGCTGCTACGGCTGCGGGTCTGATGTTCGGCATGGAGCCGGAGGAAATAGCGGCAGGCATCGCTGCGGCGCAGCCGATGAGCGGACGCAGCAGGCTTATAGACATGGGCAGGCTCCTGCTGCTCGACGACTGCTACAATGCCAATCCGAAGGCTGACTGTGCGGCGATAGATCTGATGATGAGCGCAGCGGGACGTAAGATCGCGATACTCGGAGACATGTTCGAGCTCGGTGAGAACGCGGCCATACTCCACGCCGAGGTCGGACGGTATGCAGCCACGCACGGGATCGACATGCTCGTGTGCGTAGGAGAACTCTCCGACAATATGTACGACGCCGCAAAAGAGGCGGGCGGAGGCTGTGAAGCGTGCTATTTCGGCACCCTCGACGATCTGATCGACAATGTCGGCAGCCTCGGACTTACCGAAGGCGATACGGTACTTGTTAAGGCATCGCATGGAATGAACTTTGCGAAGCTTGTTGAAAAGATAAGGAGTTTATATGCAGAATAACAGACGTTACCCCCTGATCAAGGCGATCACGACATTGCTGCTCACATTGGCGATGGTCATTACCATGCTGCCGATGGGCAAGGTACAGGCCGCAACGGTTAAGCTCAATACCACCAAAAAAACTCTCTATGTCGGCAAGACACAGCAGCTGACTCTCAAGAATTATAAAAAGACGGTGCTGTGGACCTCGTCCGACAAAAGCGTGGCGAGCGTGGACGGCAACGGTCTGGTGACTGCGCTGAAAAAGGGCAGCGCCACCATTACGGCCACGACTGCGAAGGGCAGCACCTTTACCTGCAAGATCAAGGTCAAGAACCCTTACGTGAGCCCCAAGACTGTGACCCTGAAAGAGGGCGAGACCTTGCAGCTCAAAGTAGTCGGCGCCAAGGCGGTCTCATGGTCGTCAACCTCGAAAGCATACGCAAAGGTCGGCAAGACTACCGGCCTCGTTACCGCGGTCAAGGCCCGCGATTCCGTTGTCACGATCAAGGCAAAATGCGACAACGGAAAGACCTATAAATGCAAGGTAACCATCATTGCGGCAGATAACGCGGGAACCGGCGATAATACGGGAGATAACGCAGGTACAGGTGATAATTCCGGCACCGGCAGCGAGCCCGGAACAGGCGACAACTCAGGTACGGGCACCAACCCCGGCACCGGCGACGATACCGGCACCGGCGATGACTCAGGCAAGACCTCAGACGAATATTACGGTATCAGGAATCCTCAGAAAAAGACCGCGTACCGTGAGGAGATCACCTTTGATACTCCCATTACCTCAAATGAGCAGCTCGCGTCATACGCCCGCGAGGCATTAAGGGCCGGAGCCAAGAGATTCACGATCAAAGTCGCGAACAACGAAGATACCATCACCGGCTGGTTTGAGAATTTCTATAAGCTGTTCAGCGAGTACTGCGCGTTCTCGGGTTACGGAAACCAGTATATGTACGGTTACAAGGCTTACGAGACCGATAAGTACGCGAACCTCACCATTGAGATGATCTACAAGGACGGCTGGAAGGCAGTTGTTTTCCTGCAGCATACCGGCTACGAGGCCGACGCCACCGTAAAGAAACTGCTCGAAGTGGCGCAGGGCATTGTTGACGACGCGGTGAAGGACAGCTCCGACCTCAAAAAGCAGCTCCTCTATATCAACAACAGGCTCTGCGAGATGGGAGAATATGACAACTGGGCCGCGATGAAGGGCCTGGACAGCATTGTTGAGAAAATAGACGGCGTTTATAAGATCACGCCGCCCCATGACGCAACCGGCATACTTTTAAACGGCAAGGGCGTGTGCGAGGCCTATGCTTCGGCTTACCAGCTCTGCCTCGAGATACTCGGCGTGGAGAACTATATCATGACGAGCTATGACGGCGCCCATGTATGGAACCGAGTCAAGGTTGACGGTGAATGGTATCATGTCGACGTGACATGGAACGATACGACCGATAATTCATTCTTCCTGCTCGATGACGATCAGTTTATCAGCGAGACTAAGAAAACGGGCAACAGCGTTGAGAATCACACCTGGTATACCGACTACATGCCCGAATAATACCGGAGAACTATGACAACTACGGACAAAAACGGAACCGCCGCCCGCAAAAAGGGCGGCGTGGGAAGATGGAAGTTAAGCAGCCAGCTGATAATGGTTTATTGTCTGGCTGTTTTTCTGCCGCTCGCGATCATCGGTTCGATCCTCATTTCTACGGTAAAGACCAGGCAGAAGCAATACTATTCCGATCTGCTCGCCGCGAACAACGACGGTGTCAGGCAGACCATCTACGAGATCACGACGCAGATATTTACGATATCCGAGAGCATCGTGTACAACGACAGCCTGATCAGCTTCTTAAGCGGCAAATACAGGGACGAGCAGGAGATGCTCACCGCTGCGTCAAAGACCACGCTGCTCGACAAATACGCGGCCAGATACGCAGGCGTTGACGGGATATATGTGTACATTGACCGCGAGGATATGGTCGATTACGGACAGTTCCATAAGGTCACCGATGAGATCAGGCAGTCCGACTGGTACACCAAGGCCTCGGAGCAGTACATCCCGTTCTGGATGGCTTACGAATCGCTCGACAGCCGCAACACCAACAAGACCTGGAACCTGGTGCTCGTGCGCAAGATGGTGCTGGTCGGCGGCGAACACGAAGCCGTTATCATGATCAAGGTCAGGAACTCATATCTGGCCAGCCGTCTTACCAATTCCAAGTACACCACGATGATATCGATCGACGATCAGCCCGTGGCTTTCGGCAGCCTGCAGTCACTGTACGGCAAAAAGCCCGATGTCGAGATCGATTATGACGACAAATTCTTTTCTTTTGCGGGCGAGGTCGACTACAACGGCCGCGATTCGCTCGTGTGCGTTAATACCCTGAAACTCTCGAGATCGGCGAACAAGCTCTATCTCATTTCCTACGATACCGACGCGATGGACAATGTCAGGCGTCTGGTGAGGATCAGCTATATGATCCTTGCTGCGGCCGTGGTACTGCCGCTGATCATCGTCACAATATTTACGCGGAGATTTACGTCTCAGGTACGCGTCCTGCGCGACGAGATGGGCAAGGCCAGCCGCGGAGAATACAGGGAAATGAAGGACGAGATGCGCGGCAGCGAGGAGCTCGCGGACGCGTTCGAGGACCTCAGGAAGATGGTATTCGACATACAGCGCATGGAGGCCGAACAGTACGAGGCCCAGATCAGGGCGCAGAACATCAGGAATGACCAGCAGGAGATCGAGTTCAAGATGCTCTCGAGCCAGATCAATCCCCATTTCCTCTACAATACGCTCGAGACTATCAGGATGAAGGCGCTCGCGGCGGGCGATGCTGAGGTGGCGAACGCCACGAGACTCCTCGGGAAATCGATGCGTTACGTGCTGGAAAATACGGGTACAAAGAACACGACACTGCAGAAGGAGCTCGATCATCTGAAGGTTTATCTGCAGATACAGCAGCTGCGTTTCGGCGACAGGGTAAACTACGAGATAAAAGTGCAGGACGGCATACAGCCCGACGATTACAGGATGCTGGCCCTGCTGCTGCAGCCCGTCGCAGAAAACGCTATCGTGCACGGGCTGGAGGGGCGTGAAACCGGCGGCATGGTGCTGATCGATGTGCATACGGACGGGGACAGGCTCGTTATCGAGATATCGGATAACGGTGACGGCATCGGAGAAGCGGAGCTTGCGGAACTGAAGGAGCGGCTCGGCAGCTACGAGAGCGAGGACCGCACGAACAGCATCGGACTCTACAATGTCAACCGCAGGATAAAGCTCAGCTACGGCACCGAGTACGGCATCGGCATAGAGAGCGAAAAGGGCCGCGGCACAAAGGTATCGGTCATCATACCGCAGCTTAAGGGCATCTAGTTTTTTTGCGGTTTTTATTTCAAAAATGTCGGGTAGGCTTATCCGCGCGACATATTTATAATATCGTTCAGACTGGGTGAATACGTGCAGTACCGCCCGCGTTACTATCGAATATGTGCATTTGCACGGAACGGAGAGGATCATGAATTTTATCAACGAAGGCAATGCTCTTACTTTTAAGATCAACGGCGAGACCGTAAGGATCGAGCCCTGGGGAAAGAATTCCCTGCGCGTGCGCTCCACGATGCTGAGAGACTTTACAGGATGCGACTGGGCGCTTACCGAGCAGCCCGGCAGCTGCGCCGCGGAGGTTAAGCTCTACGAGGTTGAGTATCCCGGAGACGGCTGGGGAAAGTGCATGAGGCAGCAGGCTTCGATCACGAACGGCAGACTGCGCGCGGAGGTCAATTTTGCGGGCGTTATGACATTTTACCGCGATGACCGCATGATCCTGCGCGAATATTTCAGATCCTACGGCGGTACGCTCTCAAAGGAGAGCAGATGCCTCAAGGTCGTAAACCGCGAGTGGAAGGGCATCATCGGAGGCACCGGATACAGCCTCAACATGAAGTTCGAGTCCAACGAGGGCGAGAAGATATTCGGCATGGGACAGTATCAGCAGCCTTACATGGACTTAAAGGGTAGCGTCCTGGAGCTCGCCCAGCGCAACTCGCAGATCAGCGTACCTTTCATGATCTCTTCGCTCGGATACGGCATGCTCTGGAACAATCCCGCTGTCGGACGCGTTACCTTCGGACGCAACTATACCGAATGGATCGCGAGATCGACCAGGCAGATGGACTACTGGATCACGGCCGACGAGGACCCTAAGACCATTCTGGCAAATTATACAAATGTTACCGGACACGCTCCGAAGTACCCCGAGAGCCTCATGGGACTGTGGCAGTGCAAGCTCAGATACCGCACGCAGGAGGAGGTACTCGAGGTTGCGCGCGCATACAAAAAAGAGGGCATCAAGATCGATCAGATCGTCATCGATTTCTTCCACTGGACAGTACAGGGCGACTGGAAGTTCGACAAGACCTACTGGCCCGATCCCAAGGCGATGGTCGATGAGCTGCATTCGATGGGCATCCGCGTGATCGTATCGGTATGGCCTTCGGTTGACCGCAAGTCGGAGAATTTCGGACCGATGATGGAGAGAGGTCTCCTGATCAAAACCGAGAGAGGCGCAGCCCAGACCTACGATTATCAGGGTGACTGCGTGGAGATCGATCCTTTCAATCCCGAGACCAGAAAATATGTCTGGGAGGTCTGCAAAAAGAATTACTACGATTACGGAATCGACGCCTTCTGGCTCGACAATTCGGAGCCCGATTACGGCGTTTATGACTTTGAGAATTACAGATACTGCGACGGTCCCGCGCTCGAGATCAGCAATATGTATCCGCAGATGTACAGCCGCGTATTCTACGACGAGATGAGCAAGCTCGGCGACGGAACGGTGGTCAACCTGCTCCGCTGCGCGTGGGCGGGCAGCCAGAAATACGGCAATGTGGTATGGTCCGGCGATGTACCGAGCACGTTCGAGGCATTTTACGATCAGGTTCAGGCAGGCCTTAACATGGGTCTGGCGGGCATCCCGTGGTGGACGACCGATATCGGCGGTTTCA
>JAEEXY010000033.1 GCA_016288005.1 Lachnospiraceae bacterium
GAGAGGATTTTACGGGGCGTTCGGCCGGAGGCGGAGAGATATCGTTTAACAACTATTACATGGAAAAGGACCGGAAGCCGTATTTTGCGGTTTCCGGTGAATTTCATTACAGCAGGATGGTCCCCGAACGCTGGGAGGATGAGCTGATCAAGCTGCGCATGGGCGGGATCAATATCGTCTCGACCTATGTGCTCTGGAACCATCACGAGGAAGAGGAAGGCTGCTTTGACTTTACGGGCAACAGGGATTTAAGGCGCTTTACGGAGCTGTGCGCGAAGCACGGTCTTTTTGTGATACTCCGGATCGGTCCCTTTGCCCACGGAGAAGTCAGGAACGGCGGACTTCCCGACTGGCTGTTCGGCAAGCCCTTTGAGGTCAGGAGTCTCGATGAGGGATTTCTGGTATATGTTGACCGGCTTTACCGTGAAATAGGAAAACAGACTGCCGGGCTGTATTATAAGGACGGCGGGCCCGTGATCGCGGTCCAGCTCGACAACGAGTACATGCATTCCTCGGCAAAATGGGAAATGACCGTTGGCAGTTCGAACGAATGGATCAATGCGGGACGCGACGGAGAACCGTATATCCTGAAGCTGCGCGAGCTGGCGCTGAAAGCCGGGATTGAACCCGCGTTCTTTACGGGTACGGCGTGGGGCGGAGCAGCTTATTCCCCGCGCGTTATGCCTCTCTGGGGCGGTTATGCGTACAGGCCCTGGATATTCTATTTCAAGACCGGGGAGCACCCCGCGACGGAAGTATTTGCCTACGAGGATTATCACCGCGACGGCGCTGTCTGCGCCGATGACTTTAAACCCGCATACAGGCCTTCCGAGCGTCCCTACGCGTGCTGCGAGATGGGCGCAGGCATGATGAGCTGCTACGCTTTCAGGGCCGCATTCCCGGGCAGGAGCGTTGATGCGCTGGCGAATATCAAGCTGGCTTCCGGATGCAATTTCATAGGCTACTATATGTACCACGGCGGGACCAATCCGATAGGCAGGCACGGTACATACATGAATGAGTCGCAGGTGACGAAACTTTCCTACGATTTCCAGGCCGCGATAGGCGAATACGGGCAGATCAGGGAGTCTTTCAGACGCTTAAAGAGCATTCACTGTTTTACACGATTCTTTGGGGAGAAGCTCGCGCCGATGGAGACGGTGCTGCCCGAGGGAGCGTCGAAGATCGATCCGAACGATGCGGAGACTCTGCGCTTTGCGGTCCGCAGCGACGGCAGGAGCGGGTTCCTCTTTGTGAACAATTATCAGGACCACAGGGAGACGCGGGCGAAAGAGCATGAGAAGGTGAGCATTGCCCTTGAGGGAGAGAGTGTAGCTTTCGATATCTCGATCGCAGCGGAGGAGAATGCGATCCTGCCGTTTAACCTCGAACTGGACGGGATACTTTTAAAGCAGGCGAACGCACAGCCGGTTCTGCGCACAGTGGCCGGCGGGAAGCCGACCTATGTGTTCATGGTGCCGGAAGGCATGGACGGTACGTTCAGGTTCGCGGACGGAGTCGATGTCAGCGAAAGCTGCGAAAACTGCAGGATGCTGACCGCAGCCGGGAACGGGCGTGAGATCGATATCCTTATTGTTTCGCGCAGTCTGGCCGACCGCATGTACCATCTGAAAGACGGAGGTCTGGTATTTACCGATGCGGCGCTCCTTGAAGACGAACAGGGCGGATTAAGGCTTGAGACCGTAAAGGCCTCGAACCTTATTCAGACATATCCGGCGGACCTTTTTGCAGATTCGGAAAAAGCTGTGAAGAAAGCCGGCGGCGGTATACTCGGAGAGTATCTTATTGAAACCAAAAAGATAAAGGCGGAAGTAACGGCCGGGATATGCTCTTCGTCAGGCACAGCCGGAGTTACGCGTTACGGGATCAGGTTCTCCGATGAGACTGCAAAGAATATTAACGAGGTTAAGGATATGCGTCTTCGCATAAGATACTCAGGTGATGTCGCGGAGCTTTTCGCGGGCGATGAAATGATCAGCGACAACTTTTGGAACGGAGATATCTGGGAGGTCGGACTTCGGGAGCATGCGGGGAAGCTGAAAGCTCCGCTGACGCTCCGTATTTCTCCAATGGCAAAAGACGCGCTCATTACCATAGAGTCTGCGGGCAGAGAAGAAAAAGATAATGCGTGCGAGTTAGTGAGTATTGAAGTGCAGCCGGTCTATGATATACGCTTTTAAACGGAAAATGCGTCAGCGTTATTCCTGAGACTTCCGTTGTATATGCGGCGGGGCGGTTAAGGAGGGAGAAGTATGAACAGGGCTACGGTACGTGAGGAGATCGTCACGATCCCCACATATCGCACGGGGGAACTCGAGAAGAATCCCCTTTTCATAGAAAAAAGAGCATATCAGGGCTCGACGGGTAAGGTATATCCGATGCCCATCTGCGAGAAGATCAGCGAGGAGAAGGAGAATGCCGATTACAGGGCCGTTATCCTCGAGAACGACTATCTCTACGTTATGATCCTGCCAGAGCTCGGCGGGCGTATTCAGCGCGCGCTTGACAAGACGAACAACTACGATTTTGTATATTACAACCGCGTGATCAAGCCTGCGCTCGTGGGTCTTACGGGACCGTGGATCAGCGGCGGCATCGAGTTTAACTGGCCGCAGCATCACAGGCCATCGACCTTCATGCCTGTAGACTATTCGATCAGGGAGAATGAGGACGGCTCGGCGACCGTGATCATCGGCGAGACCGACCGCATTAACGGAACCAAAGGCAACGCGTCGATCACTCTGTATCCCGACAAGGCTTACATAGAGATCCGCGGAAGACTCTTTAATCCGACCGAATATCCGCAGACCTTCCTCTGGTGGGCTAACCCCGCCGTAACGGTCAACGATGATACGTTTTCCGTATTTCCGCCCGATGTGAATGCGGTAATGGATCACGGAAAGAGAGCGGTCTCGACCTTCCCGATCGCGACCGGAGAGTATTACAAGGCGGATTATTCCGCGGGCGTCGATATCTCGCGCTATAAGAACATCAGGGTCCCCACCTCGTACATGGCGGCGCATTCCGATTTTGATTTTGTCGGCAATTTCGATGAGGGCCGCGACGCGGGACTTCTGCATGTGGCCGATCATCACATCAGTCCCGGTAAAAAGCAGTGGACATGGGGCTGCGGCGATTTCGGAAAGACCTGGGATAAGAACCTGACCGATGAGGACGGGCCGTACATTGAGCTGATGACCGGTGTATACTGCGACAATCAGCCTGATTTTACATGGCTCAAGCCCGGTGAGGAGAAGAATTTTGTCCAGTATTTCATGCCCTACAAGTCGGTCGGCAGGGTAAGCAACGCGACAAAGGACGTAGTGCTGGGGCTCACGTTTATTGATAAAAAGGGCAATGCGATCGAGGCGGATCCTTTCGCTTACGGCCGCGAGGCAAATGAGAAAATGCGGCAGCAGGCGGCTTCGGCACGCATTACCGTTTATTCGACAGGTATTTATCCGAAGGCCGAGATTCGTGTGATCTCGGACGGAAAAGAAGTTTATAAGAAAAAGGCGGATCTCTCGCCCGTGAAGGCATTCCGCGATAAGCTTCCGGTACCCGGAGAATACAGGATCGAGGTGCGCGATAAAGACGGAAAGCTGCTTTGTGATTACGATGAGTATATCAGGCAGAACAGGCCGATACCCGAGCCCGCGCAGGCGCTTAAGGCGCCCCGGGAGATTGAGTCGCTCGAGGAGCTTTATCTTGCCGGACAGCATCTTGAGCAGTACAGGCATGCGACGTTCCTGCCTTCGGATTATTATCTTGAAGGTCTTAAGAGAGACGCTACCGATATTCGTCTGAACAATGCATACGGACTCTTCCTGCTCCGCAACGCGCAGCCGGAGGAGAGCATAAAGTATTTTGAGGCAGCGATAAAGAAACAGACCTGGCGCAATCCGAACCCTTATCACGGTGAGGCTTACTTTAATCTGGGCCTGGCGTTTGAGACGCTCGGAAGGAATGAAGAAGCCTACGACGCGTTCTTTAAGGCGGCATGGAGCGCAGAGACTGCAGGACAGGCGTATCTGCATCTTGCAGAACTGTGTGTTAAGAAAAATGAGCTCTGCCTTGCGCTTAAGTTTGTCGATGAGAGTCTCATCAGAGGCTGGCATGATATGAAGGCGAGGTCTCTCAAAGCCGGTATTCTGGCGAGAATTCTCGCCGGTGAAAGAGCCGCTTCCGGGGATGTTATACTGCGCGGAAGTGATGCGGCTTCGTCAGAGTGCGATACGGATGCGCTGAGTGCGGAATACAGGCGCTTCCTTAATGAGAGCCTTGCGATCGATCCTCTGTATTTTGGCGTGCTCTGCCGTGCTGAGGATGCGGAAGGCTTCATGAAGGCGATGGGTGACAGGCTGGAGAATTATCTGAACCTCGCTTATGAGTTCATCGGGTTCGGTTTCTACGACGACGCTGCGGATATCCTTGAGATGTGCCCCGTTGATTCGCCGATGGTTTATTATTCATTGGCTTACGCGCTCGCAATGGCCGGAAATGCGAAGGCCGCGCGCGAGGCCGCTGAAAGAGCAGAGAAGCTCACGACGGATCTTTGTTTCCCGAACAGGGTCATTGAGTGCGTGATCCTCGAATATGCTGCGGGACTGCTTAAAAAAGGCGCAAGGGTATATTATTATCTGGGCAATCTGCTCTACGACAAAAAACAGTACGAAAAGGCCTGCGAATGCTGGGAGAAGGCGACTGCGGCAGAACCTGCGCTCGCTCCTGCGCACAGGAACCTTTCGATCGCATATTTCAACCACGGCGACAGATCAAAGGCTGCGGAGCGGATCGCGAAGGCCTGTGAGCTCGAGCCCGGCAACAGCCGCTTCCTGCTCGAACAGGACCAGCTGCTTAAGAAGCTCGGACGTCCTGCAAAAGAGCGTCTCGCGATACTGGAGAAGCGTAAAAAGATCATTCCCGACCGCTACGCCCTGATGCTCGCGTATGTGAGCCTTCTGAACGAGACCGGCCGTTACGAAAAAGCGCTGGGGCTGTTGATGGGCTACACCTTCCATGTCTGGGAAGGCGGCGAAGGAAAGGTTGCTGACGAGTATAAGAAAGCACTGTTCGCGCTGGCTGAGGCAGCTCTCAAAAAGGGCAGTTATGAAGAAGCTTTGGAATATGCGAAGCGGACGCTTTCTTACCCCGATAATCTCGGTGAGGGCAAGCTCGACAACGTGCCCGACAACAGGGCCTATTATGTGATGGGCTGCGCTTATAAGAAACTCGGCGACGAAAAACGCGCTGCAAAGTGCTTTAAGAAGGCGACCGAAGGCTCACAGATCCCTGAGCCCGTACGCTATTACAACGACCAGCCTTCGGACTATATCTACTATCAGGGCCTTGCGTTCCACGAGCTCGGAGACGATGAGAAGGCAAAGAAATCATTCCATCAGCTGATCATCTTCGGTGAGCAGCACAGCTTTGACAAGGTCGGATACGATTTCTTCGCGGTTTCGATGCCGGAGCTCGAAGTATACCAGGATGATATCCAGGCCAGAAGCGACGATTACTGCCGCAGGATGACCGAACTGGGCCGGAAAGGGCTCGCGCTGCTGTAAAACTACAGCTTCGGTTTCCGGACTGCATTCAATGCAGTCCGGAAACCGAAGCGTTTTTTCTTTTGCGTTATATTTATTTCCTTCTGGCATAGACCAGCACAAAGTTTAATAAGTCATACAGGCCCTTATCCAAATACTCTTTGTCCCTGATCCCATAATCATGGCCGGATTCAAACCACTCCCGCCACGCGATATCATAGCAGCCGGCTTCTTTGACTGTGATCTCACATTCATCGCCGCATTCCTCTGTCAAGAGATTTCTCCACCACTCCGCGGTCTTGAAAAGCTCGGAATCATCTCCCTCGGCCCATTCGCAGAACAGTTTCTTCAGCTCGCCTTCCGGCTCTTGTTTGATCCCGGGCATTACGATCATGATGTATCCGTTCTTTTTGACATAGGGCAGGATCTTATCCGCAAAAACTCCCTTCTTGCAGCCGAAATAGTGATACGAGTCAACGCTTACGATCGCGTCAAAGTATTCCTTAGCGAAGGGCATGTCCATTGCGTCGCCGTGGATTGGTATGATCTTATCCTCCAGATGATTCTGTTTAATTCTTTCATAGTTCTCCGAGGCAGATACCCACAGGTCAAATGCATAAACGCTCTTCGCACCGGTTTCATTTGCTATGAACATTGACGTCAAAGCAAAACCGCAGCCCAGATCCAGTGTTCTGTCGAAACTCACGCCATCCGGTTTTCTTTCAATAAGCTCGTCCAGCAGACGGAAAGAATTGGGCCCCATTAGATACTCTTTCGTAAAATACTTTCTGTAGTTCTCTATATTATTCATGCTTAAATCCTCCGTATTCCGTTAATCATTTTCGTTGTACTCGATCACTTCGGTCGTGTACTTCCGTCCCATATCATGGCGCTTCTTCCGGTTTTCCACAGTGTCAAAGACGATGGACATATCATAATCCTCGGGATACAGTTCTTCGGCCTTTACATGCAGTTTAACGCGCTTGTGGTTGATCCATATCTTGCGCTTTGCTATCTGCACACGAAGGACGCCTTTGTCATTGACCTCTTCACAAACGATTCCGACCTTGTTATCCGGAAGCACCATAACGCTGTCCCCAATCTTGAACTTGTGGGATACGGTATTTGTCTTATGATCAGCGTCTATTCTGCTGATCTTTTTACCGCTACGTGCTTTTTCAAGCTTTTCGGTATGGAAAGCATAAGAATCTACCGCCGCTTCTCCGTAAGCAGCCGCAACCGCAATGTTCAGCATATCCTTCGGCATACCGAGCCTGTCAGCGATGTAAAACGCGCAGCTTTCCCCGGCTTCACCGATGATCATTTGGTAAGTGGGCTGCAGTGTCTGCCGATCAAAAACCATTCTTGCGTTCACAATGCCCTCACTCCTGCCGGCGTATTCCTTCACTTCGGGATAATGTGTGGTCACCAGGAAGTTGGCCCCGCTTTCGCGAAGCTTTTCCAGTATGGCGATCGCGATTCCCATGCCCTCCTGGGGGTCTGTTCCGGAGCCGAGCTCATCCATGATGACAAAGCCGTCTTTGTCGATCTCGCCAAGGATATTCAGGACATTCTTAATGTGCGACGAGAATGT
Organism: Lachnospiraceae bacterium; assembly: GCA_016288005.1. Classification (GTDB taxonomy): domain Bacteria; phylum Bacillota; class Clostridia; order Lachnospirales; family Lachnospiraceae; genus RUG11977. The sequence goes on from JAEEXY010000033.1 coordinate 7,162, forward strand.
CGACAGGTTATCGGTAATGTTCTGGCCGTCCCCGATATCGGAAAAATAGCCGGAATTCATGCAGATGTCCGCGTCTTTACAGCAGACATGAAGCCCGCACTGTGCCATAACGGCATTGAGCATTACGGTTTTGATCGCGACTGTTTTGCCGCCTGTATTAGGACCGGTTATTACAACGCCCCTGTTATTGATCCCAAGCTCAAAATTCAGCGGGACACTGATCTGCGGATCCATTAAGGGATGTCTTGCCTCTTTCAGGACGATCCTTCTGTCAAGATTAATGCGGGGTTCATTTGCCCCAAGCTCCATGCTGAGTTTTCCCTTTGAAAAGATGTAATCGAGCTTCTCAATAAGGCGCATGTTTTCTGTCAGGGTGTCCGCGCACTCGGCAACCATTGCCGTAAGCGTATACAATATGCGATAGACCTCATTTTCCTCATCTATACGGAGTCCCTGCACTTCTTCTCCGATACTTGTTACGCTCTCGGGTTCAACAAAAACAGTGCTTCCCGTGCCGGATTTATCGATCAGGCTGCCCGGGATCTTATATCTGTATTCCTTCTTTACGGGTACGCAGATCCTTCCGTTTCTGGTAGTGTAGAAGCTGTCCGCCATACAGTCGCGGTTGTTCCTGATGACCGCTTCTGCTTTTTTCTTCATCTCATCTTCGAGTTGCCCGATCTTCATTCTGATCTCAAAGAGCAGTTTCGAAGCATGATCGTCAACTCTTTCCCCTCGGATCTGCATTGCGATCTCTTCCCTAAGTTCAGGTTGGGTGTTGAGGGATTCATCATAAAAACTCAAAGAATTCAGATACTGGTGTCCTCTCCTCAGATAAGATGACAGTCTTTCCAGAACAGTAAGAATGACCTGAACCCGCTCTAACTGATAAGGTGTCAGACAATCTCCCTTTCCCGCTATCGCAAGTATTTCCAGTATCTCAGACACATCCTGCAGCGGCGGATTTCCGAGCTTTTCGATCAGTTCTCTGGCATCTGTGGTATCCTTGAGCTCTTTCTTAAGTGTGCCCTCATCAAAAATGATCCATTTCCGGTCGATCTTTTCCTTTGCCGTAACGGTCACCGCAAGGCCTGACCATATTTCTTTAACTTTATTAAATTCAATCTGATTTTCAATCATTGTTGTTAAGCGTTCCTTTCGATAACATATATTACTTTCGTCCATCAAAAGTGCATAAAAAAACCATGATACCTTACGCTTAAGATATCATGGTCATGTAAACAAAATAGAATACGTCAAACACACGCCGCAATTCCGGATAAAATACTCCCGGAATACAAAACGGTTTTAACCAACCAATATATTAAGCGTAATGAAATAAAGCTAACACAGTTGTGCTCTTGTTAACTGAATTCGTACCACTAAAGCTGCACTGCACATATCAGCAGCTTTACATATCATATTAATTTAATGATGATATGGGTTATTCACCCACCACGCTTAACATAATTTTACCTCTTTGGTTTTTTACTTACAGGTAGGATACTATCATCTATCCCGCCTGAAGTCAAGGTTTCATTTCTTCTTTACCGGTATCCAGAGCTCGCAGAAGACGCCCTTTCCGCCGTCAAAATACAGTTCGTAGTCGGTCTCATCCACCGATTCATAGCCCATCTGCGGCAGGAACTCCTTGTAGAACTTCTCCCACATATCCCTGATGCAGTCGCCGTTATCGCCGATGCAGTCGAATACCACATATGTCCCGGCCTTTACGTCCCAGATTCTGAAGCCGGCCTTTTCCATCTCCATGGGATCGAATTTGGCCGTGTCTTCATCGACAATGATCCCGATGCCGTAGTCGAAAGTCTCGGCACCTTCTTTGGTCGGCGTGCATAAGCCGTAAAGATCCCTCTTTCCGTCGGGTCTCAGCATCCATATCGGCCCAAGCAGGCTGTTCGCGCTGCATTCTGCCCAGAAATCGGGTATCTCATGATTGTCGTCATCGTTGATGATCTCGTTACTGAAGCTCCTCACAAGCGCGATGAACTTTAAATCCTTTGTCTGTACTATCCTGTAATCCATGCTTTTTCCTCCTTCAACAGTAAGCTTTATTACAAGAGGATTAAAAAGTGTGAGTTTTGCCGCCGCGTCTCTGGCCGCCCTCGGTGCGATCCCGTGAAATCTGGTGAACGCCTTTGTAAAACTCTCAGGCGTTTCATAACCGTATTTCAGTGCAAGGTCAGTGATCCTCGCGTCGGTCTCCATCAGTTCGCACCCCGCCAGAGACAGTCTGCGGTTGCGGATATAGGCGTTGGCCGTCATCCCGGTAAGGAAGCTGAATGCCCTGTGAAACTCGTAACTCGAAGTGTGCACATGTTTCGCCACGTCTTCATAGTTTATCTCTTCCATGAGATGCGCTTCCATATAATCGATCGCCTGTTGTAATGCCGCTGTCCACTCCATGCTTTTTCCTCCTGTTGCTGTCATTATAGGAGTAATCGTTGCAGGAAACATTTCCTGCCTTGCGCAATTTTGTCAGATTACCGTTATTCCGTAAAAGAGTTGCGATTGTTATGAAACGATAGCCTGTCCCGGGACAGGATCATAATTCCTGCACCGGGTTGAAATCCTCGGAGCCAAGATACCGGTAAATGCAGTCGAGGAGCATTCGGGCCTCGGGATGATCCTGCAGATCCTGCAGTCCCATTGAGGAGAAGAGTACGCGGCCTGCGCCGTATCTGGCCTCGTAGAGCTGCGCCATCGGGCGCTGCCGCACGTAGCAGTCCATTTCCGTGATGATCGCATCCATATAACGGGGCAGGATGAACGCCCTCTGTGAGGCCATCCTGAACCACTGCCAGTCGGACCATTCATCTGTGGGGAAGTCCCTGAAGACAGGGTGGTCTTTCTTTATGAGCTGACCCATGGCGCCTTCCTGAGCGGGGAAGGTGCCGACTGACCAGAAATCGGTCGTGAACTGTGCCTGTATTGAGTCGGGAATGGCCTCTTTTGCGGAATGGGGCGTAACATACACGCGGCCGCCTTTTGAGAGGATCTCTTTTGCCTTGTCGTCAAATACTTCGGTTTCGTATACGTTTGCCGGGCAAACAGGATCGACGTGAGGATACACCCAGAGAGGGTATTCGGCGCTGATGTCACCGACGGTGACAGTGAGCATGAGCTTTTGGGCACGGTCAAAGCCTGTGAGCGTGATCTCTAAAGTGCCCAGTGAGGTCAGTTCGCCTGCGGGGCAGACAGAAGATCCTTTTTGTACGCCGGCCATATTCTCGTTTTCTGCAGGATCGACGGCAATATTGTTCCGGCCGGCAGTAATCGAAGGGGACGGACTGCCGGACGAGCGGGACTCATGATCCGGATCCGTGCAGCCTGCAGAGTAAGAGCCGGCCGCATGATGCGATACCTCATAGCGCAGACCGCAGGGAGCGGGCTCCAGCTTATAAGAAAACTCTCCGGGCAGTGGATCTTTCCCGTAGTTTGCGACTTTTACCTCCGCGGTAAATGTTTCACCGGTCTCATATGTATAGCGGTCAAAGAGCACGAGTACGGCGCGGTCCGTGAAAAACTTTGCAAAACGCGCGGGATCCGAGAACGGATAAGGCTTCGGCCGCAGATGGGAATTCAGCATCCCGACGAGAGCCGTACCCTGACCGGTAAAGTCCTGAAGTCCCAGGAGTGAGATGCCCGAGAGCCCGGGAGTGCGCAGTACGCCCTCAACCTCCTCGCGGTAGGCCTTGAGCGCGATCTCGCCGGTCGCATTGACCCTGCGCTCCCATTCGGCATCGGAAATGCCGTTCTTTTTCCTGTGTTCGTCCACGACCTTCAGGTTGTCGGGACGCGTTACACCCCTAAAATCGCTGAGTTCTTTCATGTCGGGCAGGATCTCGTACTGGCCGACTTCAAAGGTAAATACGGGCTTTTTATAGCTCTTGCGGATCTGTCCCAAAACCGCGGAGAGGTCCCTGCATGTGTTGGGCGCGGTGGCGTTGATCACGCCTTTATTTCCCGAAAAGCGAAGAGGTTCGCCATAGTAGTCCGAACCCGTATAGAAATCGCTGTCGGGATCGGCGCCTTTATTGCCATAAAAATTATTCGAACCCCATGCATAGAGCCTTGTCGGATCGAGCTCGCGCGCGGTACGCAGCAGCGCGTGCATGCGGTCCACGCCCTCGTCGCTCGCATGCAGCTCGTTGCCGAGCGCGAGCATCACGAACGAAGGATGGTTCGCATAGGTCTTTATGATCTGTATCAGTTCGTTTTTATAGAAGTTAAAGCAACTTTCGTCGTTAAATGCGTCGCGCGGATTCCAGTTCGGGAGTTCTGCTTCGATCATCACGCCTAACCTGTCTGCGGCTTCGAACGCGGCCTCGGGCGGACACCAGGAATGGAAACGGATGCAGTTGACTCCGTAGGATCTGTAGGTTTCTACGATCTTGATCCAGTTTTCGAGATCCATCGGAGGATGTCCTGTCTCGGGGAAGAGACCACAGTTTGCCTCACTGCGAAGGAATATACGCCTGCCGTTGAGCGTCAAGCGACCGGTATCATCGTAAGAAAAGGTCCTCAGACCGAAACACACAGTTTTGCTGTCTGCCTCATTGCCGCCTGTAAGCAGCGTGATCCGCAGTTCGTGGAGATTGCCCTCGTACTCGTCCCAGCGCCTGCCGGTACACTCCGGTGAGAGCGGAACGGCTTCGAACCGGATCCCGGCCGGCGCACCGTGAGAGAGGAGCAGCTCTTTTTCAACCGGTGCCTCAAGGCATGCGCCCTCGAGCCTGAGGGTAGCAGACATGGGGACGGTTCTTCTGTCTGATGACCCGGCAGACCGAAGAACCGTCCCCATGTCTGCTGTGTCTGCCGTCCCCATGTCTGCTGTGTCTGCTGGCCCCATGTCTGGAGCATCAACCTCGACCACCACATCCGCAGTGCCCGGCGCGCCGATCTCCGGCAGTACACGTGCCTCCCCTATGCGTGCGAGTCCGGTATCCTCAAGGTATATTTCTCCGATCGCGCCGTTCCAGTTCGTCTGGGTCTCATCGGTAGCGGCGGAGGAGAAGGTTATGTCGCGGTAGGGCATGCCGGGGTATGTATTGTCGGTGATGAGCCTGAGCATGCAGCCTTTGTGAAGAAGCCCGGTCACGTCAAATACGGTGGGCGTGCTGAGACCGGAAGCAATGCATTTTGCCTCCGTATCGTCTATAAAAAGCCTTGCCGCTCTGGTCCTCTCGACAAAGAACAGATACCGCCTGCCGGGAATAATATCACGATCAAAAACGCGCGAGAATTCCGCGGGCCCCTCGTAAGTATAATTCCTCGTGAGTCTCGTGGTGATACGTGCTTCGGAATCCAAAAACTCGGTATCCTCACCGCTCCTGTCCTCTATGTCGGGATGCCAGGCTTTTGCCACGCGGTCGGGATCGCCGATCGCATTTTCATCGAGGGTTCCGGGCAAAAAACCATCGCCGCGGCCCCTGCCGTCGGGAAGCTCTATTTTCCATTGTCCGCTAAGATCGTATCTCATTATTTGAAAACCTCCATGGAACATGATGCAGCCGAAACTGCCGCTAACTAAAAATATAGCATAATAGAGAGCCGCAGACTATAACAGGTTTTTTTTGTTTTACATTTGTGGAATAAAGTGTTAAACTTATCTTAAGTGTAGACTTTTACGAAACGGAGAAGGCTTAGCATGATTTCAAATCAGATTTTGCAGAACACCGTAGAAGGCATCAAGGCTATCACCAGGATCGATATCTGCGTGATGGATACCGAGGGTAAGTCCCTCGCGGCCACCATGAACAATGCCGAGGAATATGAGGATGCGGTACTGGCATTCGTTGATTCGCCCGCGGACAGTCAGGCACTGTCGGGATACCAGTTCTTTAAGGTTTACGATGAGCAGCAGCTGGAGTATGTTCTGCTGGTAAAGGGTGATTCTGACGATGTGTATATGGTCGGAAAGATGGTCACCTTCCAGATCCAGAACCTGCTCGTGGCTTACAAGGAGCGCTACGATAAGGATAACTTCATAAAGAACCTCCTGCTGGACAACCTCCTGCTCGTGGACATCTATAACCGCGCGAAGAAGCTCCACATCGACGCCGAGGCCAGACGCGTGGTCATCCTGATCGAGACCAAGACCGAAAAGGACACGAACGCGCTCGAGACCGTGAGGACCCTCTTCACCAACAGCAAGGCAAAGGACTTCATCACCGCGGTCGATGAGAAGAACATCATCGTGGTCAAGGAGCTTAAGCCCGGCGAGGGCTACGAGGACATGGAGAAGCTCGCCAGAGTGATCCTCGACATGCTCAATACCGAGGCGATGTCAAAGGTTCATGTGGCGCTCGGTACGATAGTCAACGAGATAAAGGATGTTTCCAGATCCTACAAAGAGGCCAAGATGGCGCTCGACGTAGGAAAGATATTCTACAGCGAGAGGAACGTGATCGCCTACAGCAATCTCGGCATAGGACGTCTGATCTACCAGCTGCCGATGCCGCTGTGCAAGATGTTCATCAAGGAGATATTCGACGGAAAGTCGCCGGATGATTTTGATGAGGAGACGCTTTCGACCATCAACAAGTTCTTCGAGAACAACCTGAACGTTTCGGAGACCTCGAGACAGCTCTATATCCACAGAAATACGCTGGTTTATCGTCTCGATAAGCTCCAGAAGATGACTAATCTGGACCTCAGGGTATTCGAGGATGCGATCACATTCAAGATCGCGCTCATGGTCGTAAAGTACATGAAATACATGGAGAACCTTGAATATTGATATTTAACAGCACAGCTCATACTTCAATGATCCACAGGGGTAGGAGCTTTGTTGTGTATATGGGAGTATTTTGATGGCGGACAGATTTGATCTTTACAGAGCGGAGAGTGAAGAGATCGAGCCTCCGGTGATCCTGCTCGAGGATGTGAGCAAGGATTACGTCGAAGGGCAGCACGCTCTGAAAAATGTTTCCCTTGAGATCCGCAAGGGAGAGTTCGTATTCATAGTCGGGAGCAGCGGTTCGGGCAAATCGACCCTGATCAAGCTCCTGCTTAAGGAAATATCCCCCACGAGGGGACATATCATGGTCGCGGGAAAGGAGCTCTCGAGACTCAGAGAGAACAGCATCTGCAAGCTCAGACGCAGCATCGGCATAGTGTTCCAGGATTTCCGCCTCTTAAAGGACCGCACGGTTTTTGACAATGTGGCGTTCGCGCAGAGAGTGCTCGAGGTGCCCAACCATAAGATCAGGCGCGACGTGCCGAGAGTCCTCTCAATCGTCGGCCTTTCCGAAAAACTCAGATCGTATCCGGATGAGCTCTCGGGCGGTGAGCAGCAGAGGGTTGCCTTGGCGCGCGCTCTGGTCAACAATCCCGTGATCCTGCTCGCGGACGAGCCTACGGGTAATCTCGACCCGCGCAACTCATGGGAGATCATGCATCTGCTCGAGGAGATCAACCGCAGGGGTACCACCGTTGTTGTCGTAACGCACAACCGCGAGATCGTCGACGCGATGCAGAAACGCGTCATCACGCTCAATAAGGGTGTTATCATCGGAGACCAGAAGGGAGGCTATTCCCATGCCAAAAATTAGCACTTTCTTCTACGGTATCGGACAGGGCATCAAGAGCATATTCCGCAACAGGACATTTTCGCTGGCCTCGATCGGTACGATGGCAGCCTGCCTGTTTCTGTTCGGGGTTTTTTACATAATGCTCTCGAATGTTGAGTATATAGTTAAAAATGCCGAGACCAACGTCGGCATCACGGTCTTCTTCGACGAGGGCATCACGGATGAGCAGATCGAGAGTCTGAAGGCGCAGATACTTACCCGCGCGGAGGTTCATACGGTCGAGTACATTTCGCCCGAGCAGGCATGGGAGAATTACAAGAGCACCAAGCTCTCTCCCGAGCTCGCATCGTCCTTCGGCGAGGATAACCCTCTCGAGAACAGCGCGTCGTTTACGGTATATCTGAACGATGTCGCCATGCAGGACTCGCTCGTGAGATTCGTCAAGGGCCTCCCGGGCGTACGCAAATGCAACGACGCCGCAGGTATCGCAGACACGCTCTCGGGCTTTAATAAGGTCATTACAATAGGTTCGGCCGTCATCATCACGATACTGCTGCTCGTAGCGGCATTCCTGATCGGCATGACGGTATCGACCGGCGTTTCGGTCCGCCGCGAGGAGATCTCGATCATGAAGCTCATCGGAGCGTCGAATTTCTTTATCAAGATCCCGTTCGTTGTAGAGGGCGTGCTGATCGGCATCATAGGCGCCGTGATACCGCTGGTCATCATCAGACTGGCATACATCAGGATCACCGCGATGCTGGCCGAGAAATTCTCATCGATGTTCAATGTAGTGAGCTTCCTCAACGTGGAGACCGTTATGAAGGTCCTGATCCCCGCATCGCTCGCGATCGGTATCGGCATCGGTTTTATCAGCAGCCGCATCACACTGAGAAAGCAGCTTAGGAAAATAGAGGTCAATTGATGAAAAGGAATCTGTACAGGATCCTGGCCGTGCTGCTCCTGGCCGTATTCGTCGCGTCGCCTGTCTCGGCGGTGCTCGCGTCGGACTATGAGAGCAAGCTCGACAAGGTCAAAAAGGATTACGAAAAACAGATCAACGACGCGAAAAACGCTTACGACAAGCAGCTCGAAGAGGCCCGCGCCCGCAAGCAGGAGCTCGAGGAATCGAAGAAGCGATCCGAGGAGCTTCTTGCGGAATACGGCAGGGAAAAGGAGAGCATCGAAGCGTATATCAGCGAGCTCGATCTGCGCCTCAACGATATAATGCTTACCATATTTGAGCTCAAGGAGAAGATATCGGCGACCGAGGATGACTTAAAGACAGCGGTCGAGGAGCTTACCGCGGCGGAAAAGCAGCGCGACGAACAGTACGCGACGATGAAGGCCCGCGTCAAATACATATATGAGAACGGCGAGACCACTTATCTGGACGTTATACTCAATGCGGGCAGTATCGCGGACATACTTAACCAGCTCGAGTACGTATCGAGCATACAGGCCTACGACAATGCCCTGCTCGAGCGCTACGCGAAGACCTGCGAGATAGTTGAGGACCGTAAGGCCGTACTCGAAGCGACGCTCGACAATCTTTCCACCATGCAGGAGCAGGAGGAGCTCGAACAGCAGACCGTTCAGGAACTCTATGACCTGAAGGCTGCCGAGATCGAAAAGCTCTGCGAAAAGATGGATATCGAGGACGAGCTGCTGTTCACCTACATCGGACAGATAACCGGTCAGGAAGAGGAGATCGACAGCATCCTCGAGGCCGAAGAACAGCGCGTCGCGGAGCTCGAATCAAAGCGCAAGGCCGAAGAGGAAAAGCTGCGCGAAGAGGAAGAAAAGCGCAGACTGGCCGAGCAGCGTGCCGCAGAGCATCAGAAAACGAACACTACAAATAAGGTCTACGATCCCGAAGCTATCAAATATATCGTGCTGACCGAAGAGACGGACCCTTACGAGATGATCTGGCCTCTGCCGGGCGATCACAGGACCTATTCGAAGTTCGGACCCAGAAAGGCACCCACCAAGGGCGCGTCCACCTATCATCAGGGCTGGGACATCGGCGGCGAGTTCGGCGCGCCGATCGTTTCCGTGCTGGCGGGTAAGGTCATTGCCGCGACCTACAGCTCCTCTGCGGGCAATTACGTCAAGGTCGAGCATCAGGACGGCTTTGTTACCGCGTATCTGCATATGTCAAAGATCCTTGTCAGCGTGGGCGACCACGTAAAACAGGGAACCACACTCGGACTGTGCGGCTCCACGGGTGTTTCCACCGGACCGCATCTGCACTTCGGCGTACAGATCAACGGCACTTACGTGGATCCCAATCCTTACATAGGACATCTGGAATAAATTATCACTGATTGGAGTTATATCATGAAAAAAGGTCTTTTAAATCTCATACTCGGATTATTGCTCACCCTGCTCGTAATCGTCGGCTGCTTTTTCTTCTACAATACCGTCTTTAAGGGACTGAAGGCTGCCAAGAGGATGGCGGACGAGGCGCTCGAAAACGCTAAGGCTACGTCCGAGATGGCAAACCGCGATCCGCTCGTTGTGGATGCCGGTGACAAGTCGGATTTCGACAAGAAAATGGAAACCATCCTCCAGTACATGGATTACTATTACAACGGCGAGATCGACATGGACAAGATGTACGACGAGATGCTCCATGCGGCCGTTAATTCGCTCGGAGACCCTTACTCGGTCTATTACTCGCCCGATGAGTATTCCGCTCTGCTCGAGAGCTCGAGCGGCATATACAGCGGCATCGGAGCCACGATCAGCCAGGATATGACGACCAAGGACATGACGATCGTTACTCCTTTCACCAATTCTCCTGCCTATAACGCGGGACTCTGCTCGGGTGACCAGATCATCGGCGTGGACGGTGAGAGCGTGATCGGCGAGGACCTGTCGGATGTCGTTACCAAAATAAAGGGCCTCGAGGGCACAACCGTCAATATCACGATCCTGCGTGACGGCGAAGAGCTGACCTTTACCGTGACCAGAGCCAAGATCGAAGTGGAATTCGTATCCCACAAGATGCTTGAGGACAATATCGGCTACATCCTGGTTTCCGAGTTCGAGGAGACCACGGCCGACCAGTTCAGCGCGGCGATCGCGGACCTGCAGAAAAAGGGCATGAAGGGCCTCGTTGTCGATATCAGGAACAACCCCGGCGGACTCTACAACATCGTGTGCGAGATGCTCGACCGCATCCTGCCGAAGGGCGATCTGCTCGTATACACCGAAGACAAGTACGGCCGCAAGGCTTATAACTACGCGGAGGACGCGGACACACTCGATATGCCTATCGCGGTCATCGTAAACGGCAATTCCGCGAGCGCTTCGGAGATTTTCTCGGGCGCGCTGCAGGACCACGGCAAGGCGGTCATCGTAGGCACCCAGAGCTTCGGAAAAGGCATAGTCCAGTCAGTCATCCCGATCCTTTATGACGGTTCGGGCGTTAAGCTCACATCCTCGAGATACTTTACTCCGAACGGTGTCTGCATCCACGGAACCGGCATTACGCCCGACGTGGTCGTAGAGCTCGAAGAGGGGCTCGAAAAGATCAATATCGAGCTGCGCGACCATGACAATCAGATCGACGCGGCGGCCAAAGAAGTTAAGAAATTAATGCGCTGATAAAAAAATTCAAACTTGGGCTTGCCTTTATCGGGAGCATGTGTTAACATACTCCTTGACTTGCGGACAAATGTGTTTCACAGACACACATCAAACGCAGCTCATCAGCGATAAAGACAGGCTCATTTATTTTGGGGCCGGCAAGAGGAGGGGACGGTACGGATGGACAGCAGCGAACGCTATTACCTTGTTCGGGAGAAAGCAGTGCCCGAGGTGTTGCTGAAGGTTATCGAGGCGAAAAGACTGCTTGATTCGGAAAAAGTCATGACCGTTCAGGAAGCCACGGCTATGGTCGATATCAGCAGGAGCTCGTTCTATAAGTATAAGGACGATATTTTCCCGTTCCACGAGAGCAACCGCGGTAAGACCATCAACATCATGATGCAGCTCGACGACGAGCCCGGACTGCTTTCTGAGGTTCTGGACTGCATCGCGAAGTGTCGCGCGAACATCCTCACGATACACCAGTCTATCCCGATCGGCGGTATCGCGGCGATCACGATAGGCATGGAGATCCTGCCGGATACAAAGGATGTGAACGACATCCTGAGCGCGATCGGCAGAAAGCGAGGAGTCAGCTCACTGAAGATATTGGGCAGAGAATAACGGATTCATCTAAAGAGGAGACTATTATGAAGGTAGCGATATTGGGATACGGAACAGTCGGCTCGGGCGTATACGAGGTTCTTAAGATGAACGCGGATTATATCGCGCAGGGAGTCGGGGACCGGCTCGAGATCAAGTATGTCCTCGATCTGCGGGAATTCCCGGGGCAGGACGTCGAAAAGGTTCTTACGCATGATTTCAATGATATAGTAAATGACCCCGAGGTACGGGTGATCGCGGAGGTCATGGGCGGTGAGCATCCCGCTTATGAGTTCTCGAAGGCGGCGCTCGAGGCGGGCAAATCGGTCTGCACCTCGAACAAGGAGCTCGTTTCCAAGCACGGAGCGGAGCTGCTGCGCATAGCGCGCGAGCACAAGTGCAGCTATTTCTTCGAGGCGAGCGTGGGCGGCGGCATCCCGATCATCAGGCCTCTGAACAATGCGCTTACGGCCGATGAGATCCTCGAGATCAGGGGTATCGTAAACGGCACTACAAACTATATCCTGACCCGCATGCGCGATGTCGGGATGGATTTTGAGGAGGCTCTTGCGGAGGCGCAGGCGAACGGCTACGCCGAGCGCAACCCCGCGGCTGACATCGAGGGCATCGATGCCGCGAGAAAGACCTCGATCCTTGCGTCTCTGGCCAACAGGGCGCAGATCGACTGCGAGGATATTTATACCGAGGGTATCACAAAGATCACCGCAGCGGATATCGCCTACGCGAAAAAGCTCAAGGCAAACATCAAGCTCCTTTCGCTTACAAAGCGCGAGGCCGGCAAGACCTACGCGATGGTGGCTCCGGTCATGATCAGGAGCAATTCGCAGCTGTACTTTGTAAACGGCGTTTTCAACGCGATCATGGTCAAGGGCAACGCAGTCGGCGACCTGATGTTCTACGGCAGCGGAGCGGGCAAGCTCCCGACCGCGAGCGCGGTTGTGGCCGATATGATCCAGGCCGCGAAGCACAAGGGCGTGACCGTGGATACGATCTGGAGCGAGCAGAAGCTCAAGCCCGAACCCAAGGACGCGATGCGCTTCAGATTTTTCATCCGTGTTCCCGCAGAGGAGGCCGACAAGGCAAATAAGGCATTCGGCATCGGAGAAGTTGCCGACGCAGGTATTCCCGGTGAGTACGGCTTTGTAACGGACTACATCCGCGAAGCCGATTTCGAGGAACTGTCAAAGGATCTGCACGTTATCAACCGCATACGATGCGATTTTAAATACAAATAAACTGAGGAGAAAGAACATGTTAGTAGTTAAGAAGTTTGGCGGAACCTCCGTCGCAAACAAGGAACGCATCTTTAACGTTGCCAAACGCTGTATCGAGGATTATCAGCAGGGCAACGACGTTGTCGTAGTCCTTTCCGCAATGGGCAAATCTACCGATGAGCTGATCGCGAAGGCAAAAGACATCAACCCGAACCCCCCGAAGCGTGAGCTGGATATGCTGGTGAGCGTCGGCGAGCAGATATCGGTTTCGCTGATGGCTATGGCCATGGCTCAGCTCGGTGTTCCCGCAGTATCGCTGAACGCATTCCAGGTTGCGATGCATACGACCTCGGATTATTCGAACGCGAGACTCAGGAGCATCGATGTCGAGAGGATCAGGGCAGAGCTGGATTCGAGGAAGATCGTTCTGATCACGGGATTCCAGGGCATTGACAAGTTTGACAATGTAACGACGCTCGGCCGCGGAGGTTCGGATACCACGGCGGTTGCGCTCGCGGCTGTCTTAAAGGCTGACAAATGCGAGATCTACACGGACGTTGACGGCGTATACACAGCGGATCCGAGGATCGTACACGATGCGCAGAAGCTCGGCGAGATCACTTACGACGAGATGCTCGAGCTGGCGTCCTTAGGTGCGGGAGTGCTTCATAACCGCTCCGTCGAAATGGCTAAAAAATACGGCGTACAGCTTGTTGTGCGCTCAAGTCTGAATACGAATGAAGGAACAATAGTAAAGGAGAATGCTAAAATGGAAAAAATGCTTGTCAGCGGTGTTGCCTGCGACAAAAATATCGCGCTCATCGCAGTGTGCGGTCTTCAGGACCAGCCCGGAGTCGCTTTCAAACTCTTCAATCATCTTGCACATCACAACATCAATGTTGACGTTATCCTGCAGTCTGTAGGACATGACGGTACAAAGGATATCAGCTTTACCGTATCGACCGACAACCTTGATGAAGCGCTCTCGGTTATGGAGCAGCACAGACAGACAAGCCTTATCTGCGAAAAGATCGATGTAGACCGCAATGTATCAAAGGTTTCCGTAGTAGGCGCGGGCATGGTTTCGAACGCCGGCGTTGCTGCGAAGATGTTCGAGGCTCTCTACGATGCAGGCATCAACATCCAGATGATCTCCACATCCGAGATCAAGATCTCCGTACTCATTGACGAGCAGTACACCGAGCAGGCGATGAACGCTATCCACGATATGTTCATTAACGCCGCAAAATAATGTGATTTATCCGAAAGGGAATAAAGATGATCTCCAAAAAGATGGAAAGCCTTGTAAAGAACAGCTCCGCGATCCGCGCGATGTTCGAGGAAGGCAAGAAAATGGCCGCGATCTACGGCAAAGAGAACGTTTATGATTTCAGCCTCGGCAATCCGAGCGTCGAGCCTCCGAAGGAGGTCTCCGACGCATTAAAGAGCATCCCGGATTCGTACGGCGCGAACTATACCCACGGCTATATGTCGAATGTCGGTTATGAGGAGGTTCGCTCAGCGATCGCAAAGAGCATCAATTCACGCTTCGGCACCGCGTTTACCGAGGGCAATATCATCATGACGGTAGGCGCTGCGGGCGGCATGAACGTCATCATGAAGACACTGCTCAACCCGGGCGACGAGGTCATCACATTTGCCCCGTTCTTCGGCGAGTACAGGAATTACGTGAGCAATTTCGACGGAAAGCTTATCGAGATATCTCCCGATACATCGTCGTTCCAGCCCAAGCTCGATGAGTTTGAGGCGAGGATCACGGCACTGACGAGGATCGTCATCGTCAATTCCCCGAACAACCCGACAGGCGTTGTTTACTCGAGGGCAACATTAGAGCAGATAGCCGCGATCCTTGAGAAGAAGCAGAAAGAGTTTGGCGCGCCGATCTACATCCTTTCGGATGAGCCCTACAGAGAGCTCGCTTTCGACGGAGTCGAGGTTCCTTACATCCCGACGATCTACCGCAATACGATCGTGGGCTACAGCTTCAGTAAGTCGCTTTCGCTCCCCGGAGACCGTATCGGATATCTGGTCGTGCCGTCCGGGATCGACGATTATGAGGACATTTTCGCGGCAGCAGGCGTTGCCACGAGGATACTCGGATTCGTTAACGCTCCTTCGGTCGCGCAGCTCGTAGTATCGAAGTGCCTCGACGCTTCGGTCGATATCGGCATCTACAACCGCAACAGGGAGCTGCTCTACTCAAAGCTCTGCGAATACGGCTATGAGTGCATCAAGCCCGAGGGCGCGTTCTATCTGTTCGTTAAGGCGCTCGAGCCCGATGACAAGGCTTTCGTCGCGAAAGCAAAGGAGCACAGGCTGCTCATAGTTCCCGGTTCGACTTTCGGCTGCGCAGGCTATGTGCGCATCGCTTACTGCGTCGACTATGCGATGATCGAGAGGTCGCTGCCCGCGTTTAAGGCACTGGCTGACGAGTATAATAAATAATTATGCATTTCCGCACAGGACCGTCTTTTTGAGGCGGTCCTTTAAAAATGCACAAAATTTGGCATGAAGCAAAACTAATATTTATGCGAAAAACTACTTGAAATATGCAAACAATAGTGTATAATAATGCATATTATTAAGAATCGGATACATATATATACATATACAGAGGGCAAACGATGAAAAAAGTATTTATCGACGGCAGTGCCGGAACGACGGGACTGAGGATATACGAGAGGCTCGAAGGCCGAAAGGATATCGAGCTGATCAGACTCAGCGAGGAGCTGAGAAAAGATATGGCGGCGCGCGCGGAAGCGCTGAACGGCGCGGACATCGCGTTCCTGTGCCTGCCCGACGCGGCAGCCGTAGAGGCGGTGAGCCTGATCACGAATCCGGACACCTGCGTTATCGATACCTCCACGGCGCACAGGACGGCACCGGGCTGGACCTACGGCTTTGCGGAGATCGGAGGGCGCAGGGAGGCGATAGCGGCTTCACGCAGGATAGCCAATCCCGGATGCCATGCGAGCGGGTTTATCGCGCTGGTCGCGCCGCTCATTGAAAAGGGCATTATCAAAAAAGACATTAAGCTCAGCGCTTTTTCCCTTACAGGCTATTCGGGCGGCGGAAAGAAAATGATCGCCGAGTACGAGGCTGAGGGCAGACCGGAGCTGCTCGACGCGCCGAGGATGTACGGCATAGCGCAGAAACACAAGCATCTGCCCGAGATGAGCGCGGTGTGCGGACTGGAGAACGCCCCGGTGTTCTGTCCGATCGTTGCCCCGTACTATGCGGGCATGGAGGTCACGGTGCCGCTGTTTAAGAGCGACGTAAACGGTACGATCTCAGACATTGAAGAAGTGTTCGAGGAGTATTACAATGGTAGCGGACTTGTGCGTTTTGTTAAGGATGCCGGCGAGGAAGGTTTTATGTCGTCAGGTGCTTTTGCGGGACGCGACGATATGGAAGTAACCGTGACCGGAAATGATGAACGCATACTTCTGGTATCGAGATTCGACAATCTCGGCAAGGGTGCTTCGGGTGCCGCGATACAGAACATGAACATAGTTATGGGCGTCCGGGAGACGACCGGTTTAAATGTCGCGAATTGATAAGCCGCAGCCATCGGACGGACGCATGCGCAAGCTGCGAAGCGATTTTTATAACTATAGTATATAAATAGAAACGGAGAGAATACTATGAAATTCATCAACGGAGGAATTTGTGCCGCAAAAGGCTTTTCGGCAGGCGGAGTGCACTGCGGTATCAGGAAGAACAGGACAAAAAAGGACCTGGCGCTGATCATGAGTGAGGTACCGGCCAAGGCAGCAGCGGTCTATACGACAAATCTGGTAAAGGGCGCGCCCCTGACCGTGACTAAGCAGAATATTTCGGACGGCATCGCGCAGGCGGTCATCTGCAACAGCGGCAACGCCAATACCTGCAACGCGAACGGCATCGAGATCGCGGAGCAGATGTGCGCGCTGCTCGGCGAGGCACTGAATATCAGCCCCAAGGATGTGGTAGTTGCTTCGACCGGCGTTATCGGGCAGCCTCTCGACATCGAGCCCATCAAAAACGGCATCCCGGCGCTCGTTGCGTCTCTCGACGCAAATGACGACGCGGCTGCGGCAGAGGGCATCATGACTACCGATACCGTTATGAAGGAGATCGCGGTGGAGTTCGAGATCGGAGGGAAGACCTGCCATCTCGGCGGCATTGCGAAAGGCAGCGGCATGATCCATCCCGATATGGCGACCATGCTCGTATTTATCACGACCGACGCGGCTATTTCCGCCAAGATGCTGAACAAGGCGCTCCACGGCGATATCGCGGGCACCTTCAATATGCTGAGCATCGACGGCGATACTTCGACCAACGACATGGTAACCGTCCTGGCCAACGGTATGGCGGGCAATGCCGAGATCGTGGCTGACGGCGCTGATTTTGACGAGTTCATGAAGGCTCTCAATACCGTAAACGTAGGACTGTGCAGGATGATCGCGGGTGACGGAGAGGGCGCTACAAAGCTGCTTGAGTGCAAATGCACGGGTGCTGCGGATATTAAGACCGCGCGTACTGTGGCCAAGTCGGTCATCTGCTCGAGCCTCTTAAAGGCCGCGATGTTCGGAGCGGATGCGAACTGGGGCCGCGTGCTGTGCGCGATAGGCTACAGTAAGGCGGATGTCGACGTCAATAAGATCGACGTTGCGTTCACCAGCAAAAAGGGTACGATCCCGGTATGCAAAAACGGCGCGGGCATCGATTTCTCCGAGGAGATCGCAAAAGAGATCCTGCTCGAAAAAGAGATCGAGATAGAGGTTGAACTGAACAGCGGAGATGCTTCGGCGACGGCATGGGGCTGCGATCTGACATACGATTACGTTAAGATCAACGGAGATTACAGGACCTGATATACCAAAGGAGAGGGCTGGCACAGACGATCATGGATACGAATCTGACAAACGCAAAGAGGGCGGAGGTCCTGACACAGGCACTGCCCTACATCAAAAGATATAACGGCAAGGTAGTCGTAGTGAAATACGGCGGCAACGCGATGGTAAATGAGGGCCTGAAGCAGCAGGTCATGGAGGATATCGTTCTCCTCTGGCTGATCGGAGTCAAGATCGTGCTCGTGCACGGCGGCGGACCCGAGATCAATGAGCTGATGGACAAGCTCGGCAAAAAGCCCGAATTTGTCAACGGACTGCGCGTGACCGATAAGGAGACCGTGGACATCGTGCAGATGGTCCTCGCGGGCAAGGTCAACAAAACGCTCGTTAACCTGCTCGAGATGAAGGGCGGCCAGGCCGTAGGCCTCTCGGGCATGGACGGCAGACTGATCGAGGCTAAGATCAAGAACGAAGCATTAGGCTATGTCGGCGAGATCACGAGTGTAAATATCAAGCCCGTTACGGATCTGCTCGAAAAGGGTTATATCCCTGTTATCTCGACCGTTGGCTGCGACGATGAGGGCAATACCTACAACATCAACGGCGACACGGCTGCGGCGCATATCGCGGGCGCTCTCGAGGCCGAGAGGCTTATCATGATGACCGACATCGCGGGCATATTAAAGGATAAGGACGACCCTTCGACGCTTATCCCCAAGATCACGCCCACGGAGGCAGAAAAACTCTACGGAGACGGGACCATCAGCGGCGGCATGATACCCAAAGTTGAGTGCTGCATAGACGCATTGAAATACGGTGTAAAAAATGTCGTAATCATGGACGGACGCGTACCTCACTCTATCCTGATGGAGCTGCTTACCGACGAAGGCGCGGGCACCATGGTGACATCGGGAGCAGACGCTTGATCATGATAACCGGAAAGGAAAAGATATGTCGATAATCGAGAAGGATAAAAAGTATATCGCGGGAACGTACAACAGGTTTCCGGTTGAGATAGTGAGCGGCAAAGGCTCGGTAGTGCTGGACGCATCGGGCAAAGAGTACATTGACATGGGTTCGGGCATCGGCGTGACCTCGTTCGGTATCGGTGACGATACCTGGAAGCAGGCCGTTATCGCGCAGCTCGACAAGGTTCAGCATATGTCCAACCTCTATTACACCGAGCCCTGCGCAAGGCTTGCGGAGCTGCTCTGTGAAAAGACCGGCATGAAGAAGGTATTTTTCTCCAACTCCGGCGCGGAGGCAAATGAGTGCGCGATCAAGGCAGCGCGTAAGTATGCCGCGGAGAAAAAGGGCCCTGAGTATTCGACGATCATCACGCTGAAGAACAGCTTTCACGGCAGGACTCTCACCACGCTCGCGGCTACGGGTCAGGACCATTACCATGAGCTGTTTACGCCTCTCACACCCGGTTTTGTGCACGTGGAGAGCGGCAATATCGATGAGCTGAAGAGCACGATAGCCACAGAGAAGGCAGCGGCGCTCATGATCGAGTGCATACAGGGTGAGGGCGGTGTTATCCCGATCGATCCCGCTTACGCAAAGGCTGCGTATGAGATCTGCAAAGAAAACGATATCCTGCTGATCGTGGACGAGGTCCAGACCGGAAACGGCAGGACCGGCAGGCTCTACGCATACATGAATTACGATATCACACCCGATATAGTGTCTACAGCTAAGGGACTCGGCGGCGGACTGCCGATAGGAGCGACGCTGCTCGGTGAAAAGGTTGAGCATGTATTCGGCTTCGGTGACCACGGCTCGACCTTCGGAGGCAACCCGATCGCATGCGCGGCGGCATGCAGCATCATCGAAAGGATTGACGAACACCTGCTGAATGAGGTAAAACAGAAGGCAGAGTATATTAAAGATACGCTTTCGGGAAAGCCCGGTATCGAGGGTGTCACCGGACTCGGACTGATGATCGGCATCAAGACCGCAAAGCCCGCTGCGGAAGTGGCAAAGGCCTGCATGGAAAAAGGCGTGCTCGTGTTGACCGCAAAGGATAAAGTAAGGCTGCTGCCTGCGCTCAACATCTCTCAGGATGTGCTGGAAAGGGCTGTGGCTGTGATACTGTCCTGCTGCGCGGAGTAATGAGGCACATACCCGCCGATCCGGCCGCGCAAGAGAGCGGAAAGTTAAAAGCTTTGACGGAAAGGGAAAAAGATGGTTAACAGAGACAATTTCAGAAAGATAGATCCGTATGTTCCGGGCGACCAGCCTGATTTCGCGGACATGGTAAAGCTCAACACCAACGAGAACCCGTATCCGCCCGCGCCGGCCGTTATCGAGGCCGCGGAGCGTTTCTCGGCAGGCAGGTTAAAGCTCTATCCTCCGACCGACGGAGGCGCCTTAAGGCGCGATCTGGCGGCATATCACGGTGTGGCGCCGGAGAATGTATTTGTCGGAGTAGGTTCCGACGATGTGCTTTCGGTGATCTTCCAAAGTTGCTTCAACAGCGGCAGAAAGCTGTTTTTCCCCGAGATATCGTATTCATTCTACGAGGTATGGGCCGAGCTCTATAAGGTGCCGTATTTCAAGGTCCCGCTCAAAGCCGACTTTACGATAGACGCGGACGATTACATCGGCAAAGAAAACGGCGGCATAGTGATCGCGAACCCGAACGCGCCCACCTCGATGGCGATGCCCGCGGCGGATATCGAGAGGATAGTGGCGGCGAACCCGGAGAATATCGTTGTTATAGACGAAGCGTACGTGGATTTCGGCGGCGAGAGCGTGCTGGAACTCACAAGGAAATATGACAACCTGATCGTTGTGCGGACCTTCTCCAAATCCCGTTCGATGGCGGGCCTCAGGATAGGCTATGCGATCGCACAGTCTGAGCTCATATCGGCCATCAACGATGTAAAGAACTCGATAAACTCCTACACGATGAACTTCCCTTCGATAGAGGTCGGAAAAGCGTCGATCGCTGAGGAAGAGTACTTCAGGACGACCATCGCCAGGATACTGAAGACCAGGGAGCGCCTTGTCAGCGAGCTTTCTAAGCTCGGATTTGTGACCTTCCCTTCGAGCGCGAACTTCATCTTTACGACGCACAAGACCGTGCCCGCGAAGGAGATCTTTGAAAAGCTCCGCGAAAAGCACATTTTCGTTCGCTTCTTCAACAAGCCGCTCATCGACAATTACCTGCGCATCACGGTCGGCACCGACGAAGAGGTCGACAAACTCGTCGCTGCGCTGAAGGTAATCATAAAATGAATTAACAATGAAGACATGGGGACGGTTTTTTTGTCTGCGAACTAAAGCAGACAAAAGAACCGTCCCCTTGTCTTAAAGCATCACAGTGAAAATACGCGAAGGTTCGCGTACTCCCCGATCATCGGGGCCAGCTGGCGGAATCCGATGCGGCCGTCGGTGAGGAATTTGCCATAGGTCTTGCCGTCGTCCTCGTAGGTAAAAACGCAGAGATCGTTGACGCTGAAGGAAACAAAGTCTTTTTTCTTGATGAGGCTGAGCTTGTAGCTGCCGCTGCAGTCTGCCGCGTCGGGGATCGGGTCGGCTCCCTGGCTTACGAGGTAAAAGCCGTAGCTCTTGCGCAGATTGCAGGTATGGAACGCTCTCTCGTCAGGCTCCTTGCGCCTGAAATACGATACGTGGAACGCGTTGATGTCGCCGTGGTGATAGAGCGGATACTCGCCCGTGCGGGGCGCGATCGAGGGATCGAATATGTCACAGCCGTTGATGCCTTTGGCCGCGAAGAAAAGTATCGCAAGACCGGGTTCCTTTAACGGCCTGAAATCCCATTCGATCTTAATATTGTCGGGGAAGACCTTATCGCACCAGAGCACGTAATTGGCCTTCTGCCCGGCCTCGGCCGATATCGCGTTCTCCATGCGCATCCGGCCGTCGGGGAATGTGATCTTTGCGCTTCCCTCGAGTCTGAATCCTTTGATATCCTTCTCGCAGGCGAGGGGGTTTTCGTATATAAGATTATCCATGTTTCTCCTTGTACTGTAGCAGATTATATCCGGGTACCGTGTCCGGATCAGGCGCGGAACTCTATAGTGCGGCTCTTTGCGCCTTCGCTGCCGTCGGCAAATACCGCGCAGACATAGATCTCGTAAACGTCCGATGCGGGGATCGTAAACGGCATAACGGGCGATGTGGCTTTTTCTTCTGCGGTTACCTCACGCAGCGGGAAGAACTGGAAATCCACCGAGCCCTTGCGGTAAACGCGGTATTTTACGGCATCCTTTACATCGTCGAAGATCAGCAGGAAGCTTGCGACATTGTTCTCGACATGGAGCTCCTGCATTGCAAAGCCGGTCGGCGAAGTCGAATCGGCAGGGATCGGAGCACGGAAGGTCGCGGGCTTCTCGATCGGGAATTCGGTATTGATGAGTCCGCGGATCGGATCGAATTCCGGGTTCGAAGAATCCTTTATTGCTTTTGCCACGAGGCCGGCGTAGATCGTAGCGCCGTATTCCTGAAGGTGTGTATTGTCGGATACGCCGTTTGCGTAAGCGCTGTCGGGATATGCGTCGGGAGCGGCCCAGAGGTAAATGAGCTTTGACTCCTCGGGACCGATCTTGTTGAGATAATCAACCGAAAGCCTGCAAAGGTCGATAACGGGTACATTCTCTGTCTCGCCGAGCGCCAGCATCACATCCGCGTATTTTCCGAACGAAGCCACGAATGTTCCGTTCGCACCGTCGCAGTTTCTGCGCGCGATCGGGGTGACAAGTACCGGAACGACCTTGCGGGCACGGCAGGAGCGGATATATTTCTTGAGCCAGAAACCGAAATCGGCGGGAGCCACATATCTGTTCGGACGGACTGCGGTCGCGTCGTTGTGGCCCCACTGAATGAAGCAGAAATCGCCGGGCGCCGTGCGGGAGAGCAGGCGGTCCCATTTGCCTTCGTTTATGAAGGAGCGTGCGCTGCGGGCGCCGATCGAGCGATTCTCGATGTCGGCGTGGGGAGTCTCGTATATATGGTTCTGCGGGTACATCAGATCGGGAGACATGAGCTCCTCGGTGAGGTTCCCATCATTGAAATATCTGTAAAAAACCTGGCCCCAGCCTGCCTGAGGGTAGTGGAACTGATCGTAGGACTGGACCGTGGAATCGGAGGCAAGGAACAGGGTGGGCTTTGCCTTGGGCGCTTTTTCGGGCAGATACTCATAGGTGATATCATTGACGATGAGCTCTGAGACTGCGGCGTCCTCCTTAACTTTGGCGTCTGTAGGCACAAATATCTGCAGCAGGACATTATCCTCGACCGAGCAGATCGGGAAGGTGAGCTTAATGCCCGACGCACCTGCGGGCAGCACTTCGCCGTTTATTTTAAGGATATCGTTGGCATAGCAGCTGACTTTGGTCTCCTTATCCGAAGGATTTGAGACGGTCAGTGTGAATTCGGCGTCACGCACGCCGGTCGCGAATGAGAAGCCGGGGCCTTCGACGTATGTATAGATGCCGAAACCGGTGCTCTCGGTCTCGGTCCACATCTTTGAGGTGATCAGCAGGCCGCCGTTCGCCTTGCTGCAGACGGGCTGCGCGGAGCTGTCCGCATTCCTGAGGGCGCATAACGCGTCGATGTCCGGTACGGGGTCGCTCTTGCGTACTCTTTCATGATAAACCCCGCTCTGCCAGCCCTCGGCTTCAGCGGGATACGTAATATTAAGAATCTCGGCTTTTTCGTAAAACATATGGAACTACCATCCTTTTGCTGTTATAATACTTCATCAGTGAGCATAACATTTAGAAAAAACAAATGAAAGCGGTTCGCACTCAAAAAAATAATTTGATACTTTTTCGCAGCTTGATGATAATTCTGTGCAAAACCGCTCATTTAGCGCTTCTGCGCACATGCCGCGCAAACTGTAAACGGACGGGAGCGACGCTGCGTACGGAGCATGGAGGATACGGATGGAAGGAAAGATATTTGATTACGACGGACCGGTCGTACGGGCGACGGAAAAGCTCGGACAGCTGATCCTGCTGAATATACTGACTATACTGTGCAGCCTGCCGGTCGTGACCTTCGGAGCTGCTTTCGCGGCGCTCGATACGGTAGTG
>JAEEXY010000034.1 GCA_016288005.1 Lachnospiraceae bacterium
TGCGGATCTCGGACTCCATCCCGTATACCTCGATCCTTCGGGATCGCAGATCGGCAAAAAGGAGTCGATCGCGGATACCGCAAGGGTTCTCGGGCGCATGTTCGAGGGCATCGAGTACCGCGGTTTCGGACAGGAGATCGTCGAGGACCTCGCGAAATATGCGGGAGTTCCCGTATGGAACGGCCTCACGAACGAGTTCCATCCGACGCAGATCCTTGCGGATTTCATGACGATCAAAGAGTACTTCGGAGACCTTAAAGGCAAGAAGCTCGTATACATGGGCGATGCGCGCTACAACATGGGCAATTCGCTGATGGTCGGCTGCGCAAAGATGGGCATGAATTTTGTGGCCTGCACCGCGGAGAAGTATTTCCCCGACAAGGCGCTCATCGACGAGTGCCAAAAGATCGCGGCACAGACCGGAGCGAAGCTCGAGTTCATCACCGATCCGGCTGCGGCTGTCAAGGGAGCGCATGTGATCTATACAGACGTATGGGTATCGATGGGCGAGCCCGACGAGGTCTGGAACGAGCGCATCGGCGATCTTACGCCCTACAGGGTTACGAAGCAGATCATGGACATCGCGGGCTCCCAGTGCAAGTTCATGCACTGTCTGCCTTCCTTCCACGACCTGAACACGAAGATCGGCAAGGATATCTATAACAAATTCGGCATCGACTGCATGGAAGTGACCGACGAAGTATTCGAGTCGCCCGCATCCATCGTATTCGATGAGGCCGAGAACCGCATGCATACGATCAAAGCGGTAATGTACGCGACACTGGGAGGAAAATAATGGGATCTGACAGTTTGCGATTTTACTTTTTGTGATGCGCATGGGCCGCTTGTTTTCGAACTCGCAAACAAAACCGCGCTAAGCATGGAAATTCCGCACAAACACCACGAAAACCTTTACAAAATCGCAAAAACGTATTAAGCTTATAGTGAAGTCCGGGCCGCAGATGACTGCGGCCCTTTTTTTCACTAAAGGAGAGCCGGGCGCATAATGGAAGGTAAAAAGAATAAGGAATTCAAGGTTCTTAATTTCATAGCCGCTGCCGTGATCATTCTTTTCTTTTCGGGAGTTATCATCGCGTATTTCCAGATGATCAGGAAGACGACCGAGGACAACATCGTTAAAGACGGAGAGCTTAATGCCGTTATGGCTGCGGACAGGATCGGGCGTTATCTGACCATGGGCGAGGACACCATCATGCTGTCAGCGTATGCGCTGGAGAATATGATCCGGGAAGGCCGGTCACACAGCGACATGGTCGATTACCTCACGACGCAGACCAGCGCCGTTCTGGAGCTGCTCCCCGAGAGCTCTACGGGGCTTTACGCGTATGCGGACGGTGAGTATATGGACGGAGGCGGCTGGGTACCCGACGCAGATTATGTTCCGCAGGAGCGTCCGTGGTATACTCAGGCTATTGCCGACAGGGGCAATCTGGCGATAGTTGATCCTTATCTGGATTCACAGACCGGGGAGATCGTTATATCATTCAGCAAGATGCTCTACGACGGTGAAAGCGTCATCTGCGTGGACCTGACGATGGAGCGCCTGCAGGAGATCACCGAAGGGATAGTGGCAGGCGAGGAAAACAGCAGCGAGTTTGTTCTGGACCGTAACCGCAATGTTGTCGCGCATTCGGACAGGACGCAGATCGGCAGGAACTACCTGCAGGATACGGATTCGCTCGGAGCCGGGGTGCTGAAGGCATACGAGGACAATACCGAGGGATATTTTACGGTAACCTACGCGGGAGAAGAGTATGTCGTATATTCGATGCCTCTGGAGAACAGCTGGCTCTGCTTCTCCGTAAAAGGAGCGACAAAGGCTTATAACCGACTGACGATCCCGCTGATGATCACGGTTCTGGTAACCTGCATATTCATCGCGATCGTTGTGGTCGTATCGATCAATTCCGCCAAGAAGAGCGATCAGAACAGAAGACTGGAGCTCGAGAGCGAGAGCGCGAGGGCCGCCAATAAGGCCAAATCGAATTTCCTCTCGAATATGTCGCATGAGATCCGCACGCCGATAAATGCGATACTCGGTATGAATGAGATGATCCTGCGCGAGTCGGTAAGCGATACCACGCGCGATTATTCCAACAGCATCAGGAGCGCGGGCAAGACACTGCTCGGCCTGATCAACGATATCCTCGATTTCTCGAAGATCGAGGAGGGCAAGCTCGAGATAATCCCCGTGGATTACGATCTGGCCAAGATGCTGCGCGAACTGGTCGACATGATAGGCAAGCGCGCAGAGGATAAGGGTTTGAAGCTGGAGCTCGATTTCGACAGCAAAACCCCCAGACATCTTCGCGGCGATGAGATCCGCGTTAAACAGATCATTACGAACATCCTGACCAATGCGGTCAAATACACCGAAAAAGGCAGCGTCACGCTCAAGGTCGGCTATGAAAAGGATCCCGACGACCCGAAGGGCATCCTGCTCAATGTCGATGTTACGGACACCGGTATCGGGATACGTCCCGAAGATATCAAAAAGCTCTTCATGAAGTTCGAGAGGATCGAAGAGGAGCGCAACCGCAATGTAGAGGGAACCGGTCTTGGCATTAATATCACCGAGAACCTGCTCGGCCTGATGGGCTCGACCCTGCATGTGGAGAGCACGTACGGCAAGGGCTCTACCTTCGGTTTTAAGCTGCCGCAGAGAGTTCTCGACTGGACGGAGCTCGGAAATTATACGGATATCGAAAATGAGGCAGCGGAGGAAAAGCAGCCCGAAAAGAAGCTGTTTACGGCGCCCACCGCGTCCATTCTCGCGGTGGATGACAATCAGGTCAACCTGATGGTATTCACGAACCTCCTGAAGCGTACGCAGATTAAGATAGACACCGCGATGAGTGGTGACGAAGGCATAGCGAAAACACGCAGGAAAAAGTATGACATCATTTTCCTGGACTATATGATGCCGAAAAAGAACGGCATAGAGACTCTTCACGAACTGAAGGCCGAAACCGCGAACCAGAACGTGAATACTCCCACGGTCTGCCTTACCGCCAATGCGGTGCAGGGCGCGGAGGAGGAGTGCATAAACGAGGGCTTCGACGGCTATCTTTCAAAGCCTGTCGATCCCGCCGCGCTCGACGACATGATACGAAGTTTCCTGCCTCCGGAGAAGATAAAAGAAGCGGAGCCCGCACAGGGCTGACCGCTATATGAGCATTTGACGTTGACAATTCGGCGTCTTGCGCTTAGGATTGCAGTAATAGTTTATTTTTTCGCTGCAAAGGTGTAGAATAAGATACACTTGGGAGGAAACTTAGTCTATGAGTGCGCAGAAAAATGTTAAGATACTTCTGTTTCGCTATAGCGTGGTAGTAAAAGGCATAGAGAAAAACCTTACCGACCTGGGTTACGCGGTGGAGAGCATTACCGACGGATTTGACGAACTCGAAGGATATGCGTCGCACACGGATCTGTTCATACTGTATCTGCCCGGCGACATCATGGATGACAGACTGAAGCTCAAAGAGCTGGAAACGATCTGCAGCAGGATAGGGAAACTCGAGAAAAAGATGCTCGTCATCGGCGAGAAAAAGTATCATTTCGAGCTTTCGGAGGCCGTACCGGAGATCGATGATTACGGATGGCTGGACAGACCCATAGAGAGCGAGGCTCTCGGAGCCGCGGCCGAGGCTGCCCTTAACGGAACGATCAGGCTCGGAGCCAAGAGGCGCATACTCATCGTGGACGACGATCCGGCATATGCCGCCATGGTCAGGGAGTGGATCAAGGATCACTATAAGGTCGATATCGTGACCGCAGGCCTGCAGGCGATCTCGTTCCTGATGAAGAATAAGGTCGATCTGGTCCTGCTCGATTATGAGATGCCCGGAGTGGACGGACCCAAGGTACTGAAAATGCTCAGGCAGGAGGCTTCGACAAAGGATATACATGTAGTATTTCTCACAGGCGTCGGCACCAAGGAGGAGGTCGCGCGCGTCATGGAGCTGCGTCCCGACGGATATGTGCTCAAATCCACGACGAGGGACAATCTGCTCGCATATATAGGTAAAAAGCTCGTTTAACGGGTAATATATAAGTTTTAAGGGAGAGAAAAAATGTCAAAGATCATACTTACAGGGGACCGTCCTACGGGAAAGCTTCACATAGGACACTATGTCGGATCTCTGCGCAGAAGGGTGGAGCTGCAGAATTCAGGAGAATTCGACAAGATATACATCATGATAGCAGACGCGCAGGCACTCACGGACAACGCTGAGAACCCCGAGAAGGTGCGCCAGAACATCGTAGAGGTAGCGCTCGATTACCTCTCGGCGGGACTCGATCCGGCAAAGTCGACACTGTTCATCCAGTCGATGGTGCCCGAGCTTACCGAGCTCACTTTCTACTACATGAATCTGGTCACGGTATCGCGCGTTCAGCGTAATCCCACGATCAAGTCCGAGCTGCAGATGAGAGGCTTCGGAGACAGCATCCCGGTCGGATTTTTCACCTATCCGATCAGCCAGGCAGCCGATATAACAGCGTTCAAAGCCACGGTCGTACCCGCGGGCGAGGACCAGATGCCGATGGTGGAGCAGACTCAGGAGATCGTGCACAAGTTTAATTCCGTATACGGTGAGACTCTCGTCGAGCCCAAGATCCTGCTTCCGGAGAACCAGAGCTGCTTAAGGCTCCCCGGTACCGACGGCAAGGCCAAGATGAGCAAATCCCTCGGCAACTGCATCTATCTTTCGGATGAGCCCGATGTCGTTAAGACCAAGGTTATGTCGATGTACACCGACCCCAACCACATCAATGTGAGCGACCCCGGACAGGTAGAGGGCAACACGGTATTCACCTATCTCGACGCGTTCTCAAAGCCCGGGCATTTCGAGAGATACAACATCGGCTACGCAAACCTTGATGAGATGAAGGACCACTATAAGCGCGGCGGACTCGGCGACGTTAAGTGCAAGAAGTTCCTGATCAATGTTCTCGAGGAGGAGCTCGCTCCCATCAGGGAGAGACGTCACGCATGGGAAAAGGACATCCCCGGCGTATACGAGATATTGAGGAAGGGCAGCGAAGAGGCGGAGCGCGTGGCGGCCGAGACACTTTCCGACGTGCGCAAGGCCATGAAGATCAACTATTTCGAGGACGGTGCGCTGATCACCGAGCAGGCGGAAAAGTACAGATAGGACTGCATATGTATACTGTCGCACACATAGAAAACGATTATACAGAGAAATTCGGAGTACCGAGACAGAGCGGGCTTGTCCGTGAGGTGACGAGCCGCATTGTTTTTGAGCCGGAGTTTAGAAACCCTGAGGCCCTTCGCGGGCTTGAGGGTTTTACTCATTTATGGCTGATATGGGAGTTTTCCGAAGCCAAGAGGAGAGGCGCAGAGAGCAGCGAAAGAGCCGGAGGCGGCAGTGCTGCGGATGCAGAGAGCGGGGATGCGGACGCAGAGAGTCCGGCAGGGAAATGTGACTGGCGGCCGACCGTGAGACCTCCGAGGCTCGGAGGGAATACGCGCATGGGCGTATTTGCGACGCGCTCACCCTTCAGGCCGAATCCCATAGGGCTGTCATGCGTGGAGCTCGCGGGAGTGGAATATGATACGGCGGACGGCCCCGTGATACTCGTAAAAGGCGCGGATCTGATGAACGGCACGCCGATACTCGATATCAAGCCCTACATCCCGTACGCGGACTGCAGGCCCGAGGCTAAGGGCGGTTTCACGGACGAAAACGAATTCGCAAAAGTAAAAGTCGTGATCCCGGCGGAGATCGCCGCAAAACTCACGCCCGAAGAGGCCGAAAAACTGCAGGCGGTACTCGCTCAGGATCCGCGTCCCGCCTACCAGAGAGCGCAGGAGAGAGCCTATACTTTCAGGTTTTCAAGGTACGATGTGAGCTTCGAAGCGCGGGAGGGAGTATTGACTGTGACGGGGGTCAGATTGGTTAAGTAAATACTCAAACGTTTTCTTAAACAAGAGCCAAACGGGTGCGAAAGCAAGCGATTTTTTACATTTTGTAACATGTATTTAAAAATATTTCTTAAAAATCCGTTGACAAACGACTTTCTTTTGTCTAAAATGAACAAAGCAGGAGAGAGTCGTTTTATTTTTTTAAACATACTCGAAAACGTTTTCGCAGACTTGGAAACTTTGCGTCATGCAGCTGTCCGGGCCGCGCGGAAACACTGAGGAGGGAAAAAACTTGACGTTCCTTATACTTATAGTTGCCATTACGGCTGTAGTTTTCCTTGGTCTTTTCTTACTCAGGAACCGTATGAAGAATACATGGAAGAACCGCGCGCATGTGGTCATGGCGTACCCGGCATTCCTTATTCTGCTCCTGATGGCCTACATCCCTATGACGGGACTGATCCTGGCCTTCAAGACATACGATTTCACCGCGGGCAGCTTCTACACCATGCCCTGGGCGGATCCCATCTTTAAGAATTTCAGGGTTCTGAGCGCATCGAAGCAGCTGTTCTATACCATGACCAGGAACACACTGATATACTACGTGCTCTTTACAGTCATCGGTACTTTTCTCAATATAGTGCTCGCGATCGCCATCGATCAGTTCGTGTTCAAAAGAGTGGCGAAGACCATGCAGACGATCATGATCATCCCGATCTTCGTATCGTACGCGGCAGTCACATTTATCGTTTACGCGTTCATCAGTCCCGACACCGGTATCATCAACCAGCTGATGGGGACACATATCGAGTACTACAAATCCTCGGGAGTTGATTACTGGCCCACTATCCTGACTATCGTTAAGATGTGGAACTCCGTAGGATACGGTTCGGTTCTGTACATGTCGGTACTTGCGGGTATCGATACCGGACTGTATGAGGCGGCGCAGATCGACGGCGCCGGCAAATGGAAGCAGATCTGGCACATCACGCTGCCTTCGCTGATCCCGATGATCACGGTTATGCTGCTCCTCTCGGTCGGCGGCATCATGAAATCCGATACCGGTCTTTTCTATCAGGTAACCAGAGATATCGGCGGTCTGTACCCGAAGACGCAGGTTATCGATTCATACATTCTCGGACAGATCAGGAGCAAGCCGAACTGGGGCTTCACTTCCGCGGCGACATTCTTCCAGTCCATCGTCGGACTGCTGATGATGCTTGGAGCGAACGGTCTGGTACGCAAGATAGCACCCGAGAACGCATTATTCTGATTGAAGGAGGACATTGACATGGCTGATAAAAACGCTGTTCAGACTCCTTCGAAAAAGAAAAAGAAGGGTCTTTCACAGTACATCCTGGGATTTTTCCTGTTGCTGTACACATTATTCTGCGGACTTCCGATCCTGCTCGTGTTCATTTCGGCATTTACCGATGAGATGAGCATTGTTCAAAACGGATACAGCTTCTTCCCGAAGAAGTGGTCTACGAACGGTATCAGCGCGGTCCTTAAATACGGATCGAAACTGATCACCTCGTACGGTGTGACCATCTTCATCACGGTTGTCGGCACACTGTTCGGACTGTTCGTTATGAGTATGTTCGCATACGCGATCAGCCGCCCCGGCTTCAAGATGGCCAGATTTTTATCGATCTACCTTCTGATCCCGATGCTTTTCTCGGGCGGTATCCTTTCATCGTACCTCGTATACGCATCGCTGTACGGACTGAAGGACAGCTTCCTGCTGCTGATCCTGCCGCTTTCGGTATCTACGATGAATGTCATCATTCTTCGTACTTATATAGTGAACTCGGTGCCTCTCGAGCTGATGGAGGCGGCCAAGATCGACGGAGCGGGAGATTACAGGACTTTCTTCCAGATCACGCTCCCTCTGATGAAGCCCGTTCTCGCAGCGGTCGGATTCATGATGGCGACGGCTTACTGGAATGAGTGGCAGAACGCGCTGATATTCATTACTACCGACAGCAAAAAGCCTCTGCAGCTGCTCCTCGTTAATATCCAGAAGAGCATAGAGTTCCTGCTGAACAACAACAACGTGCCCGCGTCGGTACGTGCCGCGATGGGCGGAACGATCCCGCAGCAGTCCGCTACGATGGCAACGGTTGTAGTCGTTATCGGACCTATCATGGTGGCTTATCCCTTCTTCCAGAAGTACTTCGTAAAGGGACTTACCGTCGGATCGGTAAAGGGCTGACCGGACAGATGGTGAACAGTAACGATATTAATTCGGTATCTTGCGGAGACAGTCTCTGCTTAGATATATAAAAAATTATGGAGGACATGTTTTTATGAAAAAGTTTCTTGCTTTAGCACTCGTGCTCGTGCTCGCTGTTTCATGCCTTGCAGGCTGCGGCAAAAAGGGCGACGGCACAACAAAGATCACTCTTTACAGAGCATGCTTCAATCTTGAGGGCGGCCCCGATGAAGCACAGGTAAAGAAGGTTCAGGACGCTATCAACGCGTACATCAAGGATAAGATCAACGTTTCCGTTGAGATCCATGATATCCCTTCGGGTGAGTACACCGAGAAGGCTAACCTTGCTCTTGCGAACAAGGAGATCAACCTTCTTTGGACAGCTTCGTGGGAGAGCACCATCGGCACAAACGATCTGGTTCCCGCAAAGTATGTTTACGACATTACAGATCTTCTTAAGGGATCGACACTTTACAACTCCATGGACGCAGGTCAGTGGGAAGCTGCAAAGTATGACGGCAAGAGCTACTTCGTTCCCGTTTACAAGGACAACGTAGAAGGCTACGATCTTATGTTCCGTCAGGACCTCATCGACAAGTACGGCTGGAACATCAGCAATGTTAAGACCCTTGCAGACCTTGAGAGCATCCTTGCGGACGCTAAGGCTGAAGGCCTTAAGTATCCCCTTCTTCTTCAGAAGACCGCTATGTTCTACAGATTTTACATTGATAAGTTCGATTTCTTCACAGCTGATTCGAAGTCTAACTTCGTTTCTGTAGACCGTGCAACAAACGCTGTAGTTAACACCATCCAGACTCCCGAGTACCTTGAGTACTGCAAGCTGATCGCTAAGTGGGCAGAAGCAGGCTACATCTCCGGTGATGAGGCTGCAAAGGCTACTACCGATACCACAACTCAGTCCAAGGATTGGGCAGTTTCGTGGTGGACAGATATCCCCGTAAACGACGAGGCAGATTCCCGTTACAACCAGGATGTTACCATGCAGAAGATCACAGATCGTTGGGCACATTCTACCTCAGCTCTCGGCTCATGCTACTGCGTAACCGCTAACAGCAGCGAGGCTCAGGCAAAGGCCTGCATCGATTTCCTCGGTCTCCTTTACACCGATAACTATCTTGCAGATCTCTACACCTTCGGTATTGAGGGTGAGGACTTCACCTATGATGCAAATCATCAGGTAACACAGAACTCGACCAAGTACAACCACTCCATGTGGGAGTCGGCTTCGGCTACCATCGTTACTCCTCTTGACAATGAGCCCGCTAACAAGGCTGATCTGTACAAGAGCTTCAACGGCGGCGCAAACACTTCCTGCGCAGCAGGTTTCCGTTTCGACAGAACACCTGTAGAGGCTGAGTTCTCGGCATGCTGCAACTTATTCGAGCAGTACGGCTTCGGCCTTGAGTGCGGCGGCGTTGCTTCGGCTGACGTTGAGTCCACTATCGCAGCTTACCAGGCAGCTCTTGACGAGGCCGGTTACCAGAAGGTTCTCGCTGAGTTCCAGAGCCAGTATGACGCTTGGAAGAAGTGATAAATCATTAATTGGCTGACTAACAGTTTTCATACTGTCCTGCTAAATGCAAAGGGCGGGAGATCCGGACGGGTCTCCCGCTCTCTGCTTTATTTATTAAGTTTTTACTGGACTTGCACACCCGCTTGGGATATATTTATTGTGATAAGTTATGCGATCAGGGACAGGTGGGGACCTGTTCCAAAACAGGAGGTATATATAATGTCAGACGAGATCAAACAGGAAAACGTAACAGAGACAGCGGCAGCTGCGCCCGAGGCAGCACCGGCACCCGCACCGGCACCCGAGCCGGTTCCTTCGATGGATGAGTTTAAGGAGGAGATAGCGCATTCCTTCAGAAAACTCATGCCCGGCGATATAGTTACGGGAACGGTCATCGGTGTATCCGATACCGAGGTTACGGTTGACCTGAATTCATATTCCGAGGGTATCATCAAGCTCGAGGATCTCTCGAACGACCCGAGATTCTCGATCAAGGCGGATATCAAGCCCGGTGATACCGTAAAGGCTACTGTTCTGCGCGAGAATAAGGAAGGCGCGTTCCTGCTTTCGTTAAAGGAGGCGGACAATATCCTCGCATGGGACAAGCTGGCTGAGGCCAAGGCCGAAGAGAAGATCGAGAAGGTTAAAGTAGCCGAGGCCGTTAAGGCAGGCGTTACGACCTATCTCTACGGCATCAGGGCATTTATCCCCGCATCGCAGCTGGCGCTCACTTACGTAGAGGATCTGAGCTCGTTCGTAGGCAAAGAGCTCGAGGTCATGGTCATCGATGTGAACCGCGACGATAAGAAGCTGGTGCTCTCGGCAAAGGAAGTCCTGCGCAGAAAGGCGGCGAGCGAAAAGGCGGGCCGCATCGGCAGACTCCAGACCGGCATTATTACTACAGGTGTTGTAGAGAAGCTCATGCCCTTCGGCGCGTTTGTCAATATCGGTGAGGACCTGACCGGTCTCGTACATATCTCGCAGATCTGCGGCAAGAGGATCAAGCATCCGAAGGAGATGCTCGAAGAAGGCCAGGAGGTTACGGTCAAGATCATGGACGTCAAGGACGGCAAGATCTCTCTTTCGATGACTGCGGTCAACGAGCGCAACGAGGACGAGGTTCTCGATGATGCAGTAGATGACGCTGCTGAGGGATATGCAGACGAGGGAACCGTAGCTACGGGTCTTGGAGATTTGCTTAAGAATTTTAAATTCTGATTTAATTATTTAAGGAACTTTTTTATGTCACTGTTAAAATATGACGACCTGAACGCTCACGATAAAAAGCTCCTGCTGCTCAGAGTCCTGGGGCTTTCGCCCGATGTGATCCTGCGGCTGCAGAACGGTGAGATACTCCTGACCGATGCTCTGTCGGAGCGTATCAGAGAGGTTATGAACAACCCGGACGATACAACTCAGTGCGCCATCGTCTGCCAGAACATACGGCAGGACGGCGCCTCGTATGAGACACTCGAGCCCGATAAGTATCTGGAGCATATAAACGGACTGAAGGCGGGCGGAGGCAGGTTTGCGGACGATGTGACCGCGATGCCGGCAGCGGAGCCTGAGCCCGAAGTGCTGAGCGAAGACAAGCTCGCCGCATTTGCCGCGGGCGTGTATCCGAGGCCTATACTTAGATATATCGCGAGGTCACTGGACCTGGGGCTGTATACGCTCATACTTAACCTGTTCTGCAGGGCCGTACTGGGTTTTGACCCGATGGCGAGCTCATACACGATGCTGATGTGGGCATATTTTGTATATATCGTGATGCTGGCGGTGGAGCCGGTATGGATCCATCTGGCAGGCACCACACCCGGCAAATGGATAACCGGCGTGCGCATAACGGATCTCAACGGTGAAAAGCTCAGCTGGAGCGCCGCGTTTACGCGTTCGTTCAGACTGCTGAGATTCGGTATGGGATTCCTGATCCCGATCTACAGCCTGTTCAAGCTGATCAGGAGCTATTCCGAGTGCCGCTTTGGAGCCCTGCTTCCCTGGGATTTCGGTACTAAGATAGAGAGACCTCAGGAGGCGTCCGGTGCCAGGATTTTCCTGCTGATAGCCGCGCTGCTGTTTGTCGGCGGTCTGGACAGGATCGGCAATATGTATCTCGAACTGCCGGGCAACAAGGGTGCGCTCACGGAGCAGCAGTTCTACGATAACTGCGCTCACATAGTTAAATATGACTCGATAACGTTCTCCGACGTTCCCAAGTACCGTGTGACAACAGATGACGCGGGATACGTGCGTGAGGTCTGCTTTGAGCTCGAGTACACCGAAGAGGATAAAGAAGAGTATATCTATAAGCACTATAACGAGATGTACGTGGCCTTTATGGCACTGGCCGGGGCGCAGAAGGGTTTTAACCCCATAGCGTTCGAATACGGTGAT
This sequence comes from Lachnospiraceae bacterium, assembly GCA_016288005.1. Classification (GTDB taxonomy): domain Bacteria; phylum Bacillota; class Clostridia; order Lachnospirales; family Lachnospiraceae; genus RUG11977. The sequence goes on from JAEEXY010000034.1 coordinate 12,055, forward strand.
GCCTATAAGGCTCTGTTCGGGAGCAGCTTCGGAAACTACGAATATGAGTACGCCGGAGTCGGGATAACCAATGAGGTAACATATACCGGCTATGCGCGCAACATACTTTCCGACTATCTGTACCGCCTGCCGGACGGCACTCCGTACTTCAGACAGAGCTTTAAGATAAGCGTTATTAATTAAATCTAAAATAAATTTTGGAGGATACTGAAATGTCCGGTTTTGACTACCGCGCACGGATCGCGGATCCGCGATTCTTCTGCGACAATACCCTGGCTCCGCATACGGACGCGGAGTACTTTGCGCCCTCGGAGGTGTCCGAGATAGAGCTGCGCATGACGGGTGATCATCTTCGTCGGGAGAATGTGAACAACTCCACATACTTCAGGGAGAACTTCAACGGTTCGTGGAAGATATGCGTTGAAAAAAGATTTGAGGATCTGGTGAGCGGCTGGGAGCAGCCGGAGTTCGACTGCCACAACTGGGACGACATCTGCGTGCCCTCACATATCGAGACCGAGGGCTTCGGCATCCCTCATTACACAAATACCGCTTATCCGTGGGACGGACATGAGGACATCATACAGGGAGAGGTTCCGACAAAGTATGATCCCGTGGCGGCATATGTGAGATACTTCTATGTGCCCGAGCGTTTCCTTTCGGAGCGCGTGTTCATCTCGTTCAAGGGCGTTGAGTCTTCGCTCGTGCTGTATCTGAACGGGCACTATATCGGCTACAGCGAGGATACGTTCACACCTTCGGACTTTGAGCTCACAAAGTATCTGGTCGACGGGGAGAACAAACTCGGTGTACTCGTTACCAAGTGGTCATCGGGCAGCTGGCTCGAGGATCAGGATTTCTTCAGGTTTACCGGCATTTTCCGTGATGTGGTGCTCTATACCAAGCCTGAGGTGCACGCCGAGGACATCAGGGTAAGGACACTGTTAAACGATGAGTTCAGTGCTGCGGAGCTGGCTGTTGATATCGATTCGAGCGCTGCGGGCAAAGTCTCGTTCGAGCTCGTTTCGTTCGATAACAAACAGCGCATACCGTTCCCGTATGAGGTGGGTGAGCTGCCCACTCCCGCTGCCGTTCCCGCTGCGAGAAAGACTGTTTTCTCGAAGGACAAGACTCTGAAAAAGGGTAAAAACAGTTTCTCGTTCAATGTCAGGAAGCCCATACTCTGGAGCGCGGAGGATCCTTATCTGTACGCTCTGGTGATCACCCTGTCGGACGGAGATGACATCGTAAACGAGATAATCCCCATTCAGGTCGGTTTCAGACGCTTTGAGCTCAAGGACGGTCTCTTAAGACTCAACGGCAGGAGGATAGTATTCAACGGCGTGAACCGTCACGAGTTCAGCTCGATCACGGGACGCGCAATAACCTTTACCGAGACCAGGCACGATCTGGTCAATATGAAGCGCAACAACATCAACGCGATCAGAACCTGCCATTATCCCGACAATTCATATGTATATGCGCTGGCCGACAATCTGGGCTTCTATGTGATCGATGAGACCAACATGGAGACTCACGGCACCTGGGCATACGGGAAAATGTCGAAAAAGGACAGGGAGAACATCGTCCCGGGCGACAACCCCAACTGGGAGGACGCTGTACTCTTCAGGGTGCGCAATATATTTAACCGCGACAAGAACCACGCCTGCGTGCTGATCTGGTCCCTCGGCAACGAGAGCTGCGGCGGCATCAATATCAAAAAGATGCACGATCTGTTCCATGAGCTGGACGAGACACGCCCCGTACATTATGAGGGTATCATCCACGACAGGCGCTACAACGATTCGAGCGACATGGAGTCGCAGATGTATCCGAAGGCGGCGAGCATCGAGAAGTTCTTAAAGGAGAACCCCGAGAAGCCTTTTGTCTGCTGCGAGTACTCGCACGCGATGGGCAATTCCTGCGGAGGCATGCACAAATACACCGACCTCTCGCACAGGGAGCCCCGCTATCAGGGCGGATTCATCTGGGACTATATCGACCAGTCGATGACGATGAAGGACCGTTTCGGAAATGAGTTCGAAGCGTACGGCGGAGACTTCGGCGACAGACCTACCGACTATAACTTCAGCGGCAACGGAATAGCCGTCGGAGGCAGGGAGAGAGTCTCGTCTCCGAAGATGGCGGAAGTTAAATATAATTACCAGAACATCAAGATCACATTTAATCAGGATTTAACATTTAGAGCCGTGAATTACAGCCTGTTTACCCGGGCATCTGACTACACGTGTAGTATAGAATTGCTGAATGACGGCTTCCCTGTCCTCACCGAAGACATGACCGTAGATGTCGCTCCGGAGTCGGAAGGAACGTTTACTCTCCCGGAGAACATCCTGAAGTACATCGACGCGGAAAAGAATGCCGGAAAACCCTGCAGGGAGATATGCATTTTAGTTAAATTTAAATTAAATAAAAATGAGCTGTTTGCTCCGGCAGGCAGCGAGGTTGCCTACGGCCAGTATGCCTTTACCCCTGCGGCTTCGGATGCTGCGGAGCATGCGGGCACGGACCGTGCTCCGATCCGTCCGTATGTCGTATCGCAGCGTTATAACTGCGGCGTACGCGGAGAGGATTTCGAGATCCAGTTCAGTTGGCAGGGCCTGACCTCCTATAAGAAATACGGCAGGGAGCTGATCGAGGGCATCCCGAAGCCCGCTTTCTGGAGAGCGCCCAATGACAATGACCGCGGCAACAGTATGGCGAACAGATACGCGCAGTGGAAGCTCGCCGACCTGTACGCGAAGGTTACCGATCTGAAGTACAGTGAGGAAAACGGATTGCTTAAAGCCGCATACGAGTACACGATGCCTACTGTTCCCGAGACGCACTGCACTCTTACATATACCGTGCAGCCTGACGGAACTATAGATGCGGAGCTGGCTTTTAAGCCCGTAAAAGATATGATCGAGATGCCTGTATTCGGCATGAACTTCAGATTTAACGCAGACTTTGACAATCTCAGATGGTACGGCTACGGTCCCGGAGAATCATACTCGGACCGCGCTCACGGCAACCCGCTCGGCATCTATACCTCCAAGGTATCTGAGCAGCTCTCGAAGTACCTCGTGCCTCAGGAATGCGCAAACAAGATCGGCGTGCGCCGCGCATCGGTTACCGACATGAAGGGACACGGCATCAAGTTTACTGCCGCTCCCGACGCAAAGGGCTCGCACCGCTATGTTGACAAGGCCCTCAGTGAGGAGCTCAAGGATACGTTTGAGCTTTGCGCGCTCAACTACACCGCGTCCGAGCTCGAAGCGGCCACCCATCCGACTGAGCTGCCTCCCGCGCATTTTACCAATGTGCGCATAGCTCTGGCACAGCTCGGTATCGCGGGCGATGACAGCTGGGGCTCATGGACTCATGAAGAGTACCGTATCGATGCCTCCGGAAAACTCGTGCTCAGATTCAGCTTTAAGGCGATCTGATATCAGTTGCCGGTCAGCATTTCATAGGTTACGCCGTATTTTTTCGCTATGTCGTTGGCATATGACATGCCTTCGGGCGGCGCGATCTCAACTTTATACGAACGCTCACCGTTCTGACCGGTGCGCATTACCAAAGATGCCGCTTTGCTCCGCTGCGAAGCGGCATTTATTTCGTCTATATCGGCCGCGAGCTTATGCATGTGCGTGTTGTAGATAGTGCGGACGCCCTTTTCGAGAATGGCCTTTTCACAGTCTTTCGCGATATAGTAGCCCTCCTCAAATGATGTCGTTGAAAATGTCTCGTTGAGCAGTATCAGGCTCTTTGCCGTGGCTTTGGCATAGATCTCCCTGAAGCGCTTGCATTCCTCGCCGAGGCGGCCGAGGTCCATCGTTTTGTCCTCGTCTGCGGGAAAATGCGTGTATATAGCGTCAACAGGCGAAAACGCAAACGATGTGCCGGGCACGTAGATGCCGCCCTGAGCGAGCAGGAAAGCCTGCCCCACGGCCTGCGTGATGGTGGTCTTGCCGCCGCGGTTTGCGCCGGTCAGCACGTACAGACAGTGCTCATCGGAAAAATCGAGGTCGTTGGTCACGATATCGGTGCTCGCGGCAGCCTTGTTATCGAGGAGCTTGAGATTGTAAATGCCGCTGATATTCGCGGAGATACCGTTGTCAGAAGGTACACTCTTTGAGAATTCAAAGCCGCGCGCACGCTGCTTTTCGATATAGTCGACCCATCTGATATAGTAGATGAACTCGGGCATCAGGTCGGTGATGTCCGTGATGGTGAGCATCGTGTATTTGTTTAGAACGTCGCGCAGGTGCTTTACGGTCTGGCGCAGCAGCCTCTCGGTTATCTCGTCCATGTAATTGGTGATGCTGCGGGCCTGATTGTCCGCCTCCGAGATGGATTTTATGCCCATGAGCGCTAAGGGGCTGAAGGCCGGTATGATCGGGAGCCTGCCTGCAGCGAGCGGATTCTTTGCGGTGAATTCATCGAACCTGTAATCGCCGTCCCAGTCAGTGCCGTCGTGCAGTTGGTCCTTTCCGACTACCTTGTCCACAAAACGGCCCACCAGACCGGATTTGGTAAATGGCTTGTTGTTGATGGAAATAATGCCTATCCCGCAGGCTTCGAAGCGTTCGTTTAAGTTGATGCCGACAGTGACGCTCTTTAAGCTGCCGGTATCGGCGCGAAGGTTTTTGATATCGGTCTTGAGCTCGTCAAAGCCGTTGTCGGTGTAGAGCTGCTCCACATAGTCGCGCAGTGAGGTGAGACCCTTTGAGGAAATGTCGGCATTTGTGAGACACTTGTAGACTGCTTCGATGCATTCGATGTAATCATTGATCTCATCGAGACGGTGCATCAGGTCCCAGACGCCGGGATCATGGTCGTGATCGTGCTTGTAGCTGCCGTAATCGCGCAGGAAATTGACCCTGTCGAGCAGCTTCATGAGCTCGGCCCGCATGCCCGGATTCCGGTAGATATCATCGAATACGTCACCCCTGTAAACGGCATGTGAGGCATCGTCGGTCAGCATACCCATCACGTTGCGGATATAGGTCTGCTCGCTCTCGACCGCGGTCAGCTGTTTGACCAGCGTATCCATACCGAGGTCATGGAGCGTCTCTTCGCTGAGTTTGTTGAACTTAAGGCTGTGATCGGGAAATAAAATGCTGATCTTCATTTGGGTACCTCCGATGATGTGCCTGTACGGCCTGTATTACGATCTCTTTGAGTGCTTCTTTGCGATAATAAGTGCGGTTAGAGCGATGACTGCCAAAAAGGCAGCGGCGATGGCCGCGATGATGAACGGACGGAAGCTTCCATCGGCGGAAGTACCGTCATCTGAACCGCCGGCTGAAGCTGATGTATCTGTATGTCTTCCGTTATCGGTATCTGCGGAGCCGTTCCCGGTACCTCCGGGATTACTGCCTGCATCACCGGATCCGTCGGCATCGTTACGGCCTTCACCGCTTTCGCCGGCAGCTGCACCTATCTTGGTTTCATCTATCACTATATACCCCGAATGCGCATTGGTATATACGCCGGGCTCTGTACCGCGGCTGTTTTTTATGTAGGAGCCCGCGGCATCGACTGCCCGGCAGACAACTGTAGAATAAATACCCGGTTCATCCGTGAGTACACTTACCGGAACGGATGCCGTCGCGCATCTGTCCGCAACAGTAGCGGTGATGAATGTGCGGCCGTTTATCTGGAAGGAAACGGCGGCGGTCTCGGCCGCTATGCTGCCTGTGACATCAACGGATATCAGCACATTGCCGGGAGATGATACCGTGTCGGGCTCCCGTACAGTCAAAGAGTCGCTTGCCTTATAATACCCGAACGAATCGATGAGTGTCTGCGGGTCCGCAAACTGCTCGTCGAGCCAGGATATGCGCTGCCTGATGAAATCGAGTGTGTGGGTGAGCTGTTCGTTGTAGGTGCGTCCCGCTCCGCCGCCCGAGCTGTCCGTGCGCCTCCAGAGAGTGTAGTTTTTGCCGTTCGCGACCTTGAGCGACTCGCACATGGACTCATATTCGTCGGCGAAGGGCAGGATCAGGCTCTCGCGCACCTCGCGGTAGCGTTCGTACAGTTTGACGACAAAATAAGGATCCTTTACCAGCAGGCGGTTGAACTGCTGCGTCTGATAGTACTGCTCGTTGGCGAAATAGTCGTTCGTGGTCTGCCATTTGCGGGCGTAGGTGTAGGTGCCGTTCCACATACCGGCGGTGTCGATGCCGTACATGCTGTTGCCCCAGGCCCAGTCAAAGTCCCATGCCGGCCCGAAGACGAGCTTCGAATCGATGTCCTTGTACATGAAAAAGCTGTTCTTCATGCAGTCCCAGTTGTCGGAGAGCTCGCACACGAGCATATTGTTGATGACCGAATCGATGTCGACGAGATCGCTGTAATGCATGCCGTCATAGACCGGCGCGTAAAAATCGCTCTCACCGTAGGCGGTGCTCAGGCGCCGGCCCTGACTGCGGCTGTAGCGCCCCTCGTCGGTAGTCCTGTAATGCGTATCGGATGCCCTGTAGACAAAATCCGTGGAATGCATCGCGTATTCCGCGGCCTGTATATAATCGCGCATGTAATCCTCGAGCGCGTCGAAATTCGATCCGGTATAGTCGGGGGCCGTAAGATAGAGCGGGAGCCTGTAGGCGGTCTTCAGATCCGCGCTGCCGTTATGGTAAAAATCCATCTCGATCAGGGCACCGCCGGTCGCGTCCGGCACATCGGAAAAATCATGGTATTCGGCGAGATCGACCTTCCAGTAGTCCCTGCCCGCGATATTCCTGACGGTCGTAAGATAAAATGTATGATCGGAGTCAGTGGCCCAGGCATAATCTTTTTTCAGATCCGAGCGTATCCCGGCGCGCGCCTCGTCTTCGCGGTCCTTCGGGATCAGCCCTTTCGAGATCAGTCCGTCGGTTACCGCGTCCGCGACATCCTCGGCGAGGTCCTCCCAGTCGTAGATGTCGACTCTGGTCTTGCCTATGCGTACCTGTTCGCACAGCTCGTACACGCCCTTATATGTGCCGTTGTAATACAGCTCGACAAGGCGCGATGACATGGAGGTGAGCCCGAGGGAGGTTGCGAATCGCTGCATCATGAGGTTCCTGATGTTGGTCAGATCTATCGCGTTGGCCAGCAGCACCCAGTGCCTGCTGCGTCCCATACCGAGCAGGTCGGCCTTGTTCTCCAGTTTCAGCTTGAATGGCTTTTTCAAAAGTCCTGCGGTGGAATTGCCGCGCAGATGCAGATAAGCGGTCCCGCTGTACAGTTCGGAGGGAGCGTGATCCGGGGATGTGAGCTCCATATCCGCGGGGACATATTCGTTATATATATCATTGTATGAAGTGTCGGAGGTTATATTTATGACCGGGAGCTCCGGCGTGCCGGCATGTACCCGTACGGCGGCGCAGCAGGAAAAAGCGATGAGCAGGAAAAACACGGCTCCGGCAGTGCGCAAAACGGCCGTATGAATAAAGGATGTGCGGGTTTTCATCGGGTGCCTGTTGACTCCTTTTCGATAATACCCACATTATACTACTTTTCAAACGGGACCGAAAGGTGCTATTCTGTGTTCGGAGAAAGGAAGTGCGATATGGGAAAAAAGACATTTGCGGATAATTTCAGGATAGGTTCCGCTCAGGACCTGATCGACGCGATACATGAGCTGGGATTCGTGCCCTTTTTTGAAAACCCGATAAGAGGTTTCTCGCTCGAAGAGCACATCGCGCGGGGATGCTGGTACTATGACGGGGACGACGGATTCTGGCCCGCGTGGGAATGGAAAGGACCCGTGATCAGGGCTTCGCGCTGCGCCTACGGCAAATTCATCGGCGACAAAGCGGTGTATATCAGCTCGGAGTGGTTCCCCGATTTTGCCAATTACCGCAGGGACGGGTATGATTTTGACGCGAGATACGACGACGGGCTCGCCTCGCATGACGACAAGGTGCTATTTGACCTGCTCGACGCGAACGCTCCCATCATGTCAAAGCCTCTCAAGGCCCTCGGCAACTACCGCAAGGGCGGCAGAAAGGGCTTCGACGGTTCGGTCACACGCCTGCAGAGGCAGTGCTATGTCCTGATCAGCGATTTCAGGTATGCGGTGGACAAAACGGGTAAGGAATACGGCTGGGGGCTCGCGGAATACTCAACGCCCGAGCATTTCCTGGGAGAACCGTTTACGAAAAAAGTGTATGAAAGAACGCCCGAAGAATCCTATGAAAGGCTTGTCGCGCATTTCAAAAGGATCCTCCCGGGCGCGGATGATAAACTGATAGCAAAGCTCCTGCGGTAAGACCGTTATTTTTTGCGTGTCGATGAAACGATGGTGCCGTCCTTGGCTTTTTCGATGAGCTCATCGATCGGCAGCGGCTTTGAATAGTAGTAGCCCTGGAAGCTGTGGACCTTGTAATTGCGGATGATGTTGCGCATGCCCCAGGTCTCGATGCCTTCGACGCATATGCCCGCGCCGAATGTCTTTGCGATATCGGTAAAGCTGTTCAGCAGGTTCTGTTCGCGGTCATCCTGCTCGATATTCTGTATAAAGCTGCGGTCGATCTTGATCGTATCGACGGGCAGGTTCTTGATCAGTCCTACGGATGAAAAGCCTGTGCCGAAATCATCGAGCGCGACGCGGACACCGCTTGCCCTTAAGGCCACGATCACGTTTCTGAGCAGATCGAGATCGAGCAGTCTGCAGCGTTCGGTTATCTCGAGACAGAGCTGCTTCGGCGGGAAGCCCGCGTCTTTCAGTGAGCGGCGGACTATCTCGGTGAAGTCGGGTTTTTCCAGCTGGGCATAGGAAATATTGACATTGGTCATGAGGTTGGGAACATAGGCCATGAGCTTTTTCGCGTCGGAAAGAGCCGTGGTCAGGATCCATTCGCCCAGTGCCGGGAACAGGGGATCCTTTTCGAGGAAAGGTATGAACATATCCGGAGGTATGACTCCGTATTCGTCATTTTTCCAGCGCAGGAGCGCTTCGATGCCGATCAGCTTCTCACTCGAAGCGTCCACCACGGGCTGATACAGCAGATAGAAGCCGCTGAAATCCCTGGCGATGGCTTCACGGATCGCGTGCAGTTTGGCGATCCTTTTTTTATTTGCTTCGGTGAGCTCGCTGCGGAATGTGACCAGATCGCCGTGCTTGTTGAGCTTGGACTCCTCATAGGCGAAGTTCAGGCACGAGTACACGGTCTGATCGTCGACGTTGAAGTCGTTCAGCGAGAGCATGCCTGCGTTGAGCTCGAGCGAGATATCGAGATCGTCGATCCTGATGCCCTTGCGGAAATGCGCGCGGATATCCTCGTATGAGGCCGCCAGTTCCTGCTCGCTCTGCAGCGTGGAAATGATCGCGAAACGCGAGCCGTCGAGGCGGTACGCGCCGCCGCGGTTAGTGACGTTCTCCATTAGATAGCGGCCGAAATGCTGCAGGATCTTATTGCCGATGTGATAGCCGTAAACCTCATTGATCTCTGCCAGTTTTCCGATGCCGGCCAGCCCTATGCGGATAGGCGTTTTATTGCGTATATGCCGCTGAAGATCGGCGAAAAATCCGTACTGGCTGCGCAGGCCGGTGAGCGAATCGATGTGGCTGCGCTGGCTGTGATTGCGTATCGCTCCGCCGAAATATGTGGGATGACCTTCAGGGTCGGTCAGCACGATCCCGCGGCAGGTGCAGATGTCGTATTCACCGTCGGGACGTCTGACACGGTAGAGCATGTCGTGTCCCATCTGCTGCCCGGCAAAGATCGCCTCTATGCCCTTGCTGTAGCTGGGACGGTCCTCGGGATGGACATGCTCCTCCCAGATGCGCCCGGCTTCGTACATATATTCGGAAGGCAGCTCAAAAGCGGAGACCAGTTCCTTCGACCATCTGGAATAGTCGTATCTCATATCGCAGAGAAATACATAAGTATCCTCGGCAACTATCGATAGCGCTTCAAAAAGAGTATCGAGCTGCTGTTTCGCTTCTTCTGTAACCTTGCGATCCGTCATTTTTCTCCTCCGATACTGCTATTATTTTACAAAACGAATAGTACACTGCATTCTATATGAACATTATAACAAAAAATACGCAAATGTGTAGATAAAATTTTTTGCTTTGAAACCAAAAGATTTTAGGACGGATTTCGTGTGGAAAAAGGCTTCAAATCGATATATTTCATTGCTCTTGCATTACCGGCAGCGTAGTGCTATGATTTTGTCCTGAGGATGTATAGTAAGAAGGTATTCTTTTGTTCTGTTGAGGGTTTTGGGGGAAAAAGGACAAAGGAGATATTTTTTATGAAGATCAAGTGGACAAACAGATTCAGCGGCGAGCAGGGTTATGTCAGAGAGATCAAGCCCGATCATTTCATCAACACCTTCGAGAAGGCCGACGGCGAGAACTTCAGGAGCAGACGCGAGGCCGAGAAGGCCGTGGCAATGCTTTGCGACTGCGGTGAAGGCGTTAACAATGAGTTTGAGATCGTGACAAATAAAGATTGAAAACACAGTGGCCGGTGCATTAGATTGCGCCGGCCGGCTTGTTATCCGGATGCGGTTTGTGATTAATATTATATAAGGAGGACTTATAGATGCAATTACTAACTCTTATACTTAAAAACGACAACAAGCTCGACGAGATATTGAAGAACCTCGCGAATGAAGGCGTTCGCGGGGGAACCATACTTGAGGGCCGCGGAATGGGAGAGCAGCTCGCCAACATGGAGGATCTTCCTATGTTCGGCATGCTCCGCCATATCTTAAAGGATGAGGAGACACCCAACTGCAAGGTGGTCATCTTCGTATTAAAGGACGAGCAGATCGTTCATGCCCGTACCACGATCAAAAGACTGGTCAACCTTAAGGAACCGAACTCGGGGATCATGTTTGAAATCCCCATTACTTATGTATCCGGCCTCAGCGAAGCCGATCAATAACGAAAGAGGGATGTATTGAAATGCTGCCTGATCTTAATTTAAATATACTGACCTTTCTTGCGATAGCGATAATATTTGCGCTGCTCTCGAGCAAGGTCATGAAGCTGGTAAAGCTTCCGAATGTAACGGGCTATCTGATCATCGGACTGCTCCTGGGGCCGTTCTGCCTCAATGTGATCCCTGCGGATGCCGTTGACACGCTGAGCTTCATACCGACCGTCGCGTTAGGTTTTATCGCGTTTTCGATCGGTGCCGAGTTTAAGCTCAGCTATCTTAAAAAAGTAGGAAAAACACCCGTTGTCATCGCGGTCTGCGAATCGCTCGGCGCTGTTCTCGTGGTCGATCTCGTGCTGATCCTCACCGGCAACAATGTTCCGTTCTCGCTCTGTCTCGGTGCTATAGCAGCTGCTACCGCGCCCGCGGCCACGCTGATGGTCGTAAAGCAGTACAAGGCAAAGGGCGAGCTTACCGAGACACTGCTCGCGGTAGTGGCCATCGATGATGCCACCGCGCTCATGTTCTTCGGTATCTCCGTGGCGATCGCGCAGAGCATCGAAGACGGCGGCACGGGCTCGATGCTTATGACGATACTCAAACCCATTGCCGAGATACTCGGCTCGCTCCTGCTCGGAGCGGTGTTCGGTGTGCTCTTCAGGTTCCTTGTCAAATGGTTTACGGGACGCGGAAACAGACTGTCGGTAACCTACGCGATGGTATTTGCCTGCATCGGCATCTCCGATCTGCTCGGACTGTCGGCGCTGCTCGCATGCATGATCCTCGGCGCTATGCTCGTCAACACCTCGAACGTCAGCGACAAGATATTCGAACAGACGGACCGTATGACGCCGCCGCTGTTCATGCTGTTCTTCTTCCTGTCGGGCGCGGGACTTGATATCACGCTGATCCCTCAGGTCGGAGTGATCGGCATTCTTTACGTACTGTTCAGGGTTGTCGGCAAGGTTGCCGGCGCGGCTCTCGGCGGAAAGATGTGCCATGCGCCCGCAAAGATACAGAAATACCTGGGCTTTACGCTCGTGCCCCAGGCCGGTGTAGCGATAGGTCTTGCGACCACCGCGCTTAAGATAGTTCCCGACTACGGTCCGCGCATCAAGACGATCATTCTCTGCGGCACGGTTATCTACGAGCTGACGGGTCCCGTTATCACCAAACTGGCGCTGAAGGCCGCGGGTGAGATAGACGAGAGCGCTCTTGGCGGCAGTCCTGCGGCAAAGGCGTGATTTTTGCTTGCTTTTGTTTTTTTGTTTTATTAAAATTGATTGCAGGGGGATTTATGCTTAAAAAACCTGATTTTAAACGGGCGTGTCTGATCATCGCGGTGCTGTTCGCATTGACCGCGTTTTCGGCATGCACGCATAAGACCAAAGACCCTGCGGATGATACGACGGCGACTCCGACGCAGCAGACCCCGAACATGACGTCTGCGCCCACGCCGGATGCTGCCGATACCGGCACTCCGACACCTGCCGGCAACGCAACTCCCACTCCGACCGAAGTGCCGGAGCCTACGGACGAGCCTCTGCCGACCCTGATGGAGACCGACCCCGATGACGATGATTCCTCATCGGTGCCCGGGAGCGACTTAAAGCCCACGGCAGGCCCCGATGATACGCCTGCTTCTCCCACGCCGACAAAGGCGCCCGCCGATGTTCCCGAAACGGACGAGCAGCGCTCGTCGGACTGGCAGGAGACATTCCTTGTATGGATACCCGAGTTTACGGGCGGTATATATCACGGTTTTTCTGCGGAGGAGACCTTTGACAGGGCGAGCTTCGCGGGAGTGGAGCCCGATGAGGTGCTCGCTTATATAGCGGAGCTGGAGGCGGCGGGATTCGTGAACGGAGCAAAGAGTGATTCGCATGCGTCGCGCATCGCGTACTCCGCGCTCAATGCGGACAACTGGGCCGTGGAGGTCGATTTCGGCGAGGGACAGTTAAAGATTGGCTCGGGCTATTACCCGGACGATACGGGGAGCGAGGAACGGCTCGAACATATCTGGACGGTCACCGCGCTCGCGGACCTTCCCGAATTTACGGCGGGGACGTTCGCTTCCGACGGCGAGAGTTCTGACGGCAGCGCATATCACGCGATATTCGAGGATGTCGCGGAGGATGACGTGAGAGCCTATACGGTACTGCTCGCTGAGGCGGGATACATCGTTGACGCCGATGAGGGCGACGCGGACGGATTCATCTGGTATTCGGCGGAAAACGCTGACGGCGGTTTCTGCGACATTACATATTATGACGGCATATTAAAGATCGAAGGCGGGAGATAATGGATTCACTGAAGGTCTATATTGTGGATACGCATGACGAGAGCTTTACGGAAAACCGTGAGGCTTTATCCCGTATGCTCTCTCCTTACCGCAGGGCAAAGCTTGAGCGCTTTGCGTCCGCGGGCACGGAGGCGGCTGCGGCGCGGCGCGCGAACAATTATGACCTCTGCCTTGCGGCGGGACTCGTGACCGACATCGGGCTTAAGGCTTACGGACTGAACGAGCGCGACATGAAGTACGGGACCGCGGCGGGAGGAAAACCCATTTTCATAAACCACCCCGAGATCCGTTTCAATATCTCGCATGCGGGACATTACGCGGTTGCGGCTTTTTCGGACGAATACGAGCCGGGCATCGATATCGAGGACTGCAGGCGGATCAGCAACCGCATCATCTTCGGCATATTCGGCGAGGAGGAACGCAGGCTCATCATGGAGGCGCCCGATGAGGCGACCAGGATGCAGATGTTCGGACGCATCTGGACCGTCAGGGAGGCATTCGTCAAATCCACCGGACTGGGGCTCGCGACTCCGAGGGACGCGTACGGTACGGTCATGAAGAACGGCAGGCTCGCGATCACACAGAGAGTCTGCGAGGGAGAGTTCGGCACCAGAGAGCTTAGCCCGATCGGAGATTACTGCATTTCCGTCGTGGCCGGCAAAAATATAAATTTTGAAAGACAGGCAAGAGGTTGACATTATATGAAAAAGGTTATTACTTACGGAACTTACGATCTGCTCCATGTCGGGCACATCAATCTGCTGCGCCGCGCGAAGGAGCTCGGCGACTATCTGATCGTTGTCGTTTCATCCGACGAGTTCAACGCGATCAAGGGCAAAAAGGCTTATTACAGCTTTGAGGACCGCAAAAAGATCCTTGAGGCTGTTAAATATGTGGACGAGGTTCTGCCGGAGTACACCTGGGAACAGAAGATCGACGACGTTGTGAAGAACAATGTCGATGTTTTTGTTATGGGCGACGACTGGAAGGGCAAATTCGATTTCCTCAAGGATTATTGCGAAGTCGTTTATCTGCCGCGCACCGAGGGCATTTCCACGAGCAAGATCAAAGAGGATCTGGGACTCACAGGCTCGAAAGAGGACTGAGAACATGCGCATTTAGGGTCGGGGAATATTAATTCAGGAGAGAGAGATTATGCAGGAGATCGCAAAAGAGAAGATTCCGTTCGTGACCAGAGAGATGGTCGAAGAGATCGAGAAAAAGTACCCGACACCTTTTCACATTTACGACGAAAAGGGCATCAGGGAGAACGCGCGCAGGCTCAAGGAGGCTTTTGCGTGGAACAAGGGCTTTAAGGAGTTCTTTGCCGTTAAGGCGACCCCGAATCCCTTCATCATTAAGATATTAAAGGACGAGGGCTGCGGCGTGGACTGCGCTTCGATCCAGGAGCTCTATCTTGCCGAGGCGGTCGGCATGGGCGAGGGCGACATAATGTTCTCGTCGAACGAGACTCCCGCGGGCGAGTTCACAAAGGCCAGACAGCTCGGCGCCTATATCAATCTGGACGACATCACGATGATCGATTTCCTCGATAAGGAATGCGGCATCCCCGAGACGGTTTTCTGCCGTTTCAATCCCGGAGGATTCTATAACGTTTCGAACGGCATCATGGACAACCCCGGCGATTCAAAGTACGGCATGACCAGGCACCAGATCGCGGACGCGTTCCGCAGGCTCAAGGGCCTCGGCGTCAAAAAGTTCGGTATCCATGCGTTCCTGTGCAGCGGTGCCGTGACCAACGATTATTATCCGATGCTCGCAAAGGACCTGTTCCAGCTCGCTGTAGAGCTTAAAGAGGAGACCGGCGCGGACATCTGCTATATCAATCTTTCGGGCGGCGTAGGCATCCCCTACCGTCCCGGAGTTAAGCCCTGCGACATCATGAAGATCGGTGAGGGCGTACGTGCCGCGTATGAGGAGGTCATCACTCCCGCGGGCATGGATGTCGCGATTTTTACGGAGCTCGGACGCTTCATGCTGGCGCCTTACGGACATCTCATCGTAAAGGCGATCCACGAAAAGCACATCTATAAGGAGTACATCGGTGTCAACGCCTGCGCGGCAAACCTTATGCGTCCCGCGATGTACGGCGCTTACCACCATATTACGGTCCTCGGCAAGGAAGACGCCGAGCCTGACCATAAGTACGATGTGGTAGGAAATCTCTGTGAGAACAATGATAAATTCGCGATCGACCGCGATCTTCCGAGGATCGACATGGGAGATTATCTCTGCATCCACGATACCGGAGCTCACGGCTTCGCGATGGGCTACAACTATAACGGCATGCTCCGTTCGGCAGAGCTTCTGCTGCGCGAGGACGGAGAGGTTCAGCTCATCAGGCGCGCGGAAACCGCGAAGGATTACTTCGCGACCTTTGATTTCTGCGATGTTATGAAAAATGCCGGCTACGAGAAATAACAACAATGGTGACAGGCACCGGAGCCGGTGCCTGTCACCGTGAAAGGAACAAAAGCGGTAATGGCAGCACACTATGACGGCAGTGACATAATGGTTTTAAAGGGACTTGAGGCAGTCCGCAAACGTCCGGGTATGTACATCGGATCGACGGGCAGCCGCGGCCTCCATCACCTGATTTGGGAGATCCTCGACAACGGTATCGACGAGCATCTCGCCGGACACTGCGATCACATCGAAATAACGCTCTTAAAGGACGGCGGCGTTCGTATCGCGGATCATGGACGCGGCGTCCCGACAGACATCCATCCGACCGAACATATCCCCACGGTGCGTGTCGTTTACACGATACTCCACGCGGGAGGTAAGTTCGGTAATTCGGTTTATAAGGTATCCGGCGGTCTGCACGGAGTAGGCGCATCCGTAGTTAATGCGCTTTCTTCGCGTTTCATCGTCGAGGTTCGCCGCGACGGCAAGATATACCGCGATGAGTATCAAAACGGCGGCACTCCGGTCGTTGAGCTCGTGGGCGGCATGATCCCCGTGACCGGCAAGACTGCCAAGAACGATACCGGTACTACCGTTACTTTCTATCCCGATGCCACGATCTTTGACACCACCGAGTTCAAGGCCGAGGTCATCATCAAAAAGCTTAAGGAAACCGCATATCTGAACAAGGGCCTCACCCTTACTTTTACCGACCAGAACACCGGATTTAAGCAGACCTTCTGCGAAAACGAAGGCATCAAGAGCTTTGTTGCCTATCTCTCCCGCGAGATGAGGACGCTCCATCCCGACCCGATCTATGTAGAGGGCAGGAGCGGCGATATCGAGGTGGAGGTCGCGTTCCAGTACAACGATTCCTTCGCCGAGCAGATCAACTCCTACTGCAACTGCATCAATGTCGTGGACGGCGGAACGCTCGTCACCGGCTTTAAATCGGGTCTGACGCGCGTGATCAACCAGTACGCGAGAGAGCTCGGAGTACTTAAGGAAAAGGATGAGAACCTCGACGGCAAGGATATCCGCAACGGCATCATCGCCATTGTTTCGATAAAGCATCCCGACCCGCAGTTCGAGGGCCAGACCAAGACAAAGCTCGGCAACAACGACGCGAAGATCGCGGTCGAGGATGTATTTACGAGCGAGGTTACGCGTTTCTTCGATAAGAATGTCGAGATATTAAAGACCATCCTCGACAATTCCATGAAGTCTTACAATGCGCGCAAGGCAGGCGACAAGGCGAGGAACGCGGTGCTCAAATCGCTCGCCGACACTTACGAGACCAAATCAAAGCTCGCGGCATGCTCGTCAAAGCATCCCGAGGAGTGCGAGGTCTACATCGTCGAGGGTGATTCCGCGGGCGGCACCGTAAAGACTGCGCGCAACCGCAGGACCCAGGCCGTGCTGCCTCTCAGGGGCAAGATACTGAACGTTGAGAAAACGCCTCTCGACAAGATACTGCAGAACAACGAGATACGTTCGATGATACAGGCATTCGGCTGCGGCATAGCCGAGGAGTTCGATATTTCCAAGCTCCGCTATGACAAGATCATCATCCTGACCGATGCCGATGTGGACGGCGCGCATATCAGCACGCTGCTCCTGACATTTTTCTACAGATATATGCCCGAGCTGATCTACGAGGGCAAGGTTTACCGAGGACTTCCGCCGCTCTACAGGGTCGAGTACGAGACAGGCACCGCGCGCGGCAAGAAGTCAAAGGTGAGCGAATACTTATTTAACGACGCGGCGCTCGAGGAGTTCCGCAAGACCGGACGCAAGATACTCTCGCTGCAGCGCTACAAAGGACTCGGCGAGATGGACGCGACGCAGCTGTGGGAGACCACGCTCGATCCCGACCAGCGCGTGCTCGCCCAGGTGAGCATCAGCGACGCCGTAGAGGCCGATGAGGTGACATCGCTCCTCATGGGCGCGAACGTGCCGCCCCGCCGCGAGTTCATCATGGCGGAAGCGCAGAATGCGAATTTAGATATTACTTAAGAGGTTTTTATAATGGAACAGTTACAGCAGCTCGATTTTTCGGAGGAGATGAAGAACTCCTACCGCGATTATGCCATCAGCGTTATCATAGCGCGAGCCCTGCCCGACGTCAGGGACGGCTTAAAGCCCGTTCAGAGGCGTATCCTCTACGCGATGAACGAGCTCGGCCTCGACCCGAAGAAGCCGCACCGCAAGTCGGCGCGTATCGTCGGCGATACGATGGGTAAGTACCATCCTCACGGCGACAGTTCGATCTACGACGCTCTCGTGCATATGTCGGAGGACTATACCCTCTCGATACCGCTCGTTGACGGCCACGGCAATTTCGGTTCGATCGACGGCGATCCTTCGGCTGCGATGCGTTATACCGAAGCGAGACTTTCGGAGGGCGGCATGACGCTGCTCGAGAACCTTGACAAGGATCTCGTGGACTTCATCCCCAATTTCGACGAGAGCGAAAAGGAGCCCACTGTACTCCCCGCGATGATACCGAACCTTCTGATCAACGGAACGACCGGTATCGCTGTCGGCATGGCGACAAATATCCCTCCGCACAACGCGGGAGAGGTGATCAACGCCTGCATCGCATATCTGGACAATCCCGCAATCTCAGTCGATGAGTTGCTCGAGATCATGCCCGGTCCCGATTTCCCGACCGGCGGCGTGATCGTCAACGGTTCAGCACTCAGGGACATTTACGAGACCGGCGAAGGCAGGATCAGGATCAGGGCGAAGACCGTCATCGAAAAAGGCGAGTACGGCCGCACGAATATTGTCATCACAGAGATACCTTTCACCGCTTCGGGCACAAAGACGAAGCTCGTAGAGGGCCTGGTGGGCCTCATGAGGGACAAGGTATTTGAAGAGATATACGATGTAAGGGACGAGTCCTCGAAGGAGGGCATCAGGATCGTGGTCGAGGTCAAAAAGGACCGCGACGCCGCGAACCTGCTGAACGGACTCTTTAAGAAGTCCGGACTGGAGGATACCTATTCGGTAAATCTCCTTGCCGTAAAAGAAAAGCAGCCGATCGTATTCGGCCTTAAATCGATGCTCAGGGAGTTTATC